>NZ_JABVBF010000069.1 GCF_013344765.1 Acinetobacter lactucae
CACTCATCCCATACATAGAACAAAGCAGGTGATAATCGATTTCATCCACAATAATCACATCATCAACTGGACGCCATTACAAAAAAGTGCACTGATGCTCACACTTGCTTGTGCAATGAATTTCAGTTGGATTTTATGGAAAGGTTATATCCTACTTACCCCTAGTGTCTGGCAATGGGCAAATCTGCCTTTAGTTGAATCACAACTCTGGCTAAATTTATTTACTTTATTTTTATTGGGCCTTTTGATTACTCCCTGTTATCGCTACAAAAATGATGAATGGGCTCAACGAATTATTCCTTTAATTAGCGTGCAGTTCTTTACCCTCATGCTATGCCACGATGGATATTTAATTGGCAGTATCAGCCCAGCTACTATGGTCGGTTATGTAGGCACCATTGGAGTAGGTCTAGTATTATTTGACCGAAAAATCGTTTATAGCGCTATTGTACCTGCAACAATTATTCTAACAGTATGTACATATTTAGGTATGACTGGAGCTATATCCTATGCTCCATTATTTAATTTTACGGCAATGCGTCATGCTCAAACCAATCCTTTCTGGTTGGGAAGCATGGCTTTTTTTATTATGCCCATCTTATTAATCTGTTTTGTTTTATTTGAAATATTGCTCACCCAATGGCGCCAACGAGAAACTTATATTCAACGCCTAAGCCAACTTGATCCATTAACCAATGTGTTAAATAGACGTAGTTTAAACACGCATTTAGAGTCGCTACATCAACAACAATTTGATTACGCAGTAGTACTTCTCGATATCGATCATTTTAAAAAAATTAATGATATATATGGGCATCACCAAGGCGATCAGGTCTTAATTGAAATTGCTCAATGTCTTTCTGAGAATTTGCGTAGTGAGGATATTATTGGACGTTTTGGTGGAGAGGAGTTTATTTTATTACTGCCTCATACTGATATTATTCAAGCGCAAATAATTGCTGAGCGTTGTCGTCTTGCTTTGCAAAAACTGCCCGTTTGTAGCGCTCAAAACAATCCTATTTATATTAGTGCAAGTTTTGGAATCAGCAGTTCAGCTTTTTCAGAAGACCCTTATCTTGTTATTCGACAGGCTGATCAAGCACTCTACGCAGTAAAAGCTTCAGGACGTAATCAAGTACGTACATTTCATCAGATCGAAACTATGACTACCTTATGAATCTTCTAACTTTGCTAAGCTCGCAAGTTGCTGCAAAAGTTCTTGCTGACTAAAAGCACCAGTTAAACGTAAAGCACGAATCTCTTTTTTCTCTGGGCTTAAAAATAGATAGGTCGGTGGTCCTAAAATATTCCATTGCTTAAGTAGCGCTTCATGTGACTGGTCATAATGACTCAAATCAAGCTTAATTAAATAATAAGGTGCGAGAGCAGATTGAACCTCAGGCGCTTTTAAAACACGGTGTTCAATCGGTTGGCATGCAACACACCAGTCTGCATAGATATCAACCACAATAGCCCGATCAGCAGGCGCTGCCGCTAAAATTTTCTCAAAGTCCGCTGCTGTAGTTGCAATATGCCACTCGGCCATATGATTAGAACTTTGCAAAGCTCGATTTTGAATATGTTGATATTGGTTATAGGCTACAAAAGGGGTAACGATTAATAATAAAAGCGCGTAGAGCCATTGTAGTTGCCCTTTTTTCCAGAAAAACTGATAAACAGCATAGGCTATAAAAGCTAAGCCTAATGCTAGACTCAGTACTTGCATGCCCCAATCTGGCAATAAAGGACGAATAAAGTAGAGACTTAAACCCAACATCAGAAAAGCAAAAATCACTTTAATCTGGTGCATCCAGTCACCAGCTTTAGGTAAGAATTTTGCCCCTAAAATACTTGCCAGCAGTAGCGGAATTCCCATTCCGAAACCTAGACAGAATAAAAGCAAAGCACCTTGCCATTGGTTTTGTGTTTGAGAAATAAATAATAAAGTTCCAGCGAGAGGTGCGGTCATACAAGGACCGACCAAAAGTGCAGAAACCACACCCATGATTCCAGCACCCACTAAAGTGCCACCTTTTTGCATCGACTGAATACGGTCAAGTCGGTTTAACCATGTTTGCGGTAAACGAAGTTCAAATAAGCCAAATAAGTTCAGAGCAAAGATAATAAACAGCAAACTAAAAGCAATTAAAGTCGCAGGCTGTTGTAACCAACGTTGAAAATTTAAGCCTGCTGAAGAAGCAATTAAACCTAAACCTGCATAAACCAATGCCATACTACAAACAAAGGTCAAAGCAATAGTCCAAGCTTTTAAACCTTTATGTTCGCGAATGATCAGTGAAGTTAAAATAGGAAGCATCGGTAAAGAGCATGGCGTAAATGCGAGCAACATGCCTAAACCTAAAAATAATAAAATCCCATACCAAAGCGAGTGTTCAATTAACTTGGCTGACCAGATCTGATCTTGCGCGATTTCTGGTGTAGTTGTATCAGCTACTGCCTCTGTGCTCTGCTCTTTTTCTAAAGATTCTGAACCCGAGGAAGCTTCTGATTGTGTATTTACTAAATCCAGTAATCTTTTCGGCGCTGTTCCTGCTTGGTTTTGTACACCCACTAAACCATCTGCATCGGTTTGAAACTCAATGGTTTGGGGTGGATAACAAATACGGTCTTTGGCGCAGCCCTGCCAAGTCACACTATAATGTTCCGATGGTTTAGTCTTAATTTGGAAATTAACTTGATGGTAGTAAACCTGACTTTGCCCATAGTTTTCATCATATTGGGCAATCGCTTTAGGTAACTTTAAAGCTAAAGGTTGAGTACCTTGTTGTACGGAAAATTTATGCTGATAAAGATAGTAATTTGGCTGAATCTGCCAAGACAAATTCGCAGTATGCGGCTCAGAAGATTCAACCGAAAATGAAAAAGCTTGTTCAGG
The DNA here is from genome assembly GCF_013344765.1 of Acinetobacter lactucae. Lineage (GTDB taxonomy): Bacteria > Pseudomonadota > Gammaproteobacteria > Pseudomonadales > Moraxellaceae > Acinetobacter > Acinetobacter lactucae_A. The sequence goes on from NZ_JABVBF010000069.1 coordinate 2,897, forward strand.
TGAAAGTAGCTTATCTTGTGCAAAAACCAACTGGCTAAATACACAAACAGCAACTGCCAGAAAATAAAGAATTCCCTGATGAATAAGCTTTTTCATTAACATAAATTTAAATTACTTCGATTAGAACAAGAACGCCACGCCTAAGCCACCATTGTAGCTCTTGTCTTGACCGTTCAAATCGACTCCTATACTTGCATCAAGCTGAGTACGATTATTTACGGCGTAGACTAAACCTGTACCTAAACCATATTCGTAATCTTGGCTTTCAGCTTTACGGTAAATGAACTCAGAATAACCTGATAACTTACCTGCAATTTTATAGTCAATTGTCGGTACTGCTGTCACTGCCCAATCACTATTTTGTACTTCATAGCGCATGGTAATTGAAGTACCCACTAAATCACTATATTGGTAAGCTACTGCTGAACTTAGACTATAAATATCGTCATGTGCTGTAAATTCATCATTTCCAGTTGCAATGACAGCCTCAGCTAACACTGCCATAGACAATCTATCATCTTTTAAATCAATTGCTTTTTTTAAACCAATACTGACATCGCCAAAGCCTGACGTGTCATGTTTTTTACCAGCACGTTTCGTTTGGGTCCATGCCGCACCTTGCCATCCTAATTGTAATTCCAAGTCACGCGCTAAACCTGTACGGAATAACATATCCTGATTTAAGGTTACGGTTTTTTCTTTAACACCATCAACAGTCGCTTCAGTATAGGTTACGCTTGGTAAACCTTGCTCCCAAGCCAAATTACCTACAGGGGTAATCCCTGTTCCCATTCCGGCCCCTGGGCGGTCAAACGAGAAATCTGCGGCAAAAGTACTTCCAGCAACAGTGGTCAGAGCAAAAGTTAAAATTTGAAATGTTCTCATTCTATTATCCAATCAAGTAGTTAGTTCTTTTGACATTTTTGCCCCATGCTGGCGCAATAATTCTAATGTTTCACGCTCTTCTTGAAGCGCTTCTGACCAATCTATTTCATCAAAGTCACAATCAAAGAACAACTGACTGATTGAAGATAAAATAGTGAGTCCTTCTTCATCACGTGTGTTTGGATCAACTTTTTCATTTAATAAACGTTGAACGGCTGGCGCACATGCCGAGCTTGCCGCGTCCCATAAAGGACCATAAAACTCTTCTGCATCCCAAAGGTGTACATTGGCTTTGGCTTGAATCAACGCTTCGAGAATATCGAGGTAGACTTGTAGTGATTGTTGCTTTTCTTCTTTTGATAATGGTGTACCAGCTTCATAAGCTTCTGATACATCTTCCCACCATTTAAAAATTCCATCACAAATGATTGATACAGGTGGCCCTTGTTCCGGATCAATAAAGTTCGGATCAAGTCCTTCAGCAAGTAATTTTTGCACTTGCGCGAGTTCTAATTCTTCTATGGCTTTAATTAAAGCTTGCTGCTGGGTGGTTAACATGACCATCTCTCAAAAATATATTAGGGCTATTATGCCTAATCTCATCTGAAGATTTTAGAGGTTGATTGCATCGCATTGCAAACCTAATGTTGTGAATAGTTTTATTTTCATCAAATATAAAAAAAGCCCCGAAGGGCTTTTTAGCATTTTCAATTAGACTTCATCATCAATGAATTCTGGTTGACCACCTCTCGGGTGTTCCTTTTTCTCAAACGTATGTTCAAGGCTACGTTTTAATTTTTCAATCGCGCCATGAATTGAAGCATCAATATTTCCTGCTTTATGGTGCACTGCAACTGGTTTCAAACCAGCAGGACGGGCTTCAATCATACAGTGGATATCTTTGTCACCACCTTTGTCCCCATTTTCATCACTAAAATGAACCGAAAAATGCGTAATACGTTCGCTATGACGTTGGAATTCTTGAGTAAGTTCTGCACGTACATAAGTAATTAAACGTTCGCTGTTATGGATGTTTTTATCTGTGCGGATTTCAATATTCATAAATACCATCCTCTCTTTCTTACTGTGGATCTTTTCTATGCAAAACTTTTTTATGTTGGCATGTTTTAAGCATGCATGAACTGACTTCAATTGTACATTTTGATGGTGTAATGGTTTGTTATCTCCTGACTTAAACGTACTGCTTTTAATTTATTTTGAAGATCTTCATACCTTCAATATCAGTCCATCTATAAAAATATGCAAGCTGATTTTTTAAATTTTTATGAAAAATTGAACAAAAGGAGAGCAATCGTGTCCAAATCTTATTTATCTGGAGCCGAGCTCATTGAGCAAATTCAAAAGTCTCCTTATTCACGTGATTTGATCGGTTATCACGGACAGCCTCCACAGGTTAAATGGCCTAACAATGCCAAAATTGCAGTGCAATTTGTTCTTAATTATGAAGAAGGTGGCGAAAAACATATAGAGCATGGCGATGATGGCTCAGAACAGTTTTTATCGGAGATTATTGGCGCTGCAAGTTACCCAGCGAAACATATGTCGATGGACTCTATGTACGAATATGGTTCACGTGCTGGTTTTTGGCGCATTCATAGTGAATTCCAAAAGCGCAAACTTCCAATGACCATTTTTGGGGTTTCAATGGCGCTTGCCCGCAACCCTTATATTGTAGAAGCGATTAAGCAAGCTGATTACGATGTGGTTTCTCATGGTTATCGCTGGCTTCACTATCAAGATACCGATATTGAAGTTGAAAAACAGCATATGGAACAGGCTCTAACAGTCTTAGAAAACTTGTTTGGAAATAAAGTGATAGGTTGGTATACCGGACGTGACAGCCCCAATACACGTCAGTTACTCGCAGAGTTTCCACAAATACAATATGACTCAGATTATTATGGGGATGACCTGCCTTTTTGGACAACGCTTACCAATGCTGAGGGTACATCACGCCCTCATCTGATTATTCCTTATACTTTAGAATGTAACGACATGAAGTTCTGCTCACCAGGTGGATTTAATAGCTCAGAACAGTTTTTTCAATATTTAAAAGATAGTTTTGATGTGCTGTATGCAGAGGGAGAAAATGCACCAAAAATGATGTCGATTGGAATGCATTGCCGTATTTTAGGGCGCCCAGGCCGTTTTAAAGCACTACAAAAGTTTCTCGACTACCTTCAAATGCACGATCGAGTCTGGATATGTAGTCGTCAAGACATTGCTGAACATTGGTATAAAAATCACATAACTAAATAATTGATTTTTTAATTTTCCAAATTCATAAGCGAATCATAAACGCCTCTTGGCACTGTTATTGCTAAAACTCTGTATCACGACAATGAGTTTAGGAATAACAGTGTTTTTATCCGAGTTTAATCAAGCCCCACCAGAACAACTCAAGATTTTGTTAAAAAACTGTGTCCACATTCCAGCATGGGCCGAAAAAATCATCTCAAATCGTCCCTATTCAACAAAAGCATCTCTTTTGGAATATGCAGAACAATTAAGTCAAATGTGGTCATGGCAAGAGATACTAGCGGCTTTAGCAACCCATCCCAAAATTGGTGAACGCCAAGCTAAAAAACAACTCAATGCAAAAGAGCAAGATTTTTCATCTAAAGAACAGGCTGGCATTTCTTTAGATGAACAAACACAACAAGCTCTGCTGCAAGGTAATCTTGATTATGAACAAAAGTTTGGCTTTATTTTTTTAATTAAAGCGGCAGGCCTCAGTAGTGATGAAATTTTAAAAAAGCTACATGAACGACTACAAAACGACTTGGCTATCGAAAAAACAATTGTACATGAGCAACTTGCAGCGATTGCTCTATTACGTCTATCTCAGGAAATACAAGCATGATCAGTACTCATATTTTAGATACGAATTTAGGTAAACCGGCTGCAGATGTAGAAGTGAAGTTGTTTCATGCAGAAACCCATGAGCTGATAGCGACCGCAACCACTAATCAAGATGGTCGAGTGAGTGATTTCGGAATAGAAGGCTTAGGTGAAGGCGCTTATCAACTTGAATTTGAAATTGCACCTTATTTTTTATCGCAGCAAGTCAAAACTTTTTTCCCGCGTGTTTGTATCCAATTTTTTATAGAAAAAGTTAGTCAGCATTACCACATTCCATTGCTGATCAGCCCGTTTGCTTACTCCACCTATCGCGGTAGCTAATTCAAATATAAATAGGAGAAAAATATGAATCATCAGCAAAAAAATGCGATTTCTCCAGAGCATGAATATTTAGGAATTTCCAAAAGTTTTGCTTACGGCTTACAGCATGTGCTGACCATGTATGGTGGCATTGTAGCCCCGCCCTTGATTATTGGAACAGCAGCTGGCTTAAGCTCAGCACAAATCGGAATGCTCATTGCAGCGGCCCTATTTGTAGGTGGATTAGCAACACTGATTCAAACTATCGGAACCAAATATCTAGGTGCAAAATTACCTTTAGTTCAGGGTGTTTCTTTCGCCGGTGTGGCCACCATGGTCGCCATTATCACCACAGGTGGTGGGTTGCCTGCTGTCTACGGTGCAGTGATTGCCGCATCTCTGATTGGGCTATGCCTTGCACCTTACTTTTCAAAAATTATTCGGTTTTTTCCACCCGTTGTGACTGGATGCGTCATCACGATTATTGGTCTATCTTTGTTACCCGTTGCAATTCGCTGGATGATGGGTGGCAACAATAAAGCACCAGATTGGGGTAGCGTAGAAAATATCTCTTTAGCACTGATGACCTTAGGCATTGTGATTGTTCTAAATATGCTGCCACAAGCAAGCATTCGTCGTTTATCAATTTTGTTGGCTATTGTTACTGGTACTACCCTTGCCTACTTCATGGGTTTTGGTGATTTTAGTCAGGTGAGTTCAGGCGCATGGCTGCAATTCCCACACTTATTTGCATTTGGTTTACCGACTTTCGAACTCAGTGCAATTTTATCGATGCTAATCGTTACCTTAGTGATTATGACCGAAACCACAGCCGATATTATTGCTGTCGGAGACATTGTAGGAACTGAGGTCGATTCGAAACGGATCGCCAATGGCGTTCGTGCAGATATGTTTTCGAGTGCTTTTGCCCCTATCTTTGGTTCATTCATGCAAAGCGCTTTTGCCCAAAATGTTGGACTGGTTGCGATTACAGGCATCAAAAGCCGCTTTGTAGTGGCAGCAGGCGGTTTAATTCTCATTATTTTAGGACTACTACCCATTATGGGTCGTTTGATTGCAACCATTCCAATGCCCGTACTTGGTGGTGCAGGTTTGGTCTTATTTGGGTCGGTTGCAGCAAGTGGAATCCGCACTTTAGCAAAAATAGATTATAACGATCAGAAAAATTTAATTATTGTCGCAACTGCTTTATCAGCTGGAATGATCCCAATTATTAACCATGAGTTCTATGCTCATTTCCCAGTTTGGGTACAAACTTTGTTCCATTCGGGCATTAGTTCAACTTGTATCTTTGCTATCTTGTTGAATTTATTATTTAATCATTTACCCTCATTTCGTAGCTCGCGTACCCCGCATTTAAGCCAAACAATAAACACCAGAAATACACATTAAAGATTTACTGTTTAGCGCCCCACTTCGGTGGGCTTTTTTTTAACCGTTGATCAAATTTGGCTTCATTTTTGCTTAAGACCCTGTATCCTTAGCATGCTTTATTTGGGGGGAGATCATTTAAATGCAATTAAAGCAACTTGCGGCGACCTGTGCCTTGTTATCTGCAACTGCCATGGTTCAGGCGAAACCAATCTGGCAAGATTTTAGTGTGACTGGACTTTATGGTGAAAACTATGAAGTTGTAGATGAGAAAGAAACCACGATTACTTTGGAATATGCAGCGAAAGTTAAATACGCTGATGTATTTTTCTTTATGGACCGCATGCGTGGTGAAAATGACCACAAGAGTACTTACTTCGAGTTATCACCACGTTTAAGCTTAGGTGAAATATCAGGTAAAAAACTGTCGTATGGCCCAATCAAAGATGTACTCATTAGTACTACTTGGGAAGGTAACAGTGAAGACGGCAATAACTTCGATAACTTTCTTTATGGTTTTGCAGTTGATTTAGATATCCCATATTTCCAATATGCAAATTTAAACTTCTACCGTGCAAATAATGAGAACATTGACGACGATTATCAAATGACATTCGTTTATGGTATTCCATTAAAATTAGGATCTGAAGATTTCTTGGTAGATGGTTTCCTTGACTGGTCAACTGCTGAAGGCGACCATGCGAGCGAGTTAAACTGGACAACTCAGTGGAAATGGAATGTGGGTAAACACATTTCTCCTGATACACGCCTATACCTAGGTATCGAGCACTCAGTCTGGAATAACAAATTTGGTATTAAAGGTGCCGACGAAAATAACGTTAGTGCATTGGTTAAATACCACTTCTAAAATCCAAATTTAGAAGATAAAACAGCAAGGAAAGTTCCTTGCTGTTTTTGTTTTTAATCAAGTGGATTCCCCACAATATTACTAATAATCCCCTGCATAATATGCCCACCTTGTTCACGACGTAATTCTTCATACCATGCTTGTGTAACCGCTTCATCTTTCATATGAGTCACATCACAGCGTTTACGCGCACGAAGTACCAATTCATTAGCACGTTCATTACGCTTGTTTTGATAGCGTCGCAAAGCATCCTCTAGCCCCAAAGTATTAATTTGTAGAGAACGCGCTAAATAAATTGCATCTTCCATGGCTTGGCAACCGCCTTGTCCAATATCAGGTGTCGTGCTGTGTGCAGCATCACCCAAAATCACTACGCGACCTTTATAAAATTGAGTGAACGGTTCAATATCATGGATTTCTACCCGATTCGTCTTTTGCGGGTCTAAGCGTTCAATGAGCTGCTGTACAGGCTGGCACCAATCAGCAAAATATTGTTTTAAAAGTTTTTTATATTCATCTCGGTTATTGTCTAGCCCTGCAGGTAAAGGCACATCTAAAAAGAAATAGAACTTTCCATCTGCAACAGGCATTAAAGAAGCTCGCTTACCCTCCCCAACATAAGTCGTCCATTGCTGAGCAGGAGCTAAATCTTCAGAGATCTCAACCAAACCATTCCAGTTTACATAACCTGCGTAACGGCGCTGTACTTGCTGGCCCAACACATAGCTCCGTGTAAGTGAGTGGGTACCGTCAGCCCCAATTAATAGATCGGCCTGCGTTGAGCTACCATCTGCAAAATGGACTTCAACAAAATCAGCTTTGTCTTCAAGACTGACCATTTTTTTGCCTAAATAAATCTGATCACGGCCAAATTCATCCATCAACATATTTTGTAAATCAGCACGTGCAACTGGATAAGGTCTTTGGCCCACTTCTTCAATTAATGGCAGTAAACTGAATTGTGTCATCACATCTCCAGTTAAACCATCCACATAGGCCAAATCATCCATTTGTCCACCAAGTTTGGCGATTTTATCGGTTAATCCCAGATAGTTCAGACATTTCACACCATTCGACCAGAGCGAAATTGCAGCACCAACTGGAAGAATCTTTTCAGTTTGCTCAAAAATGCGAACTTGGTGACCAAATTTCTTTAATGCAATGCCTGTGGTTAGACCTCCCATTCCTGCACCAATAATCACCACATTCATAACACTCTCCTATAGATATTCACCTATAGGGTGCTTATGCTAAAAACATGCCATCGTTCAAAATTTATTGAGCTTTTCCACAAAACTGGCATGCACCATGCTTATATATTTATGTATAAAACTCATCTCGGCACGCTCAGTGTGAGTGCAGTTTTAAATGAAAAATCATGTTTTTAACAAGAAATACGGATAATCCACTATGGCAACATTGCACGCTCCAGCATTTGAACTTCCTGAAATTTTGAATACGAAAACCAATTTGTCAGATGCCCGAATTGGTGCACAAGTCATTGAGTGTTCAGATGATTTCTTTGCAGAAGCAAAGCGTATGCTGCAATTTGATGCACCGATTTTTGTTGAAGATAAATTTGATGACAACGGCAAATGGATGGACGGTTGGGAAACGCGCCGTAAGCGTCACGCAGGTTATGATTGGTGTATCGTGAAGCTTGGTGTAAGCGGAAAAATCACTGCTCTTGATATTGATACCAGCTTTTTCACAGGAAACTATCCTTCATCTGCATCATTAGAAGCATGTTATGCACCAAATGGGGACCTGACACGGGCAAAATGGGAGAGTGTTTTAGGAAATACGGAACTCGGTCCAAGCCAGCATCATATTTTTATGGTCAATAATGATGCACTTTTCACTCATATACGCCTTAATATTTTCCCAGATGGCGGTATTGCCCGTTTACGTGTCTATGGTGATGTTCATATTCAGGTAACTGATAGTGAGCAAACTCTCGATTTATTGGCTCTCGAAAATGGTGGCCGCGTAGTTGCCTATAGCGATGCACATTTTGGACATCCACGTAATTTGATTAACCCTGGCCGTGGCGTCAACATGGGCGATGGATGGGAAACCAAACGCCGCCGCGCACCGGGTTATGACTGGTGTATTCTTGCGTTGGGTAAAAGTGGAAAAATTGAGAAACTTGAAATTGATACGGCTCACTTTAAAGGGAACTTCCCTGCCCAAGTATCTATTCAGGCGGTTTACCTTGAAAATGCAACCGATGCGCAGTTAATTCCACAAAGCATGTTCTGGTCTTATTTACTTGAAGCTCAACCGATGCAAATGGACCATATTCATGAATATGTGAATGAGATTTTACAACACGAAAAAATCTCACATATTCGTATTAACATGATTCCAGATGGTGGCATTAGCCGTGTTCGTTTATGGGGAAAAATTGCCAAGTCATGATGAAGAATGTTCAAATTCAGCCTTTAACAATTGAAAACTTTCAGCCCTTCGGAGAAGTCATCTGTTGCGACGGGCATGACTTTTTTCATATTAATGATGCCCACACCGAGCGCTACCATGCGCTCGTTGAAGCAGAAATTGAAGGGGAAGCAAAAGCAGGAATTAGTATTTTCCGTAATATTAAAGCCAGTGTGCTACCTCTGGAAATTTCAATGCTAGAGCGCCATCCAAAGGGTTCTCAGGCATTTATTCCACTACAGCAGCAAAAGTTTCTAATTATTGTGGCGCCCGCTTTAGACGAGAATACTCCCGATATTTCAAAGCTATGTGCTTTTATCTCAGACGGTAAGCAAAGTATCAATTATCGGGCAGGCACATGGCATCATCCTTTGCTCACCTTTGAAGCACCCAGTGATTTTGCGGTGGTAGATCGAATTGGAGGTGGAGCAAATTGTGACGTTTTTCAGTTTCCAGAGTCTATAAAAATTACGACCTAAATTAAAATATACAGATCTGTCTAATTTAATGATCTAAACCTTAATAGCAGAAATCGTTGTGGTGATTTCTAACAATCTTAGGTTTATATAAAAAATCCCCGTCAATTGAACGGGGATTTTTTCATTTTTCTAAACAGTGATATCAGCTAAGTTACCCTTCTGCTCAAGCCACTGCTTACGATCTGCCGAGCGTTTTTTGGCAAGTAACTTGTCGAGTAAACCTGCTGTAAAATGAGCATCATCTAGATCGAGCTGTACCAAACGACGCGTGTTCGGATCCATAGTCGTTTCACGTAATTGAATCGCGTTCATCTCACCCAATCCCTTGAATCGGGTAATTTGCGGATTACGATTGCCCTTAATATTTTTCAAAATAGTTTCAAGTTCATCATCATCAAGCGCGTAATGAACATCTTTACCAATATCGATACGGAACAATGGTGGCATTGCCACATACAAATGCCCTTCTTCAACCAATGCTGGAAAATGTTTAACGAATAAGGCGCAAAGCAAAGTCGCAATGTGTAAACCGTCCGAGTCAGCATCGGCCAAAATACAGATTTTGCCATAACGTAATTCAGATAAATCATCACTACCCGGATCTACACCAATCGCAATTGCAATGTCGTGAACCTCTTGAGAAGCCAAGACTTCATCTGAAGAAACTTCCCACGTATTTAAGATTTTTCCACGAATTGGCATGATAGCCTGAAAGTTTTTATCACGGGCTTGCTTGGCACTACCGCCAGCAGAGTCACCCTCGACAATAAATAGCTCACTGTCTTCACGTGTTTGACCAACACAGTCTGCCAATTTACCCGGTAAAGCAGGGCCAGAAACAATCTTTTTACGCTCGACTTTTTTTGCTGCTTTTAAACGACGACCTGCTTTAGAAATCGCCATTTCTGCCAGTTGCATCGCAATTTCAGCATGTTGGTTTAACCAAAGTGCGAAAGCATCTTTAGCAATATTTAAAACAATATTTGATGCTTCCCGACTAGAAAGACGCTCTTTGGTTTGACCTGAAAACTGCGGCTCTTGGAACTTGAGCGACAAGATGTAATTCACCCCATCCCAAACATCTTCTGCCGAAAGTTTGAGGTTACGTGGCAACAAGTTACGCAACTCACAAAACTCACGTAATGCCTCAGTTACACCTGAACGTAAACCATTCACATGAGTACCGCCTTGTGCGGTTGGAATCAGGTTGACGTAACTTTCTTGAACCTGTTCACCGCCTTCCACATTCCAGCAAATCGCAAATTCACACGCCGCACGGTCTACCTGACCACTGCTCACAAATGCAGGGTTTGGCAGAATTTCGCGGTCTTGCAATTCATCCATCAAATAATCGACGAGGCCATTTTCAAATTGCCATTCGATTTTTTCATCATTAATTTGATCAATGTAGATAATTTTTAAACCAGCAGCTAAAACAGCCTTGGCTTTTAAATTATGTTTAAGCGCTTTTAAAGCAAATTTTGGACTATCAAAATATTTCGCTTCTGGCCAAAAATGTACTGTTGTCCCAGTCGCGCGTTTTGGAGCTTTACCCTCGAGAACAGCTAAAGGAGCAACTGGTTCACCTTGCTCAAAGGCCATTTGATATAGGTTACCTTGACGTTGAACCTCTACCTCAACACGTGTTGATAAAGCATTTACAACGGAAATCCCCACACCATGCAAACCACCTGAAAACTGGTAGCTATCGGTACTGAATTTACCACCGGCATGCAGCTTGGTCAGAATAATTTCGATACCACTTTGGCCATATTCAGGATGAATATCGACCGGCATACCACGGCCATTATCTTCAACCGACAACGAACCATCTTTATAAACCGTGACACATATTTTGTCGGCATGACCAGCTAATGCTTCATCAACAGCATTATCAATAACTTCTTGGGCTAAATGGTTAGGTCGAGTCGTATCGGTATACATCCCTGGACGACGACGAACAGGGTCTAAACCAGAAAGAACTTCAAGCGATTGAGCCGTATATTGTGTCACGTTGTACGTTTTCCTTATTTGATGGTGTGCGCAAAGAATTCGATCACTAACGGTAATTTTTCTTCAAAATCTTCCATAGCATGATTGCCATGAGCATCCGTCAAAATCAATGAGGATGGCGTTGCAGCACTATAATAGCGTTGTGCTTGACGATAATCCAAAATTTCGTCGCCTTGTTGCAATAAGACGAGTATTTTGTCAGCATTTTCAGGTTGTTTCAGTTCCAGTTGTTCTAACTGCCGTAACTGAAGATGGTCAATTGACCATTGATCATTCACCACATAGGGCATACTTTCAACTTGAAATAACTCATCAAACAGTTTCCATGGTTGCATAGCAGGGTTAATCAGTACAGCTGGAACATTATATTTCGCGACAAAATATGTCGCAAAAAACCCGCCAAGGCTACTACCGACTAAGGCTACATCTTGTAAAGACTCTATCAGCTCTGAAATTTGCTCAACCACTAGATCAGGAGATCTGTTTAAATCTGGCAAATGCACATTTATGCCCAATTCGCTACAATATTGCTTAAGGCTCAGCCCTTTAATTGAAAGAGAGCTACTATTAAAGCCATGGAGGTAGATAATATTCATATATTTTCCCTCTAAATTGAGAATAAATTCACATTTTTGTTCTCAGTTTGTATATAAAAACACTATTGTCAGACAAGAAAAACCACTCAACTAACCATTCATCAGTATTTTAAAAATATGTGTTATTTAAACTACTAAGATGGAAACGTTTACTGCCGTTGATAAAAAGTACAGCTTAAAACGTCGGTTATAACGTATATGGGGAAAAGATATGCCGAGCTTAACACCACTACATGAAACTTATTGTAAATGGGATCGTACGCCACCTAGTCAGGCAGACGTATTAGAAGGTTTAGCTCAACTGTTCAGTACCAGCTTAAATGGTGTACATGAATTAATACAAGTTATTAATATTGAAGTATTAAAAAATACTTTTGGAGTGAGCACACAAAATGCTAAAAACTTTCAAAAACGACCATTTGTGCAAAAGGCATATCAATTTTCTTATGGGGCTTTACAAAAATATGGTCGTTATTTTTTAGCACCCGGTTTGCGTCGCATTATTGAAAAATATCCAACACTTCACGAAAAACCACTCACCCCAAGCCTACATTTTTTAGTCGGAATTTTGAATGGTGTTTTTGGGGATTATCTACTTAAACAGCACAGCCCTCTCGCCTTACCCATGGTGCTGTACGATCACTACGGTGCAATACAACAAGGTGAGCTTGCAGGCCGTATTGTAATTATGGTTCACGGTTTGTGTATGAATCATCTGACTTGGTCAAATGCACATTATGGTGGAATTGGGGAGCGTCTGTTAGCACAGCGTGACCATAACACGATGCTGTATTTAAATTACAATACCGGTCGACGCATTTCAGCCAATGGACGCAGTTTTTCAAATTTATTAGAAGATCTCGTAAAAAATAATCCAAGAATTACGAGCATTGATATCATTGGCCATAGTATGGGTGGACTAGTTTCTCGTAGTGCCTTGTTTTATGGCAAACAAAATATGTATCAATGGATTCATATGATCGAGAATCTAGTTTGCATTGGCTCTCCACATCATGGTGCAGTGTTGGAGCGCTTTGGTTTTACCATACAAGACAAACTTGGAGCTTTCCCTTTTGTCGGCTTACTCGGTCAACTGGTGAATATTCGGAGTAATGGTATTTTAGACTTACGCCACGGTAGCGTCCGTGATGATGATTGGGAACATATGGATGCCCGTATTGGTATGATGGATGATAACCGTGCACCTGCTCCGCTACCTTCCCATATCAACACCTTTTTAGTGGCAGGAACATTAGAATTTGAAAAGGTCCGCAATAAAGCGTTGACTGTAATTGGCGACTACTTAGTGAGTGTAAAAAGCGCGCTAGGTGAACACCCTAATCCACGTTTTCAGCTTAAAGTTCCAGACTCACATAAAGCCGTATTTTATGGCTTAAATCACTTTGAAATTCAGTATCACTCGAGTGTAGCCGAACAGATTACTCGCTGGTTATATCCTCATGTGAATGATTATGTGCAAGAGGGTATTCAAACTCATATTATTGATATGCCGAACTATAAGCTCGAAGATTTAGAAGGGATTGTAGAGACGTAAAAAAAGCCCAACTTAAGTTGGGCTTTTTTAATTAATTAGCTTTTGTAGAAGAAAGAAAATATTCTTAAATTTCAACCTTCCAAGCTTTATTGGCAATTACTTTTCCATTTTTTATATTTAAAACAATATTGTAAGCTGCTGCACCACCA
>NZ_JABVBF010000006.1 GCF_013344765.1 Acinetobacter lactucae
ATATAGGAATATTACAAGGCGAGTTAATTAAGAATAATCGGAGTATTGCTCAATTCATTGGATTGATCGGGCATGTGTTCGTCATAAAACCGTGACAACACCTCTCCAATTTGTTGTACGCCCATCACTACAGCTTGTTGATATTCTTTTTGTTTAAGCTTTTGTACTATTGCTTCACAAATCTGTTGCCAGACTTGCTCGTTAGTCGCATTTCGAATACCACGGTCAAATATAATTTCTACTGTTCGTTCGCATAAATTTAGGTATAACAATACGCCACTATTTAAGGCGGTATCCCAAACACCTAATTCTGCAAATAATTGCTGTGCTCTTAATCGAGTATTTTGTCTGTAGGCCTGTGACACTGGAATATGGCCTTCAATTACAACCTGTATTTCTCCAACATGCCCATGTTCTGCCTGCTGTACAGCATCAGCAATAATTTGCTTATCTTGTTTTGAAAAATATCGGCTGCTGGCTGGCAAGTAACAAAAATGCTTGAACCAACGCTTTAGGCTAGGTTCTACAGATTCCTCAATTTTGGGCTGAGTAATAATTTGTGTTGTTTCTGATGTTGTTACCATGAGCCTGAAGCACCTCCACCGCCAAAACGACCTCCGCCGCCACCATAGCCTCCGCCACCTCCGCCGAAGCCTCCTCCGCGTCCACCGCCTCCAGAACCACTTAAAATGGCCTGTAAAATAAATTGGGCAATTGATGTAATGAGTAAAAAGAAAATACCAAAACCAAGTAGTACGCTAGTGACTAATCCTGCGCCATTTACGAATCCTGCTACCGCAGCAGCCACACCTGCTGTAGATGCACTAAGCGGACGACCAACAATAAACGAACCCACAATTCCAGCAACAAGGATAAATAAAGCCATTGTCAGCGTTGTCTGCTTGGCTCGCTGTTCTTCTGCAGCTTGATGCTGACGTTCTTTTAAATCTTGGGCAGCTTGCTGTGCTACTTCCGGATCTAAATTTAAAATTCTTCCAATTTCATCAAGGCCTGCATTTAAACCTTGTGCATATTGGGCTTGTTTAAAATAAGGTGTAATTTGGTTTCGAATAATCCGACTCGCTACAATATCAGGCAAAACACCTTCTAAACCATAGCCGGTTAAAATTTGCATACGGCGATCATTTACCGCAACTGCAATGAGTAATCCATTGTCACGTTTAGATGATCCCAATTGCCACTTTTCACCAACACGTAATGCATAATCAAAGATATCTTCTTGGCCAGTGGTAGGAACAATCACGATACCAATCTGCGCTTTGCCTTGTTGGTATAAACTTAGAATTTTTTGATCGAGTTGTTGCTTCTCAGCCTCGCTTAAGATATTGGCTTGATCAATAACAGGCTGGTTTAAAGTTGGCAAACCACGAATTGATTCGCCATCAGCCATATCATTCGCAACTTGGACTTGAGGAGCAGGGCTTGAAGCAGCTTGCCCTTCTAGTTTAGTTACAGTAGCTTGAGTTTGTTGCTTTTGAATAATTTTGCCAGCAACTATTGCGTCTGCCTCATCGTTCGCAGTTGCAATATTACTTTCACTCCATGCCGTATTCTGAAAAAGAACACCACAACAGAGCAAAATTAAGGTCGAAATAAAGACCTTAATTTGCTTTGATTGAAGCAATAGAGTATCTCTCATACGGCACTTCCTTGATTTAAATTAATCAAAAGAAACTTTTGGAGCCTGTTGTGCAGATGCTTCTGCTGAGAAATTGGCTTTAGGATGCATACCAATTACTTTTGCTGTTACTGCCTGCGGGAACTGACGCACGTATGAGTTATAGTCTTGTACCGTTGTAATATAACGATTACGTGCAACAGCTATACGATTTTCTGTGCCCTCAAGTTGAACTTGTAATTCTTGGAATTGAGTATTGGCTTTCAAATCTGGGTAATTTTCCGAAACAGCAATGAGTCGAGATAATGCCCCTGTTAATTGACTTTGAGCCTGTTGATATTTTTCAAGTAAAGCTGGGTCTTCTAAAACTTCTTTATCAACTTTTAAACCTGCAACATTAGAACGAGCCTGGGTCACTTCGGTTAATACTTGCTCTTCGTGCTTAGCATAGCCTTTAACGACGTTTACAAGATTTGGTACCAAATCTGATCGACGTTGATATTGGTTCTGTACTTCAGACCACGCTGCTGTTACAGCCTCATCTTTTACTTGTAGAGTGTTATAGCCACATCCCGAAAATAGTAAGGTACTGGCAAGTGTTGTTGCGATCGCAAATTGTTTCAACGTTTTCATCGTCACATTATCCTCAAGTTTTTCTTTATATTTTTAACCTCTTTACCTGATTGTATGATGAATTTGGCAATATTGTGTTGCTTTTATTTTATTGATTTAAACAACCGGATTTTTAAATCCGGTTATCTATTAGCTTAATCGTTGATCTTTTTCTTGTTCAAAACTTGCCATTTGATATTCTTCTGCTAAAGAGCTCTTCCAATAATTAACCATTCTGCCATAATCTTTTTGACTCGGATGGAAGTCTTTTTTGTAATATGCGAAGTATTCTGGCATTAACTGAACAAGCATCTTAATCAGTAAATATAATCCAAATAAATTCCCTCCAATTTTAGGTAGGCTGTTCCATTTATCTTGCCAAAATAAACGAGTTGTCCCATAAAAAGCGAGACTCGCAAATCCTGTAGTGACACTACGCATCAATAAACGACGGATACGATCATCACCATATACATGTTGATAAACATCAAATGCGACCGAACGATGTTCGATTTCTTCAATTGCATGCCATACCCAAAGTTTTAGCGCGTCTTCATCTAGTGTTTTTAATAACTCTGGATGTTGTAAGACATATCCACCTAGTAAAGCAGTGAAATGTTCAAATGCACAGGTCAATGCCAATTGCAGCTTAGGTGGAATTGTTCTTAAATATTTATCACGCTCATTTAACCAGTTTTGGAAACTGTCCAGATTATAATCATCACGTCGCCAAGCTTCATTAAACTCGCCATGTGCTTTGGAATGCATAGCCTCTTGTCCAATGAAAGCCGCAATTTGTGCTTGTAATTGAGGGTCTGAGACTTTATCACGTACATTACGTACGCTATTTACGAAAAACTGCTCTCCTACAGGAAACGTTGATGAGAGTGCAGTTAAAAAATGAGACATGAGGGGTGAATTTGCAAAATAGTGCCGCTTGATCGCCTTTGGATTAAATTCAAGACGACGCACTGTAATACCCAACGCTTTTCGACGATTTAAATATGATTTTTCTGCCGTCATACCTGCGATGTTCATATTCAACACCTATTGTATTGAAGAAGGAAGTTTCGAGTATGTCGCGAGCTTAAAAAGCTAAAAAGGGCAAAAAAGCTTATTATATTTGCCAAAAACATCAAAGTGACTAATGGTAGACAATAAAAAAGCCTACTTGAAGTAGGCTTTTTTGAGTCTTTTAACAAATGGCTTTATTAAACACCAAGGTAGTCCAAAATGCCTTCGGCAGCTTGACGGCCTTCCCAAATCGCAGTTACGACAAGGTCTGAACCACGTACCATATCACCACCCGCAAAGATTTTCGGGTTTGATGTCTGGAATTTGAATTCTTGCTTTTCAGCTGCGACAACACGACCTGAACCATCAAGATTAATATTCGCGTTACCAAACCAATCTGCTGGGCTTGGGCGGAAACCGAAAGCAAGTAAAACTGCATCAGCTGGTAATACTTCCTCAGAACCCGGAATTGGCTCAGGGCTGCGGCGGCCGCGACTATCTGGTTCACCCATTTGTGTCGTTACCACTTTTACGCCTGTCACTTTGCCATTTTCGCCAACAATCTCGATCGGTTGACGATTGAATAGGAATTTTACACCCTCTTCGTAGGCATTTTTTACTTCACGTGCAGAGCCCGGCATGTTGCTTTCATCACGGCGATATGCACAAGTTACATCGTGAGCGCCTTGACGTAAAGAAGTACGGTTACAGTCCATCGCGGTATCACCACCACCTAGAACAATTACTTTTTTACCATCTAAGCTGATGTATTCACTTGGATCTTTTTCCCAACCTTGGCAACGGTTCACGTTGGAGATCAAGAAATCAAGCGCGTCATAAACACCATCAAGATCTTCACCCGGGAAACCACCCTTCATGTAGGTATAAGTTCCCATACCCATGAACACAGCATCATATTCTGTAAGTAATTCATCAATCGTGATGTCTTTACCAATTTCAGTATTTAAACGGAATTCGATGCCCATACCTGTGAAAATTTCACGGCGGCGTTTCATTACATCTTTTTCCATTTTAAATTCTGGAATACCAAATGTAAGTAAGCCACCAATTTCAGGACGCTTATCGAATACAACTGGTTTAACACCACCGCGAGCTAGAATATCCGCACAGCCTAAACCAGCGGGACCCGCACCAATAATTGCAACTTTTTTGTCAGTCCATTTTACGCCTGACATATCTGGACGCCAGCCCAAAGCAAAGGCTGTATCGTTGATATATTTTTCAGCATTACCAATGGTTACTGCACCAAAACCATCATTTAGGGTACAAGCACCTTCACATAAACGGTCTTGTGGACATACGCGACCACATACCTCAGGTAGCGTGTTCGTTTGGTGGCAAAGCTCAGCAGCTTGGAAAATTTGGCCTTCAGCAATAAGTTTTAACCAGTTTGGAATGTAGTTATGTACAGGACATTTCCATTCACAATAAGGGTTACCACAGCCTAAACAACGGTGAGTCTGATTAGTGACAGTTTCAGATGTAAAAGGCTTATAAATTTCCACAAATTCTGCTTTGCGGACAGTAATATCTTTTTTCTCTGGATCTTGACGTGGTACATCCAGAAATTGAAAGTCATTATTTAGGCGTTCTGCCATGTCTCTCTCCGTGGGTAGGCGCGGATTTCCTTGTTGCCCGCACCTGCCTATGTCTTTGCAGTCGTGGAATTATTGTGGGTCAGCTTGTGTTGTTTTCAAAAGCGTTTGCAAATTAGCAGCTTTTGGTTTCACAAGCCAGAATTTACGGCTGTAGAAATCGAACTCATTGCGGATTTTATAAGCCCAAGCACTACCAGTTTCTTTGATGTGCTCATCGATAATACGCAACAAGAACTCTTTATGATCTTCCATAGATTCTGTTGAAATACGATTTAAATCAATCAATTCGTGGTTGTAGTAATCTACGAAATCATTATCAAGGTCAAGTACATAAGCAAAACCGCCTGTCATGCCCGCACCAAAGTTATGGCCTACTTTACCAAGTACAGTCACAACACCACCTGTCATATATTCACAACAGTGATCACCAGCACCTTCGATTACCGCAAATGCGCCAGAGTTACGAACCGCAAAACGCTCACCCGCTGTACCAGCTGCAAAAAGCTTACCGCCAGTTGCTCCATACAAACAGGTATTACCAATAATTGCTGTGTTTTGGGTTTGGAAAGGCGAGCCTTGTGGTGGGAAAATCGAAATACGACCACCAGCCATACCTTTACCTACATAGTCGTTTGCATCACCTTCAAGACGGATGTGTAAACCACCAGCATTCCAAACACCAAGAGACTGACCAGCTGTACCAGTTAAGTTCATTACAACTGGATGTGCTTCCATACCCAAGTTGCCGTAGCGACGAGCAATTTCACCCGAAACACGAGCACCGATTGAACGGTCACAGTTCACGACGTTGAAGTTGAACTGACCACCAGCGCTTGACTCAATTGCAGGAAGCATTTCAGCAACCATTTTCTCAGCCAATACACCTTTATCGAATGGTGCATTACCTTGTACCTCACAGTACTGTGCTTTACCTTCAGCAGAAGGATGTGAGGTTAACAATGCACTTAAATCAAGGTGAGCATGTTTTTCAGTTTCACCCGGTAATACTTCAAGCAAATCAACACGACCAATTAAGTCTTTCAATGAAGAAACACCTAATGCAGCCAACCATTCACGAGTTTCTTCCGCAATAAAGTGGAAGAAGTTGATGAGCATTTGCGGCTCGCCAATGTAGTGTTCTTGACGTAAATGATCTTGCTGCGTTGCAACGCCAGTTGCACAGTTATTTAAGTGACAAATACGGAGGTATTTACAACCTAAAGCGATCATTGGGGTTGAACCAAAGCCGAAACTTTCAGCACCTAAAATTGCTGCCTTGATTACATCAAGACCAGTTTTTAAACCACCATCAGTTTGTACACGTACTTTTCCACGCAAGTCGTTTACACGAAGTGCTTGATGTGCCTCACTAAGACCCAATTCCCATGGAGAACCCGCATGGTGAATTGAAGAAAGTGGAGATGCTGCTGTACCACCGTCATAACCTGAAATGGTGATGAAGTCTGCATAAGCTTTTGCAACACCAGCTGCAATTGTTCCCACACCCGGCTCAGATACCAACTTCACAGATACCATTGCTTTCGGGTTAACTTGTTTCAAGTCAAAAATTAACTGAGACAAATCTTCAATTGAGTAAATGTCGTGGTGTGGTGGAGGTGAAATTAGCGTTACACCTGGTACCGAGTAACGTAAACGCGCGATTAAACCATTTACTTTACCACCAGGTAACTGACCGCCTTCACCCGGTTTTGCACCTTGAGCAACTTTAATTTGCAATACTTCAGCAGAAGTTAGATATGCAGGAGTTACACCAAAACGACCCGATGCGATCTGTTTGATTTTCGAGTTACGAATTGTACCGTAGCGAACAGGATCTTCACCGCCTTCACCAGAGTTTGAACGACCACCAATCGTGTTCATTGCGATTGCGATTGCTTCATGTGCTTCTGGAGAAAGAGCACCTAAAGACATACCTGCCGAGTCAAAACGAGGCAAGATATCTTCAACCGATTCAACTTGCTCAACTGGAATTGAATTCGTTGTTTTTAACTTAAATAAGTCACGGATTGTCGCTACTGGACGGTTATTTACCAGCTCAGCATATTCTTTAAAGTCTTCGTATTTACCAGACCGAACTGCTTTGTGTAATGAGTTAATCACGTCTGGATTGAACGCATGATACTCTTTATCAAATACGAACTTAAGCAAACCACCTTGATCAATTGGCTTACGATTTGACCAAGCTGTCGCTGCTAATTTTTTCTGGTCTTTTTCAAGGTCAGCAAATGTTGCACCCTGAATACGGCTTGGAACGCCCAAGAAACATTGATCAACAACTTCAGATGACAAACCTACCGCTTCAAAAAGCTGACCACCGCGATAAGAAGCAACTGTAGAGATACCCATTTTTGAAAGAACTTTTAATAAGCCTTTCTCAATACCTTTACGGAAGTTTGCTTGCGCATGGATTGGGTCACCTAAAAGCTCACCTTTAGCGATCAAGTCATTGATCACGTCATATGCAAGATATGGATAAACTGCGGTTGCACCAAAACCAAGTAATACCGCAAATTGGTGCGGATCACGTGCAAAACCAGTTTCAACCATGATGTTTGCATCAGTACGTAAACCAGTTTTAATGAGGTAATGATGTACCGCACCTGTTGCAAGTGCTGCGTTTGCAGGTAATAAACCTTGACGGATATTTTTATCTGTTAAAACGATTAAAGTCTTGCCGTCACGAACTGCTTGTGCTGCTTCTTCACAGATACGTGTGATTGCAGCTTGCAAACCTTCTTCTTCAGCATAGTTTAAATTGATATCAACTGCTTCATAACCCGGACGCTCAATGCTACGGATTTGCTGCATTTTTGAATTTGACAATACAGGGCTAGAGATGATGATACGGTCAGCATGCTCAGGGCCTTGCTCAAATACATTCTGCTCACGACCTAAACAGGTTTCGAGCGACATTACAATTGACTCACGTAGCGGGTCAATTGGCGGGTTTGTCACTTGAGCAAACTGTTGACGGAAGTAATCTGTCACGTGGCGTACTTGACGAGACAATACAGCCATTGGCGTATCATCACCCATTGAACCAACAGCTTCTTGCCCACTTTCAGCAATAGGACGCAATAACTGGTCACGCTCTTCAAATGTCACCATAAACATTTTTTGAGCCGCTTTTAAAGCATCGCCAGTTAAGCCTTTATCGATTAATTGTTCTTCAAGTTCTGGGTTTGCATTTAAACGAATCGCATGATCACGTAACCACTCACGGTACGGACGCATGTTTTTCAAATGCGTACTAACATCTTTAGTATCAAGTACTTTACCTGTTAAGGTATCAACTACTAAAATTTGACCAGGACCTACGCGACCTTTAGAAACTACGTCTTCAGGCTCGTAACCCCAAACACCGATTTCAGATGCCAAGGTAATGTAATCATTTTTGGTAATTACCCAACGCGCAGGACGTAAACCATTACGGTCAAGCATACAGATCGCATGACGACCATCTTGAATAACAAGTCCAGCTGGACCATCCCAAGCTTCCATATGCTTAGAGTTAAACTCATAGAATGCGCGTAAGTCTGCATCTAAAGTTTCTACGTTTTGCCAAGCTGGTGGTACAAGCATACGTAAGGCACGGAATAAATCCATACCACCACCCACCAAGATCTCAAGCATGTTATCTAAGCTTGATGAGTCTGATCCTGTACGGTTAACGATTGGATTAAGCTCAGTAAGACCAGGTAATAATGGGTTTTCAAATTTAGGAGTACGCGCTAACGCCCAGTTACGGTTTGCTGTAATTGTGTTGATTTCACCATTATGAGCAAGGTAACGGAATGGTTGAGCCAATGGCCAACGCGGTAATGTATTTGTAGAGAAGCGTTGGTGGAATACTACGATATGTGATTTTAAACGCTCATCCGCCAAGTCTGTATAGAACTCAGCAATTGCAGCCGGCATCATCAAGCCTTTATAGCTGATTACTGTCGAACAAAGCGTAGTCACATAAAATAATGGATCATTTTGTAATTGTTGTTCTGCACGACGACGTGCCAAGAATAATTTACGGTTAAATTCAACCTCAGTCACACCCATTGGACAGTTCACAATAACCTGTTCAAAAGCAGGGAGAGATTGAAGTGCAATTTCACCTAGTGCATCGTTATTAGTCGGGACAACACGCCAAGCCAGTACGCGTAAGCCTTCTGCCTCAATTTCTTTATTTAAAATATTTTTAGAATGTTGCGCTAATGCCGGATCAATATTTAGAAATACCGTACCCACAGCAAAAATCTCACTCAGTGTAATATCACTCAGTTTTTTTGCTTCATCACGAAAAAATTGCTTTGGCATCGCCAATAATAAGCCGCAACCATCTCCCGTCTTGCCATCTGCGGCAATACCACCACGGTGCGTCATGCAACTTAAACTGTGAATCGCGGTTTCTACAAGATGATGACTTGATTCACCCTTCATATGGGCGATCAGTCCAAAACCACAGTTATCCTTAAACTCATCAGGCTGATATAAACCTTGAGCGGGAGCTACAGTATTAGGCGATGGCATGTGCATAGCGTACCCTTCTTTCAATAAGGCTCTTTCGAGCGTCAAACAAACAACTTCTTTTTGCGATAGTGCCTACGGATGATTGTTAGCTCAATGTTTCGCAAAAAAAAATTTTGGGCTGATAAGCCAATATACGCTGTTCCATTTTTACGTACACTGGTTTTTGCTAGAAAAATGTTTTGACTTATTTCGCACTCTTTTAAAGCAGTTCGACCCCACAACTCTGCATAGAATTCACTCTTTTGAGCGCCAAAATAGTTTACAGCATATTAATAAGCACAAGAATAAAGCAAAAACTATGCCA
Organism: Acinetobacter lactucae; assembly: GCF_013344765.1. Lineage (GTDB taxonomy): Bacteria > Pseudomonadota > Gammaproteobacteria > Pseudomonadales > Moraxellaceae > Acinetobacter > Acinetobacter lactucae_A. The sequence continues at coordinate 9,734 of NZ_JABVBF010000006.1, forward strand.
ATGTAATTTTTGTAGGGTAAGTGTTTATATTTATTAAAAATAGCTAGGTTTTATTCGCGTTATCATTTTAATAAATGACTAAATATGCACCACAGATGATCAAAAAATATATCTATTCCCTGTTTTTGCACCATACTTGTGCAACATGGACATGTATTTAATTACCTCTCGTGCCCTCATTTGTTACATTCTTCGCAGAAGCTTCAGTTGCGCGATTTTGTTGAGCCTTTTTAGCGGTATCAGTGGCAGAATTAGACTGATGTACATCAACAACATTCCCCTCAGCATCTCGACGAATAATTGTTGTTCGAGTTGTAGAATTAGTTACTGGAGCAGTTACTTTAGGTTGTGCATTCACAGCTCCTCCTACACTAGCCCCTATGAGTAAAGACTCATCAATTTTAGGCAAGGCAGCTGGACGTAACCGCACTTCATAAGTTTGGCTAATTCCACCTTTCATCTCATCTGCCCCTAAATCATTGACTAATGGTGCATAGGTCGAGAATTGTTGTGGTTGTGGTTTAATTGACTCAGGCAAATCAAGATTCAGTTGCGTTAATTGCTGAATAGCATCTTCAGAACGTTTAAATACACCATTAGTAAGAACATATTGTTCAGATTGCTTATCTCCACTTAAACGGAAGTAAATAAATTTATTACGATCGGTACGATTCTTTAAAAAGTTTTTAATAATATCTTCATCAGACGCGCGGAAAAGCTCAAGCGTCCATTGTTTCTTGTTTTCATTAATGAACTTTGTACCACGGAACTCAGGCTCGTGCTGACCAGAAGCAACCGTACGGGTTGTTAAATCAAGAGGCCTAACTTCATCAGCTAAAGCCCCTAAGTTGGCCGTTGTTGCTACTTTTTCTGGTTGAATTTGCACTGGCGTATCTGAATCAGCTGCTTTTTCAACCTCAACAAGCTTCTTACTATCGGTCATGACCCAGAAAATAAAAGCCAGAAACAAGCAGACAATACCACCCACCAACCAGATATATTGTTGAACATTCTGCCAAAGTGTACGTGATACAGTCATGTGTTACCTTAATTTATTATCCGTGTTGATTCGCCAAAATAGCTTGTTTCATGAGCTCAACATCAAAGTCTTTCGTAATTACTGCTTGTCCTAGTTGCTTTAACAATACCAAACGTAATTGACCATTAAGGACTTTTTTATCATGCGCCATATATCCAAGGAATTCATCCAATGGAATTTTTGGACATGATATCGGCAAATTAGCGCGTTGAATAATTTTTTTTGTACGCTCTACATCATCGCTTGAAATCCAACCCAAACGTTGCGATAAATCAGCTGCCATTACCATACCCGTCGCTACTGCTTCACCATGTAACCAAGTACCATAACCAAGGTAAGATTCAATAGCGTGACCGAAAGTATGACCAAAGTTCAGTAGAGCTCGTTCACCCTGTTCTTTCTCATCATTAGCAACAATACGCGCTTTATGAGCACATGAACGATAAACGGCTTCTGCTAAGAGGTCAGCATCTCGCCCAATCAACCCATCCATATTCTGTTCTAACCAAACCAGAAAATCAGCATCGCCTAACAATGCATATTTAATGACTTCTGATAATCCAGCAGACAACTCTCGATCTGGCAAAGTATTGAGTTGAGCCATATCAGCCAAAACAACTTGAGGTTGCTGAAACGCACCCAGCATATTTTTACCGAGCGGATGGTTAATTCCGGTTTTACCGCCCACACTTGAGTCTACTTGTGAAAGAAGCGTAGTCGGAACCTGAACAAAATAGACGCCGCGCTGGAAACATGCCGATGCAAAGCCAGCCATATCACCAATAACACCACCACCTAAAGCTAAAATCGTACAATCACGATTAAAACCAGCTTCAAGTAAAGCATCAAAAATTAAATTTAGATGTTGAATATCTTTATATTTTTCACCATCTGGCAAAATACAAGTCGCTACAGTTTTACCCAAGCCTTTTAAAGCTTCTTGATAATGAGATAAATATAAAGGAGCAACCGTTTCATTACTCACAATCATGACCTGTTGACCATGAAGATAAGGCTCAAGCAACTGTTTAGGATCAAGTTGACTGCCAATAAAAATAGGATAACGGCGTTCGCCTAATTCAACATGTAAAGTTTGCATGAGTTTATAAAACCACAAGTAAGTTTGGCTATTTTAGCGGGTTGGACAAAATAAGTTGCAAAATCTTTTGAGCAAGATCACGAGCAGCACCCTGATTGGTTTCAATCGTGTAATGCGCAACTTCACGATATAAAGGGTCACGTATTTTTAACAAGTCTCGTAATTTTTCTTCAGGGTTTTCAACTTGTAATAGAGGTCTATTTTTATCGCGGTAGGTCCGCTGTAATTGTAATTCTACAGGAGTGTAAAGATAAACAACGATACCACGTTGCTTTAGAAATTCGCGATTGGGTGCTTGAGTAATCGCCCCCCCTCCTGTCGCTAACACCAAGGCCTTACGGGAAGTCAACTCATTTAACACTACAGTTTCACGAGTACGGAATCCAAACTCCCCCTCTTTCTCAAAAATCCAGGGAATAGTGGCACCTGTTTTGCGTTCAATTTCATGATCGCTATCTAAAAATTCACGCCCTAATAGTTCGGCTAAATGACGTCCAACGGTTGTTTTTCCTGCCCCCATGGGCCCTACCAAATAAATATTTGGCAGGGTTTCAAACGCTTTGCTTGGCAAGGCGCCACCTATTTCAATTGCTTTCATTAAAAAATATATTAATGATTTCTCACCAAAGTGTCATTAACAATTCGTGGCGTAATGAAAATCAGCAACTCTTGTTTATCATCTGATTTCTGATCTTTCCTAAATAGGCGTCCAATTCCCGGTAAATCTCCAAAGAAAGGAACTTTTGTTTGAGAGTTAAGGGTTGTCTGCTCAAAAACACCTCCAAGAATGACCGTTTCGCCATTATTCACCAATACATTCGTCTTGATATTATTTTTATTTAGGATCAATTCACCATTAGGAGCAGCACCCGAAACTGAATCCTTTGAAATATCCAATTTCATTTGAATTTTACCATCAGGAGTAATGCTCGGAGTAACATCCAAACTTAAAAGTGCATCTTTAAAAGAGGTACTTGCTGTAGCACCAGCAGCAGAATTAGTTGTGGTTTGATATGGAACCTGTTGACCTGTTGCAACTTTTGCAGGTTGTTTATCTGCAGTCATTACTTTAGGTGTGGAGATCACCTCACCATAACCATCAGCTTGTAGTGCAGAAAGTTCGAGATCAAGCATAAAATCAGACATACTGATTAAACTAAAAGCTATGCTACTAGCTCCAGCTGATGTAACCCCCAAATCTACATTTAAATTATCTGGTCGCTCAATCGTGTATTTCCCTTCATCATCTGGCTCTCGTAAATTCCACAAGGTCGTTTCGCTACCACCAACTAACAAATTATTATTGTTAGTAATCCCTTGCGACAATATGCCCCATTTAACGCCGAGTTCTTTGGTAAAAGAAGTAGAGGCTCTTACAATACGTGCCTCAACCATAACCTGCTTAACCTGTACATCCAACAGATCAATCATTTTACGAATTTGATCAATCGACTGAGCCGTATCGTTAATAATTAAGGTATTGGTACGGTCATCTTGAGTAATCGTTCCACGTGGACTCAATAAACTCCCTACGTTATTACCTAAACTATCAACACCAGTATTTAAATTAGTAGAAGTTGATGTCCCGCCAGCAGAAGTTCGTTGTAAACCATTGCTATTATTTGAACCTTGAGTAATTAAGCCCATAATATCCTGAGCCTGCGCATATTTCAGTTGAATATACTCAGTTTGCAATGGAGCCAGCTTGACACTCTGCGCAACAGCTTTTGCTTCTTCTTCTTCTGCCTTGATTAGTTCCGCAACTGGAGCAATCCAAATTACGTTTCCATTTCTACGTTTATCTAAATTTTTAGTTTTTAAAATAATATCAAGTGCTTGGTCCCATGGAACATCTTTTAAACGCAAAGTAATATTACCTTGAACGCTATCAGCCGCTACCATATTAATGCCTGTGAAATCAGCCAGTAACTGTAAAACGCGACGAACTTCAATATCTTGAAAATCAAGAGAAAGCTTATTACCCGAGTAATTAGGAGTCTTATATAAAGAGGTTACATTTTTATCCTGAGGGCGCTTTAAGCTAATAGTCAATTTATTTTCCGCTTGATAAGCCATGTATTCATAGCTACCAGTGGATTGAATCGTAATAACGCCATTACCTTTTTCGTTATAAGATTCAATAGTCGAAACAGGAGTCGCAAAATCATTTACATTTAAGCGTTTAGCTAAATGTGTAGGAATTTTAGAACCCAATGTTCTCACTACGACCTTGCTACCTTGTTGTTGAACATCAACAGGGGTATTACTTCCATCTAAGTCAATCACAATAAGGCCTTCACCTTGACCACCCCGCTGAAAACCAATATTTGAAACACCTTGAGGTTGCGTCACACGTGTTGGTACAGGCTTAGCTACAGCTTGAGCTGAATTAATTTTTAAAATAAAAGTATTGCCTTCAATACGAGTTGTGAAAGCACCTGTCTCTCTTAAATTTACAGTTAAACGTGAACGCTGATCATCAGAGCTCACATCGACCGAGCTCGCCTCATTTGTTCCAATCGCTACTTTTGACTGTGTTAAATTCTGCTGCGCTTTATTAAAATCTAAAATTAAGCGTGAAGGGTTTTCGAGTTGATAGGCTTGTGGTTGCGGCGGTAAACCATTAAACATCACTCGAATTTCTGTACCCTGACCTGCTATTTGAGTCGGTACAATATTGGTCATGCTGACCTGTGCAGATGCAACCTGCATAATTGCAATCGCTACAGCCCCCATCGAAAACTGACTGAATACGTGATTCATTGTCTAACCATCCCCAATTAAATAATCTTTAAAAATAATTTTTTCTTTGTTATTCCCTAAACTCTAGGGTGCGGGTCCAATTAACACTAAGGTTCTTGGTCTCTCCACATAGCCTTCTCGTCCATCAGGGACAATTTCCACCAGATCGATCTGAGTCGGACCAATATGAGTAATTCGACCTTGATTCATCCCAATGTAGTTCCCCACCTGCACTCGCTCAATTTGTTGATCAGGTGTTTGAATAAGAGCCATGACTTGCCCACGGTTGCTACGCATACTTCCTTTCATATTTAAGGATTCTAATGCATAGCTTTCGAGTGGCTGAGGGGCTCGTGAGAAATTCGGATACACTCGTTTTCCTGCCATAATTTTGAGCTCAGCAGCAAGTGAGCTTGGTAAAAATGGGCTCTTTAACTGATGGGCTGCATAATTAAACTGTGGCACAGGCGTAAAAACAGGTGCTGGCTCTATAGCTTGTGGTGGTTGATTACGTATATCAGCCATTTGCTGATTTACAGCATCGATTCTTGAGTCACATCCAACTAAAGCTAAGCCCATCCCCAGAGAAAGTAAAATTTTCTTCAGTTTCATTAATTATCCCCCTACTTTCGCTTTGACTTCTTGATAGAAGGAATATTTACATTATGGCTATCGGAGGTGTTGGCTTGTGTCTCACCATTTATCCCTTGTGGGTCATTATTATTTTGGTTGTCACTTGCTCCCATATAGCGATAAGTTTTTGCTTTAATAGCGTAATTAAGAACAGGAATATCTGATTTACTATCTTTCACAGGAGCAGCTTCAACGACAAAATCGTGCATCGTTACAATACGCGGTAATGCGGCAATACTGCTGACAAAAGCACCAAAAGCGTGATAATCGCCTGTTGCCTCAATCGTAATTGGCTGTTCAATAAAAATTTCCTGCTTCACTTCATCTTCTAAACGGATATTTTTAAACTTCAGACCAGAATTCACTCCCGTTAAGTTAATATCTTCAACTAAACTTGGAATTTCGGTTTCTTTTGGCAATTGTTCTAACTGCTGATTGAAGTTGGCTTGCATCTCTTGAAGTTGAAGCTGATATTGCTGCAAGTTACGTAATTTTGAGTCTTTCTCTCGAAACTCATTTAATAAATTACCTTCTTGTGCCTGAGCATTATCAATTGCTTGTAGCTTTGGCTGAATAGCAACAAAATACCCCAAAGCCAATACAGCAAAGAAAATAAAAATCCAACACGTAATTTTCACAGATAATGGCCAGCTACCATAACTGTTCATATCGAGTGTGTTAAATTGCTGAAGAAATTTTTCTAAAGTGATCTTTTTTTTCTTAGATGGAGCTTGTTCTAAAGACAACTCATGAAGTTCATCAGGACTCATTCGCTACCTCCTTATCCGTACTTGCAGACGCATTGGCAGTATCATCTGTTGTAGTCACTCCCATTTCCCCTACATCAACAGTAACAACAAAACTGCCATAGTTATCTTCAACTCTAGGAAGCAAAGAACTTACAGGCTTGTCTTTTTTCTCTTCAGGCGCCAAAAAAGAACTCATAAAAGCGTTGCGATACCATGGTGATGCTTCGAGATTACGTAATAACTCTGCAACTGTATTTGGACTTTCCGCTTTACCTTCAATCGTAAATTTATCTCCAGTTCTACTAAATTTAGTCAAATACATGGCTGCTGGAGTCACACGCACCAATTCATCCACCAAACGTACAACGATTGGACGCTGGCTTTGCAATCCCTGAATAAGTTTCATACGTTCAATAATTGCGTCACGCTGTTCTTGCAAACCATTTAAGGTTTTAAGCTGTTGATCTAGATTCTGGTTTGTACTGATAATGAGTTGATTCGCTTGTTCTTGATCACTGAGTTTTTGATTCAAATAAAACCACCCAGAAAATACAGTGGTTATCCCCAAAACAACGACCCCAAAACATAAAATAATAAATTGTTTTTTACGCTGCTCCCGAAGCCCATCACGCCAAGGGAGTAAATTAATTGTTGCCATTAATCAAAACTCCTTAAAGCTAAGCCACACGCCACCATTAATGAGGAGGCATCATTTTCAATTTTTTGAATATCGACTTGAGGAGAAAAACCCATTTGTAAAAACGGGTTGGCAATAGTGACTCGGTAACCAAGTTTTTGTTGCAACAATTTAGCGAGGCCTGGAATGTTGGCATTGCCACCTGCTAGCAAAATATGATCTATTTCATTGAATTGGGATGAAGAGAAGAAAAATTGTAGTGATCTCGCGGCTTGCTGCACTACAGCATCTAAAAATGGCTCCAAGATTTCGATGTCATAATCATCTGGCAAAGAACGTTCTTTTTTCGCCCGTCCTGCTTCTTCTAAGGACAAACCATAACGGCTTTGAATTTCGAGAGTAAGCTGTTTACCACCAAAGACTTGTTCACGGGTATAAATGATTTTGCCATTTTGCATAACCGATAATGTGGTCATGGTATGGCCGATATCTAAAATGCCAATGGTATTTGCACCCATGGGTAAGCTATCAGCAAACACACTAAAAGCACGCTCGACAGCATAACTCTCAACATCAGCAAGCTTAGGCGTTAAATCTACCAGTTCCAGTACTTCTACTCGTGTTTCAACATTTTCTGTTCTTGTTGCAACTAAAAGTACATTTACACGATTTGGATTTGGCAGCCGATCTGGTAAAACCTCAAAATCAAGGCTCACCTCATCCAAAGGGAACGGTATATACTGCTCCGCATCTAATCGAATCTGAACTTCACGCTCATCATCGTTCATATCTGCATCCATTTCGATGGTTTTATGAATAACCGTCGATGTTGGAACAGCAATTGCGGCGTTAGTGGTTTGGGGATTTGCTAAATTCATCGCCCGTTCCAAAGCTTCTGCAACTGCTTCTGGATTTAAGATATTTTTTTCAACTACACTGTTCTCTGGTAAAGGCATTAAAGCATAGCTTTCCACCCAATATTTACCGTTCTTAACAGAGAGCTCTAACAACTTAACAGAAGTCGAACTAATATCGACACCCATTAACCCCTTATTCGGTTTACGATATAACCTGAGCACGCTATTGTCCTATTATTTTTTTATCCCCAAAAAAAATTACAAACCAATAATCTCGGTCTTTATTTTTACACGGATACAATATCTCATCTAACAATCCGCATGTCTAAAGGCTATACTGACCACAATTAGTTTGTATTCGATCTTATTAAAGCTTACTTATCATGAAAAAGCTATCCAGTTTGGGCTTCGTGCGTCCAATTTTTTTGATCATTATTATTATCTTAGTCTCACTTCCGATGGGCTTTTATGGCATGTATCTCTATATCGCCCCATCGCTTCCAGAAATGAGTTCACTAAAAAAAGCTCCGCTTTTAAAACCACTACAGGTCTATACATCAGATAACCAACTGATTGCGGAGTACGGTGGTAAGCTTTCTATTCCAGTTGAATACAAACAAATTCCTCCTGCTTTCATCCATGCATTTTTAGCAGCAGAAGATTCTTCTTTCTTTGAACATAGCGGGATTAGTTTTAAGGGATTAGGTCGAGCTCTGAGCGAAAGTGTGACGGGTTCAGATGTGCAAACTGGTGGTTCAACAATCACCATGCAAGTTGCAAAGAACTATTATTTGAGTCCAGAAAGAACTTTAAAACGTAAAATAACCGAAATCTTTTTGGCTCGAAAAATTGAGCAAAATTTGTCGAAGGAAGAAATTCTCAGTTTATATGTGAATAAAATCTTCTTAGGAAAAAATGCGTATGGTATCGCGGCGGCAGCCAAAATTTATTATAACAAAAGCATTAATGAACTGAGCGTTGCCCAAATGGCAATGATCGCTGGTTTGCCAAAAGCACCATCTAAATACAATCCAGTAGTTAATCCAGAACGCGCTCTCGAACGACGAAACTGGATTTTAGGCCGTATGTTACAGCTTGGTTATATTTCTCAAGCAGAGTATCAAAAAGCAGTTGCCGAGCCGATCAATTTAAATATGCCCAATCGGGATTTAAATAATATCCACCCATATGCAGGGGAAATGGTTCGTTCAGAACTTGTAAAGCATTTTGGTGAACAAGCGATTGATTCTGGTTATAAAGTCTACACAACAATTAATGCTAAACGCCAAGCGATTGCAGAAAAAGCTGTGCAAGATGGCCTTGAAGCATATGATCGTCGTCATGGCTGGCGTGGTGCAGAAGCACATGATAAACCATTAACTGAATTTAGAGCCTATGCCAACACTTATCCAGCACAAGTCACTAAGGTAAATAGCAGCTCTTTTGAAGCATTAATGCAAGATGGCTCAACCGTTACTGTTCAGTGGTCAGGCATGTCATGGGCACGTCCCTATCGTAGTGCAAATAGTGTAGGTGGGGCTCCTTCACGTGCATCTCAAATTGTTAAAGTTAAAGATATTGTTCGTTTACGCCCAAATGATAATAAAACAGCATGGTCTTTAGTTCAGGTTCCAAAAGTTCAAGGTCAACTCATTGCCATCAATCCTAACGATGGTTCAATTGAAGCAATTGTAGGTGGTTATAACTTCTACCAATCAAAATTTAACCGCGCGCTACAAGGTTGGCGTCAACCTGGTTCCACAATCAAGCCATTCCTCTATGCTTTAGCATTAGAAAGAGGTATGACACCGTATAGCATGGTGAATGATAGCCCTATTACGATCGGCAAATGGACACCGCGAAACTCTGATGGGCGTTACTTAGGTATGATCCCATTACGTCGTGCTTTATATTTGTCTCGTAACACCGTATCAGTAAGACTTCTACAAACCGTAGGGATTGAACGTACTCGCCAATTATTTATGGATTTTGGTTTACAAGAAGATCAAATTCCACGTAACTACACCATTGCCTTAGGTACTCCTCAAGTATTACCTATTCAAATGGCAACTGGTTATGCAACGTTTGCAAACGGCGGCTATCGTGTGCAACCTCATTTCATTCAACGTATTGAAGATGCTTACGGTAAAGTCATTTATGAAGCTAAACCAGAATACGCATGTATTCCATGTATTAATGCACCTGACACAACAGATGATGAGCAAAAACCTAAAACGACTGATGATGAAGTCATCGAAGTTACCAATAAAGATGTAGAACAAAAAGAAAACGCAGCTAAGCAGCTTAATCTTAAACAGACTGACAAAAACAACAGTCAGTATCGCCAAGCTCAACGTATTTTAAAATCAAGCTCTGCTTATGATATGGCGAACATCTTACGTGATGTAATTGAGCATGGTACAGGTCGTGCTGCACTTAAAATTGGCCGTAGTGATTTAGGTGGTAAAACAGGTACTACAAATGATGCAAAAGATGCATGGTTTGCAGGCTTCAACGGCAAGTTAGTGACTGTAGCATGGGTTGGATTTGACCAACCGACTACGCTTGGCCGCCGTGAATATGGTGGTATTGCTGCATTGCCGATCTGGATTAACTTTATGGGTCAAGCATTGCAAGGTACGCCAGCAGCTTGGGTTCGTTTAGATAAAGATGCTCAAGGCCCTATTTCTCGTGACAAACAACAAACCGTTACTGAAGTAGGCGATAAGAAAACTTATCGTGCGGCTCCACCATTAGCGCGTCCACTCTATCGCCCAGCACCACCACAACCAAAACTGAGCAATGACGATGACTTTTCTGATTTACCAGGTGAAGAAATTGTTATCCCATCTAAGGCTGCACCTCCTGCTATGAAACCTTCACAGGAGCCTGCGCCTAAGCGTGAAAAAGATGAATTAGAAAATCTGATTAATCAAATTGAATAATAGAAAAAGCCATCCTTAGATGGCTTTTTTATTGCGCTTCTGAAAGACATAAATTTGAAATGATGCTGTTACTTCTAATTGCGCTTGCTGCTCTAACTGCAAGCGACGCTCAGGAGAAGCTTTGTAAGCATAAGGCGTCATAGCAATCAGATTTTTTAAGGCCTGCTGATCAAGCACAAACGGCGCATCAATAATTTGCTCTCGCTTTAGCTCAAATAAATCTTGCAACTGCTCCACAAACTTTTCTGGTGTGTGAGGATTCACTTGCTCAAAAAGAGCCTCGCGCATAGCATACAAGTGTTCAGAGGCAGGTGTAACAACTATTAAATAACCATCATCTTTTAAAACACGCACAATTTCCGTTTGTGGAATCGGACTAAACAAACTAGTACAGGCATCCATACTCCGATCTAACACAGGTAAAGTCGCACCAGTTCCCACGACCCAAGTCACCTCATTATTCAGCTTTGCTGCACGCTGCACCGCATTTTGCGATATCAACACCAACGCACTGCTCAACCACTTGCTGCATAGCACTTGTATAGTAGCCCTCACCACATCCGATATCGAGTATCGCTTTTACATTGAGTTGCTTTAATAAGGTGACTACAGCCTGCTGTAAAGGCAGATAATAACCACCTTGTAAAAAAGCTCGTCGCGCATCTACTGACTCGGGTGTATCACCCGGGTTTTTACTATGTTTATGTTGCACAACGTGTAAATTGACATAGCCTTGTTTAGCCACATCATAACTATGTCCTTGCTCACATCGCCAAGTTCTTTCACTTAAATTCAAGAACTGACGACACACAGGACACATTAGAATTTGCTTAGTCACGTTTAATTATTCTCTTGTTCTTTTTGTTGTAAATAAGCCTTAGCGTGCACTCCAACAAAGGTACGGCCTGCATTTGTACCACTAATCCACTCATCTACCTGAAACAAATCAAACAGACCTACTTTGACTAAGGTTGGAATTGCGATCTTTAATTCCTCTTCAATCTGTCCTCTTTGCCCTGCATTATATAATTCAATATTGTGCAGCATTGTGGCTACAGTTCCTGTTTGAACCTGACTTCCATCTTTAAGTACGACCTGAGGCAATACTTCGCCCTCACCAACCACTTTTTGATTAATTACAGATAATTGGTCTAGACCAGCAACTTTTGTCATTCATCTCTCCAATAAAAAAAGCCAGTAGAACTGGCTTTATATTGACACTAAAATAAGATCTATCGCAATTTTAAAGTCATTAGACCTAAAACTACTAATATAATTGTAATAATCCAAAAACGAATCACAACTTGCGTTTCTTTCCAGCCCTGCTTTTCATAGTGATGATGCAGTGGCGCCATTAAGAACACACGTTTATTACGCATTCGCAAAGAGCCAATTTGTAAGAATACAGATACTGCCTCCATTACAAATACACCGCCCATAATTGCAAATACGATTTCTTGGCGAACCATAACTGCAATTGTTCCAAGCATCGCACCCAAAGCTAAAGCACCGACATCACCCATAAACACTTGAGCAGGGTGCGCGTTATACCAAAGGAATGCCAAGCCTGCACCAATCATGGCAGAACAGATTACTACGAGTTCAGATGTATATTTCACATATGGAATATGTAAATAGTTAGCGAAACGGATGTCACCAGACAAGTAAGCAAATACACCTAAACCTGTTGCTACCATGACGACCGGCATAATTGCCAAGCCATCTAAACCATCCGTTAAGTTAACTGCGTTAGAAGCACCATTAATCACCAAATAGGTAAATACAATAAATGCCAAACCTAAAGGAACAATTGAGAGCGGAATTGAAAGATTCTTAAAGAATGGAATCAATAAATCCAGCATGTTTGCCGTATGTTCTGCATTGGACTGTTGAGTTGCGATTAAATATAACGCAATACCAGCCCCAAGGGATGCAACAGAAGTCCAGAAAAACTTCTTACGTGCAGGTAAACCCGCATTGTCTTTATAGCGAATTTTAATCCAGTCATCTGCCCAGCCTACAGCACCAAACACAACCATTACACCAAGCACAATCCAGACATAAGGGTTAGATAAATCAGCCCATAGCAAAGTACTAATACCAATTGAAAGCAGAATTAAAATTCCACCCATGGTTGGTGTACCCATTTTTTTAGCATGATTTTCAGGAGCAAACGAACTTACTGCCTGACCGTATTTTAACGCTTGTAATTTACGAATCATGATCGGTCCAAGGACCAGACCAATGGTCAGTGAAGTTAATACACTGAGTAAAGAACGTAATGTTAAATAACGAACGACCTGAAACGAGCTGTGATAGCCCGCAAGTTGTTCAAACAACCATAACAGCATTTAAAGTTTCTCCATCAAATCAGCCATCAACGTTTCCATATGAGTAAAGCGAGAACCTTTAAACAGGAAACTCATGGACTGGGGTTGATGTGTTTGGATTAGATTGATTAAAAATGGAAGCGCCTCAGCTTGTGTCTGAAATGCTTTCACTTTATTAGAATGAGAGTCTGCACCCTCGAGAGCTGCTGGAGCGAACTGTCCAACTGCAATAATATGATCTAAAGGAAGCTCGGCAAGATCACGACCCAAATCATGATGCTCTTGCCAACTGCTATCACCTAACTCTCCAATATCCCCCATGACCATCACTTTTATGCCTTGTTGCTGCAACAACACTTGTGCAGCAGCGCGCATAGAAGTCGGATTGGCATTGTAGGTATCATCAATAAATAAGTAAGGTGATTTATGAATAAAGTTAAGACGACCTTTGGCTCCCTGAGCTTGCTCTAAGCCTTGGACAATATCTTCTAGTCCAATACCAATCGCTAAAGCAAAAGCTACAGCTGCGGTCGCATTTTGAACATTATGTTCACCCGCAAAAGGAAGTTTAACTGCACTAGTACCTTGCGGTGTATGAAGGTTAAAATTCGTTGACTGAGGCAATAATTCCACATCTGTTGCATAGACATCGCCCCCTGCACCAAATGTAGAAATATGATGAGCTTTTGCAGCATCAAGAATCTCAGCAGTGAAGTCATCTTGTTGCGGCACGATTGCAACACCATTTGGTAAAATATGACGATAAATTTCCGATTTAGCGCGGCAAATACCTTCACGGCCACCAAATTCGCCTAGATGAGCTGTACCAATATTTAAAATACCTGCAACATGGGGCTGAACGAGTTTTGATGTGTAATCAATCTCGCCTTGATGGCTTGCACCCAACTCCATCACCGCATATTGATGTTCCTTGCGAAGCTCGAGCAACATCATCGGTACACCAAGGTCATTATTTAAATTGCCTCGGGTGATTAGCGTCGGTGCCAAGCGCGACAATATACTTCCCAGCATTTCTTTGGTCGTAGTTTTACCACTACTCCCCGTCAAGGCAATTACCTTTAATTGTGAGTTTTGCTCACGGCGATAAGCGCCAAGTTGTCCTAAAGCCAATCGGGTATCAGTAACAACGAGTTGTGCAATATCTACATCTAGCGGACGTTCAACAATGGCGATTTGACAACCATTCGCTGCAACCTGAGCTACAAAGTCGTGTGCATCAAAACGTTCACCTTTTAGTGCTAAAAAGGCATCCCCAGTTTCCGCATGACGCGAGTCCGTCAAAATACGTTTAATTTCAGTTTGAGGGATCTGGTCTTTATGCCAGTAGCCCTGTGTTGCCTGTTGTAATTGTTGAGCGGTCCACGGTTCCAAAGGCACGGTACTGGTGGTTGAAGTATGCATAATTTGTCCTATTGTGCAGGGTAAGCAGCGTCTACAGTATGGTGTTGCGCAGCAATCGCTGATTGAACTTCAACAACATCATCAAACCAGTGACGCACGCCATTAATTTCTTGATAATTTTCATGTCCTTTACCAGCAATCACAACAATATCACCAGTCTGAGCCTGCTGTGCAACAAATTTAATTGCTTCACGGCGGTCATGAATTTCATGCATACGGTGCCCTGAAAAATCGATTCCTTGCTTCATGTCAGCAAAAATTTGCTCAGGGTCTTCTGTTCTTGGATTATCCGAAGTCAAAATAACTGGATTTGCGCCATCCAGAGCTGCTTGAGTCATGAGTGGGCGCTTACCGCGATCACGGTCCCCGCCACACCCAAATACGGCCCAAAGTTGATTAGACACATGACGTTTTAATGTTTTAAGCACTTGAATTAATGCATCTGGTGTATGTGCATAATCAACAACAAATAAACGCTCACCATCACGAATAACTTGCATTCGGCCAGGTGCACCAATCAATTTAGGCACAAAACTAACTAATGCTTCTAAATCAAAGCCTGCTTGCTCAGCAGCTATAAGTGCTGCAACCAAGTTTTCGACATTAAAGTGGCCCAACAATGGACTTTGCACAGCAAAAGAACCTTGCTGGCTTACTAAATTAAATGTCGCTCCTGCCAAACTGTAACTTAGGTCAGTAATATAATAATCAGCAGTATTTTGTGTCAGTGAATACGTTAAAATTTTCGGTTGAGCAGGATTTTGCTTTGCCGCATTGATCATAAGAGCAGCATGCTCATCATCTAAATTAATAACGGCTACTTTTAAAGAACTAAAACGGAATAAAAGAGCCTTAGCTTCTGCATAAGCTTCTAAAGTCCCGTGGTAATCCAGATGATCACGACTCAAATTGCTATAAACAGCAATCTCAATCGCACAACCATTTAAACGGCCTTGTTCCAAACCATGTGAACTTGCTTCTAAAGAAGCAAAAGTTGCACCTTGTTTTGCATAATCATGCAATGCATTTTGCAGTTGTAAAGCATCAAGCGTCGTGTGAGTTGATGGTGTTAAGTCTGGCAAAATACCATTGCCTGTAGTGCCCATCACAGCACAGCGCTGTTGTTGTGAGCTAATTAATTCAGCCACTAGACGCGAAATTGTGGTTTTACCATTTGTACCAGTCACTGCAATAATACGCACTGGTGTTACGGGATCTATAAGTTGTAAATAACGTTCTTGCCATTCACCCATACGTTGACGCACATCAGAACACACCCACTCATTCGCTACGCCTAACTCAGTCTCGCTAATAATGGCAAGTGCACCATTCCCTAAAGCTGACTCAGCAAAAGCGCGTGTTCTTTCAGGTTGGCTATAACTGGTCAAAGCGATAAAGATCTGACCTGATGCCACCTTACGACTGTCTAAACTAAAGCCTTGAAAAGGCTGTTTAGACCACTGTGCATCGATCTTGACTGGATTAATTTCTTGGAAAGAAACAGACATAGCTTACCTGCGAATAGGATTTTCTGGAGTATCAAGGGGCTTATCAAGCGGTACATTCATTAAGCGCAATGATTCTTGCATAATGCGTGCAAAAACAGGGGCTGCAACCAAACCACCGTAATAACGGCCTTGTGGATTTTCAACAACGACAATAACTGCTAATCGAGGGTCACTAATCGGAGCTACGCCTGCAAATAAAGCACGGTATTCATTATTTGAATAACCTTTACGGTCTGCTCGAAGTTTATGAGCAGTACCTGTTTTACCACCAACACGATAACCCGGAATATTAGCTTGCTTTGCAGTACCACCCGGCATCGTCACTTGCTCGAGCATGAGCAAAACCTGATCAGCAATTTTTGGAGCAAGAACTTGCTCACCTTTAGGTGCTTGATCGAGCTTATGCAAGCTTAGAGGCATTTTTACGCCATGGTTTGCAAGCATTGCATAGCCTTGCGCCAACTGAAGAATAGTTGCATTTAGACCATAACCATAAGCCATGGTCCCAAGTTGAGAAGAGTTTAATTTGCTTACAGGAAGTACTAAACCAGAGCTTTCGCCAGGGAACTTCACAGCAGAACGTTTACCAAAACCAGCACGATTAAAGAAGCTTGGTAATGTTTCCTTAGGAAGTGACAACGCAATTTTTGCCGAACCCACGTTTGAAGATTTGATAATGACGCCACTGACAGTCAAAGCACCATAATTGTGGGTATCACGGATAGTATGCCAGCCTAAACGCATTGAACCTGGTGAAGTGTTAACAATAGTATTTGGGGTATATTGTCCAGTTTCGAGTGCGGCAGAAACTGTAAAAGGTTTCATGGTAGAACCCGGCTCGAACATATCAATCGCACCGCGGTTACGCATGGCATCTTTATTAGATAAACCGTTTTTATCATTCGGGTTATAAGACGGCCAACTTGTCATGGCCAGAATTTCGCCTGTTTTAACATCTACAGCAATAGCTGTCGCCGAACGGGCATTATTTGCAACACCAGCAGCCGTTAACTCACGGTACATAATATATTGCAAACGAGAGTCGATACTTAAAGTGATGTTTTCGCCCGGCTCACCTTCACGAATAACTTCTGAAACTTTTAAGCGGTTACCACGTTTATCACGAATAATTTTTTGTTCGCCATCTACACCAGACAGTTGTTTATTCAACTGCATTTCCAAGCCTTCAATCCCTTGGCCTTCACTATTGGTTAAACCAATAATCTGAGCGTTTGGCTGCGGTTGTGGATAATAACGCTTATACGTTTTCTCAGCATAAACGCCTTGGAAGTTACCCTTTGTAATGAGATCGGCCTGTTGTGGCGGCACTTCTTTTTTCAAAACCAAATAACGAGACCGTGGACGTGCATTCATCTGTTTTTTTAGGTCTGCACGATCTAAACCAACCACATCCGCCAACTCATCAAGGTTTAGGTTTTTATCTGGTAATTGTCGTTTTAACTTACGATTATTTGGATCTTTTTTTAGTTCCGCTGTAATTTCTTCATATAAGTGCTTGGTATCGAAGTAATCACGTGGATCAATGACAATTTTCATAATCGGCGTACTAATTGCCAAAGGCACGCCATGACGGTCGCTAATCACCCCACGCATTGCTTCAATACGTTCTGTACGCAAAATATTGGCATTGGCCTTGTTTTGTAAAAAGTCTTTATTAATCACTTGCACATAAAATGCACGTGCAATTAATACAACAAAACAGAGCAGTACCGTTGCCCAGAGCAGATAAAACCGCCACATATCAAAGGCAAGAGTTGGTTTTTCCGAAATAGACTGCTGTTTTTTCCGTGTTTGCTTTGTTCGCTTATCTACCATACAGCAAGGCCTTACTTATTTTGCTCTGAGGTCATCGGTAAAGAAATTACCACCGTTTCTGCAGCAGGTGGCGAAAACATGCGTAGTTGGGTTACAGCACGCGTACCAATCTGTGCTGTTGCACCGAAGGTTTGTTGCTCAATAAGCAAACGTCCCCATTCAGCATTGAGATCATCACGTTCACGCATATAAGAGCTAAGCTCTCTATAATCATGACGATATTCAAATACTTGAAACACCACCATCATGGCACTGATAAAAACAAGCGCCACTAATACGGTGTATACCACAACTTTTTTCACCACTTTATTTTCGGTGGTTTCAATTTCATCACTGCTTTTCATTACGCGCCTTTTTGTTCCAAGCGTTCAGCAACCCGAAGCCATGCACTACGTGAACGTGGGTTCGCTTTTACTTCTTCTTCACTCGCACGAACCCGTGAAATTTTCTTTAACCTTCTTGTATCTACCTGTTGCTGTGGCATTCCCCAACCAAAATCTTCTGCCAAAGTCGATTCTTTTTGAATAAATTGTTTGATCAAGCGATCTTCAAGGGAATGAAAGCTAATCACAGACAAACGTCCTTTTGGTTTTAGTAAGTCTACAGCTTGCGGTAAAAATACTTCAATATCATCTAGTTCTTTATTAATAGCAATACGAATTGCCTGAAATGTACGTGTTGCCGGATGCTTATGTTTTTCCCATTTTGGATGAGCTGTTTTAACAAGTTCTGCCAACTGGGCTGTCGTATCGAGTTTTCCAGCCTGTTTAATGGCTTTCGCAATACGTCGACTATAACGTTCTTCGCCATATTGATAAATAATATTTGCTAATTGTTCTTCTTCAATTTCAAGTAACCACTCAGCTGCGGTTAGTCCCTTAGAATTATCCATTCGCATGTCTAGCGGACCATCCTGCATAAAACTGAAACCACGTTCAGCTTGGTCGAGTTGAGGAGATGACACTCCCAAGTCAGCCATAATGCCATCAACACTCATCACACCAATTTCCTGCATTTTTTCTTTAATATCAGCAAAACTGGCATGAATAATGGTAAATCTCGGATCTTCTTGCGCCAAAGCAGCCGCAACTTCCAAAGCTTGAGGATCTTTATCAAATGCATATACTCGTGCATTTTCATCAAGTTTCGAGAGCAATAAACGTGTATGCCCACCTCGTCCGAAGGTTGCATCGATATACACCCCTGTTGTGCGATCTGCCAATAAGCTCTCAATGGTCTCGGAAAGTAAGACAGAAATATGCGACATAGGTGTTAAATCATAGCGTTAAAATGTAACTGCACATTATCACCTTGTTTATGACCAACGCCAAACGGCTTTTTGTAGGAAAATATTAATTTTTCATAGATAAAACCGTTTTGTTAGCACTTTTTAAGCAAAATAAGAAACCAAGAATAATTTTTTATAGCTAAATACGAATTTATAAAAATTATTATTAACCGCTTTACCTAAAAAATTCTCTTTTTCCTTTACGCTTATTCCGTTAGGGACTCTCATGGATTTACATTAGGACGAGATGAGCTGGCAATCTTTTTTGGCATAGCTACCGATTTGCTTTAACCATTTTTGCCTTTGGTCCGAACTTGCTCCACGCACTGTTCCAATATAATTAACTTTGACTCTACTGACCCCACAAAATTGCAAAGTCGCTTTTTTAAGTTGACGAGTACTTGGTTCACCATAGTACCAACGATAAAACCAGCCCGGCTGATCTAGAGTAGTAATGAGTCGTGCTGATTTGGAGTGTAAATGGCCAATAACTCGATTACTGTTTTCTTGGTAACTAAATACAAGATTTGGTAAAAATAGTCGGTCAATAAAACCTTTAGCTATGGCTGGAAGTCCTCCCCACCAAACTGGAAAGAACCATACTAAATGATCAGCGGCTTGAATTTTTTCCAACGCATTCATTAAATCAGGTTCCAGATCCATACGTTTCTCATAACCATATTTTAAATTAGGCTCGAAATCCAACTTCGCAATTTCTATGAGATCTACATGAACACCTAGTGTTTTTACATGCTCCACATAGTTGTGAGCTAATGCGTGATTAAAACTGATATCGGATGGATGACCATTAATAACTACAATACGTTTAGAAAGTTGAGACATATATCGCCTTTATTGCTGTACATTCAAATATCAATTGATATCTGGAATAAATAAGTAGCGAAAATATCTTATAAAAATTAAGATAACAAGTGATATCTCAACTATTATGTGATCTGGCTCTTATGACTCTTTCTCGCAATGAAAAACAGGTACAAACTCGACAGCATCTCATTGAAGCTGGGTTTGCACTCATTTCTGAATATGGTTATAACGCAGTATCAATCAGGAATCTTTCTAAACAAGCAGGTTATACTCAAGGTGCCTTTTACTCTAATTTCAATAATAAAGAAGCGTTTTTACTTGAGCTGATGGAACTTCAATTCGCTAAAGAAAATTTACAATTACAAGAAATATTTACCAGTGCTCCTTCAAATACTGAGCAATTAATCAATTCACTGCGCCAATGGCTAACAGCTTTTTTTACAAACGATGAATGGCTTAAGATATCAATAGAACTACAACTATTTGCTGCACGTGATCTTACATTCGCCGAGGAGTATCAAAAGGTTTGGAAAACTCATCAGCAAGAAATAACCAAGATCATGAAACAATTTTTTTCTTTAATGCAGATGGCTGAGCCTGATGACTATGATTGTATTGTTATAGAGCTTGTATCATTAAGTTATGGGCTAGCTTTACAATATATGATTTTTAAAGGTGATGTAGACCACTACATCAATATCTTTATCAGCACCTTATTAAAAAGATTGGGTAATTTCTAAATTAATCAAAAATTAGATGTGAAAATCTTAAAATTCAAAAAAGCCGCTTAATTATTAAATAAGCGGCCACATAGAAAACTTAGTTAATTACTGCTTGCCATCGTAAATTTGATCGAAGACAGCCCCATTTGCAAAGTGAGTTTTTTGAGCTTTAGCCCAGCCACCAAAAACATCATTAATGGTGAATAATTTAATTTTTGGGAATTGTGCTGCATATTTAGCAGCCACTTGCGCATTGCGTGGTCGGAAATAATGTTTAGCAGCCAACTCTTGTCCCAATGGTGAATATAAAAAGTTCAAATAGCCTTTTGCTAATGTTCGGTTGCCATCTTTATCTACGGTTTTATCTACAATTGCGACAGAAGGCTCTGCCAAAATTGAAATTGATGGGTAAACGATTTCATATTTATCTTTATCAGGTCCTTTAGTCGCCAATAAAGCTTCATTTTCCCATGATAATAAAACGTCACCAATTCCACGCTCAGCAAATGTTGTTAGCGAACCACGTGCTCCCGAATCCAGCACTTTTACATTGTGATAAAGTTTTTTAACTAACTCACGAGCCTTGGCATCATTTCCGCCCGGTTGTTTTAAAGCATAACCCCATGCCGACAAATAAATCCAACGCGGTGCGCCCCCTGTTTTAGGATTAGGGGTGATAATTTCCACACCTGATTTTGTTAAATCATTCCAGTCGCGTATATTTTTTGGATTACCCTTTCGTACTAGGAACACGACAGTTGAAGTATACGGGGCAGAATTATTCGGAAATTCTTTTTGCCAATTTGGCTGAATAAAACCAGCTTTCACAATCTCATCAATATCATTTGCTAACGCTAACGTTACTACATCAGCTTCAAGTCCAGTGGCTACTGCGCGAGCCTGTTTACCAGATCCACCATGTGACTGTTTAAATTCAACATCTTGCCCTGTACGCTGTTTCCAAAACTTACCAAATGCTTGGTTATATTCTTGATAAAACTCTCGAGTCGGATCATAAGAAACATTTAAAAAAGAGGTAGCTGCCTGAGCTGCTGTTACCGCCATCCCCATATACAAAGCGACAGCCAGTATTGATATTTTTTTCATTTACAAAATCCATCATTCGTTTTAGTTTTACTATATTTTTAATTTTATTTTTTACAATCAATTACTTATATTTATATCTTTTTTACTAATCTTTTTTAAATATATAACTTACAATGTCTAAGTTATTCCATTTTTGAAAATTTTTGTAATTATTCTTACAACTTATTTAGGACCTTCACTTTATCTACACATTAATTTGTTAAATAATGAAGCGTAAAGGATACATATGGTTTACATTTGAGTCGACCAGATTAAAATATAGGTAAATTTTGTAAAAAGTGTGACACAGTTCAACTTTTTTATTAAGATTTATGTTTAAATCGTAGCATTACCGTAATTTTACATTTTGTTAAATTCATAAAATAGATGAAATGTAATAAACAGAGGGGATGATTAACAATGAAAACTCATTATGGAAAAGCGTTAAGCTTAAGTTTGGTGCTGGGTTTGGCATCACAGTTCTCAGCTGCAGCTGTACTTAAAGAGACTCCAAACAAAACTGTTTCAGATAAACAGACTTCACTTATTGAAAAAGCTCTAGATCAGCAGAAACGTAACCCTATTGTGTTACCTTCTACAAATGATGAGCTCAAAGTACTCAATACGATTCGTGTTACACCAACTCAAAATTTTCTTGCTGCGCAACACGAACGTTTTTCACGTTTTGTTCAAGCAATCTTCCAACCACATGCTTCTTAAAACCTGAAACATCCCCTCTTCGTTTCAGTTTTAGCCCAGACTGACGTTAAATAAAACGTCAGAATACTGGGCTTTTTCGTTATAATAGTTTCAATTTTTATTCTGACCCTTTATCTATGAAAGTTCGTACTCGTATTGCACCTTCCCCTACTGGTTTTCCTCATGTCGGCACAGCCTACATTGCATTATTTAACATGTGTTTTGCGAAACAACATGGCGGAGAATTTATTTTAAGGATTGAAGATACAGACCAACTTCGTTCTACACCAGAGTCTGAAAAAATGATTTTGGATTCATTACGTTGGTTAGGTTTGAATTGGTCTGAAGGTCCAGATGTAGGTGGTCCGCACGCACCATATCGCCAATCTGAACGTATGGGAATTTATAAGCAATACGCATTAGAACTTGTTGAAAAAGGTCATGCTTTTTACTGTTTCGCAACAGCAGAAGAACTTGATCAAATGCGTGCTGAACAACAAGCACGTGGCGAAACACCAAAATATGATGGCCGCGGTTTAAGACTTTCTCAAGAAGAAGTGACTCGCCGTCTTGAGGCGGGTGAACCTCATGTCATTCGTATGAAAGTGCCTGAAGAAGGTGTTTGTAAATTTAATGACTTGCTACGTGGAGAGGTTGAAATTCCTTGGGCACAAGTCGATATGCAAGTCCTTCTTAAAACAGATGGCTTACCAACTTATCATTTAGCTAACGTTGTTGATGACCATTTAATGGAAATCACTCACGTATTGCGTGGTGAAGAATGGCTTCCATCTGCACCGAAGCATCAATTGCTTTACCAATATTTTGGTTGGGAAATGCCAACACTTTGCCACATGCCATTGCTACGCAACCCAGATAAATCAAAACTATCTAAACGTAAAAACCCGACATCGATTAACTACTACCGCGACATCGGTGTATTACCAGAAGCCTTGTTAAATTATTTAGGCCGCATGGGTTGGTCAATGCCAGATGAAAGAGAAGTTTTCACATTACAAGACATGATGGATAACTTTGATATTCAGCGTGTATCACTAGGTGGACCAATTTTTGATGTTGAAAAGTTGAACTGGCTTAACGGTCAATGGATCAAGGGGTTAACTCCAGGTCAATTATTAGACCGTTTATTAACTTGGAAGAGTGACCGCAGCACTTTAGAAGATATTGCTGCCGCTATTCAACCACGAATTAATCTACTTTCAGAAGCTGTGAATTGGGCTGGTTTCTATTTTAACCATATGCCACAAATTACTGCTGAAATGTTTGAAAGTAAGAAATTGACTCAAGAGCAAGTTCGTCAAAGTTTGCAATTTGCAATTTGGCGTCTTGAAGGTCAGTTTACTTGGAATAATGACACCGTTAGCCAAACCCTAATGGATCTTGCAAATCAAATGGGTATTAAATTACGCGATTTCATGCCAGCGTTCTTTATCGCAATTGCTGGTTCAACGAGCTCAACACCAGTGATGCAGTCGATGGTAACACTTGGCCCTGATTTAACATTTGCTCGCTTACGCCACGCATTAGAAATTGTGGGTGCACCAAGCAAGAAAGAAGTGAAAATTTGGGAAAAACTTAATGAGAGTTTAAAATTGCCGAAAAATGAAGCAACTAGCGAAGTTTAATTCATTTTTTTGTTGACGTGTGAGCGCATTCCCCATAAGATTGCGCTCACACAAACTGGGGTCATAGCTCAGTTGGTAGAGCGCTACAATGGCATTGTAGAGGTCAGCGGTTCGATCCCGCTTGACTCCACCACGCTCCTTTGTGTTTGCCTCATCAAGTCCCTATCGTCTAGAGGCCTAGGACATCGCCCTTTCACGGCGGTAACCGGGGTTCGAATCCCCGTAGGGACGCCATATTCTGCTTTAATAATTATTAAAAGACTCTATCGTCACCTTACTGTTTATTCTTTATCTCTTTCCAGATTGCACATTTATCTATTTTATCTAAAATAGCGTCTTTCTTAATTCTCTCAATGTGTAATATGCAGCCATCTGACAATCAACTAGATGCTCATCAGCATCAGAACAGTACTGCACCTTTAAAAAGAGCCATGAGTACTCGCCATCTTGTGATGTTATCACTGGGCGGAGCGATCGGAACTGGTTTATTTTTAGGTTCAGGGGAAGTCATTTCACAAACTGGAGCTATTGGCGCAATTATTGCCTATATTCTTGGTGGCGCGATCGCTTACATGGTTATGCTCTGCCTAGGAGAACTCGCTGTACACATGCCTGTTTCAGGTTCTTTTGGTGCCTATGCCAAAAAATATATCAGTCCAAGTACTGGCTATATGATTTCTTGGATGTACTGGCTCACCTGGACTGCAACGCTTGGAACCGAATTCACTGCCGCAGCATTACTCATGCAAGAATGGTTCCCACAGATTTCAATGTGGATCTGGACAATTATCTTTGCGGTTACTATTTTTGGCTTAAATATTAGTTCAACTCGTATTTTTGCTGAGTCTGAGTTTTGGCTAGCCCTCGTTAAGGTCGTTACGGTCATTGCCTTTATTGTGCTCGGCTTATTAGCAATTTTTGGTTTAATTCCATTCCATGGTGCTCAAACTGCTCCGCTATTTAGCAATCTGACAGCTCAAGGCTGGTTCCCTCATGGTTTAATTCCTATTTTTACGACCATGTTAATTGTTAATTTTGCTTTTTCAGGAACCGAATTAATTGGTGTAGCAGCTGGTGAAACCAAAGATCCGGCTCAAAATGTACCAAAAGCAATTAATGCCGCGATCTGGCGCCTACTTATTTTCTTTGTCGGCACCATCATTGTTATTAGTGCTTTACTTCCTTTCCAACTTGCGGGTTTAGGCGGTGACGGTGTAAGTAGCAGTCCTTTCGTTACAGTATTTAATTATATTGGCATTCCATATGCGGATGACATTATTAGGTTTGTAATTATTACAGCCCTGCTTTCAGCAGCGAATTCTGGCCTATATGCAGCTTCACGTATGATGTGGTCACTATCAGAACAAAAATTGCTACCTAGCGTATTTGCCACCCTATCAAAAAGTGGAACACCAATCGTAGCTCTAGTGGTAACCATGTTCGGTGCAATTCCAGGTTTGTTATCAGAGCAGTTTGCACCTGAGACTATTTTTAAGAATCTGCTTGGTGTAGCGGCTTTTACCATGGTTATTGTGTGGATGAGCATTTGCTTAAGTCAGTTCAATTTCCGCCGCCAATGGTATAAATCAGGCCATACGGTTAAAGATTTACAATATGCTGCTCCTCTATTCCCTATTGTGCCAATTTTAGGTTTTGTTTTCTGTTTCATTACTTGCTTGAGTATGGCAGCTGACCCTGAAATGCGTGCTGGTTTTGTAGGCTGTCTTATTTTTACAGCTTTATGTTATGTCAGTTATTTTATTTTTTATCGTAATAAAGAATAAACCAGCCCTTATTCAATTAAAGTGTAGCAAAAAGCTACACTTTTTTTTGCCTACATACTGGTTTTAAACAACATCACGTTGTAGATTGAAATTCATATTAAAAACAATTCCTTGTATAGAATGAAAATTATATTTATCCACGGGATGAATCAACAAAACTACACAGCACATCGCTTGAAAGAGCATTGGTTAAAAGTGTTTAAGCTCGGCCTAAAACAAATGCCTTGCAAAGTTAACGTGCGTGATCTTCATATTCATATGCCATTTTATGGCGATCTAATGACTAAATATCAATTAAGCAATCAATTAGACCTTAACACGTTATTACCTAAATCATTTATTAGTAATTATTTTCCTATTAATTTGCACCAAAGTAATCCTCCAGCTAAAGAACACACTCCATTTATTCCGTTGTTGCCACCAGCAACGGACCCAGCTGAAAAAAGCTTTTCAGAACGTCTTTATCTCACCTCTCAACTCGTAAAAGATCGGGTACTCAAAGAGTTGGTTGTTCTTTTAAATAACTTCCCTAAATTACATGAGAGCTTAATTCAACAGTTTCTAATTGAAACTTATATGTATTTGTCTAATCCTGAGTTTATGCAAGAAGTGAATGAGCGGATTTTAAAGAAAATGCGTGAAAACGAAGATTATATTATCGTTGCTCATTCTCTCGGTTCAGTTATTGCCTTTAATCTTCTTTCGAACCCTGCATATCGGTTTTCAATTAAACGATTTATAACGCTAGCTTCCCCTTTATCCTTTCGTGTGATTCAGAGTAAGCTTCCGAGTCCAATTTCTAGACCATCATGTATTTATGGTGATTGGTTTAATTTTTACTCTCAGGATGATTTTTTGACTGCATTTCCCTTATGTGAAGCACCATTTAATTTCGATCCTTCTATTATTAATCAGAAAATTTACACTTTCGCTAACCAACCCCATGAGATTTTAGGGTATCTACAGCACCCCTCGGTTATAAAGGCAATTATTGAGCCTTTTCAGAAAAAAGAAGGCTAAATGTATATATTTTCTACAATTTGAGTTATTTTTAATCGCTTAACTGTTTTTTTTAATATTTCTTCAGAAAACTATTTGACACTTTTATTAAATCGACCTAATATACGCCCACCTCTGAAACGTCCCTATCGTCTAGAGGCCTAGGACATCGCCCTTTCACGGCGGTAACCGGGGTTCGAATCCCCGTAGGGACGCCACTAAATTCGAGGAAAAGCAAAGATTAATTATCTTTGCCGAGAATTTAGGCAAGCAGTTTACTGCACGCAGGTAACTAGCCTCATATAAGTCCCTATCGTCTAGAGGCCTAGGACATCGCCCTTTCACGGCGGTAACCGGGGTTCGAATCCCCGTAGGGACGCCAAATTCTAAAAAGCCACTGCATAACGTCAGTGGCTTTTTTCTTGCCTTAAAAATGAAAAGCTAATCAATAATTAGCTTTTCATATGTTCAATTACCCTGCGATTCCTACTTGTACTTCAAGACGACCCGACTGTACTCGAAGTCCCCTAATTTCAAACTGATCTACTAACTGCTGCACAAGCTCCCGACTTTCTCTCAAAATATTCAAGCCCGGTAAAATACTAAAATCAGTCAAACTGAGAAGCTTTTCAACCATCCATGAGCGGTTATTAATAAAGTCAATAAATCCTGCTTGTTCTAGGTCAATAAACCACATACGGTGACCATCTCGTTGAATGCCGGGGATATCACCAATCAAGTGATTAATGAGTGATGGAATCGGCAACATATTCACGACTTCAAAACCAACTCGACCAATACGACGCACCGCCCAATTTGACAAGGTTCCTCCATGCCGAATCTGAACATCGAGACTTTCATCCATCTGGCGTAGGCGCAAGAATTTTTCCTGCCCAATACGACATTCCAATACCTTAAAATCCAAACTTAAACGATACATGAAACGATGGTAATGCCCATCGATCTCGACTTGGAAGCTATCGTTGCCACACTTAATTTTAATATCATCAATTTCAGAACGGTCAATGCGCTTACGGATTTGATTATTTAATAACATTTCGGGCAAGTACAACGTTAAGGTACTTTTTCCTAAAAAAGTTCGCGCCATAATCAACGCGACTTGGCGTGCTGTTTCACTGGTTTCAGACACCATATCTCTTACAGTCCCTGCTGCCAGATTTGTCATGCCGACAACTCCACGTCTCGTATGAGTAGTGACTTGATCGAGCGCGTCCAAAGCAGCATCAGCAACCTCTGCAATATTACGTGTCGTGTCGCTAGCAAACCCAACTGCATCTTGGGCATGTTGTAATGTCTTATGCAGTAATCGACGAGATAATGACGGTTTAGCGGTATCTGGGGTAGCTAAAACCGATGCTGTCGTTGTAGGCTGCGACTTATTGTCATCTTGTTGACCCAAGTCCTTCTCTCCTTTTTATATTTATCCCACATCCTATTCGAGTATTTAAGCTCATTTATTGTGCTAATCACACTTCATTTTTCTGTAGATTAGCATGCTCTACAACATTATTTTATTTTTTATGTGTACGGATAAATCATCTGTTTTTTATATTTCTTTGTTTATTCATAAGTAATTTTTCTGCTAACTCAACGCATTTCCTCGATATCTTACAAATTTTTTTCTTTCTGCACATTTCCGTTAGAATAGATTCAAACTAAATGTGGAGTTCCCATGCAATATCGTTGCCCTAAATGTCAAAGTGTTAAAATTATGCCTGTGAGCCAAGGCGTTAACAGCGCGAAACCCGTCGTTCCTAAAAGTCTGGTTATCTTGATTCCTGCAATTTTTGTGCTTTTGCTCTTAGTAGTGATTAGCATTTTTATGTGGATTTTTGGCAATGGTGCAGGTAGTTCTCTTCAAATTGCAACTGTAGTCGCTTTTGTTGTTACTGTAGGAGCTGGTTTTATGTTCTGGCGCGATTTGCCTGATTTCAAATTGTCTATGCAAGCATTTATGCAGTCACAAAAACACTGGAAATGTCGTGACTGCAATCACGAATGGGAAATTTAAAAAAAGTATTCACATCAGCTTAGTGCTGATGTGAATGTTCTTTGTCAGTCTCATCATGTTCATGTGAAGCATGTTGAGCAACATGCTGACAATTAATCTCGGCATCATCCTCAATTTGCAATGTCACTTCGCCAATACCATGCTCATGGGAAAGCATTTCAACAGCATCTTGATAAAGCTTGGTACGATCAGCGTCAGGTGCAAATAAATGCACAGTTAAATGGATGTTTTTAGAAGTAATCGCCCATACCTTAAGTTGGTGAATACTTTCAACACCATTTAAAGAAAGTAAATCAGCACGTAACTTTTCAATATCGACTTCCTCTGGTACGCCTTCGAGCAAAATATTAATACTTTGTTTAAGCAAGACCCATGTTCTCGGTAATACCCAAAAACCAATCAATACTGCAATAATTGTATCGACCCAGTACCAGTTGGTGAAGTAAATCACTATCGCACCAATAATAACGCCAACCGAACCTAGCGCATCACTCAATACTTCTAAATAAGCCCCTTTCACATTTAGGCTGTTATTAGCACTCGACATGAGGATTTTCATTGAGATGAGGTTAATCACCAAACCAAGGGTTGCCACAATGAGCATACCCACACTTTGAATTTCAGGTGGCTTAGAGAAACGGATATAGGCTTCATATAAAATATAAATCGCCACCACGAAAAGCATGAGCGCATTAAATAAAGCCGCTAGAATTTCAAAGCGCTGATAGCCAAAGGTACGTTTATTATCGGCGGGACGTTTTGAAATCTGAATTGCAACCAAAGCAATTGCAAGAGCAGCTGCATCGGTAAACATATGCGCAGCATCGGAGAGTAATGCCAAACTTTGCGTGATTAAACCAGCAACGACCTCAACAATTAAAAATGTTGAGGTAAGCGCTAAAGCAATCATTAATTTCTTAGCATTACCTTCAGTCACTACAGCATGACTATGATCATGACCATGTTGTCCACCCATTTTGCGGACTCCTTATTATTTATCTTTATGGTGAGGTAAAAGTAACGATGGATACAGCACTACTTTTACCTCTTTCAAACACTTTTTTGAATTGACGCTGTCATTAAAAAAGATATCTCAAAACGATGACATTATGAATGCTCAGCGCTTTTCGCTTTGCTTTCATTCATCCATCGATAAATGACCGGTAATAAAACCAAAGTTAATATCGTAGATGAAATAATGCCACCGATTACGACCGTTGCCAAAGGTCGTTGCACTTCGGCTCCAGTTCCTGTTGCCAAAGCCATCGGAATAAAACCAAGTGAAGCTACGAATGCTGTCATTAATACTGGACGTAATCGTAATACCGCTCCTTTCCAAGTTGCCGCATGAACATCTAAAGTTGTTCTCAGCTCTTTAATAAACGTGAGCATGACCAAACCATTTAATACTGCAACACCCGATAAAGCGATAAACCCAACCCCAGCAGACATGGAAAGTGGAATATCCCTCAACCATAAAGCCACTAATCCACCAGATAAAGCGAAAGGAACTCCACTAAATACAAGTAAGCTGTCTTTAAAATTACTAAATACAGCCATGAGCAACACAAAGATCATGATGAGCGCCATCGGTACAACGATTTGCATTCTTGCCGTGGCAGAAGCAAGATTCTCAAACTGCCCTCCATAGCCTAACCAGTAACCGCTAGGTAGCTTTTGCTGTGCCAGTTTACTTTGCATCTCTTGTACAAAAGACCCAAGGTCACGATCACGCACATTTGCCGTCACAATAACTCGGCGCTTACCATTTTCACGGCTCACTTGAGCAAGGCCTAAAATATTCTCAACCTTTGCGACGTCTTGTAACTGAATCAGACCTCCATTTGGTAAGCGAATCGGTAATTGTGCGAGTTGCTGAGGTGTACGCATGTTTTCCTGTAAGCGAATCATGAAATCGAAACGTCTATCACCCTGTAAAATTTGCCCTACACTCTGTCCACCAATACTCGCAGCGACAATATCCTGAATAGACTTGACTGATAATCCATATTGGGCAGCCAGTGCATGATCAACATCTACATTCAGTAATGGCAAACCGTCAGTCTGTTCAACTTTGACTTCACTAGCACCTGGAATGCTACGTAGTTGTTGAGCTATTTTTTCCGCTTCCTGATTGAGGACCTGCATATCGTCCCCAAAAACTTTCACTCCAATATCACTACGTACACCTGAAATAAGCTCATTAAAACGTAATTCAATCGGTTGTGAGAATTCACTGTTATTACCAGGAATCTGGTTCACGAATTGCAGCATTCTGGCACGCAATTCATCTATTGTTTCTTTAGGATTAGGCCATTCATCATGTGGTTTTAATAAAACAATACCATCGGAAATATTTGGAGGCATGACATCGGTAGCAACCTCGGCTGTTCCTGTTCTTGCAAAAATGGCTTTAATTTCGGGAAAAGCTTTCAGTAACTGCTTTTCCACATTCTCCTGAATCTTAAGCGACTCTTCTATGCCAGTGCTCGGTGCACGCATGAGTTGCAGTGCAAAATCACCTTCACTTAACTGAGGTGCAAATTCACTACCCACTCTTGTTGCAATAGCGCTTGTCAAAATCAAGATGCTGACAGCCGCTGTTACAACAACATATCGAAAGGCATAAGTCTTATCGAGTAAACTTGCATAGCCTTTTTTCAAGGCAATCATCCAACGGCTTTCTTTTTCCTTCACTTCCCCCGTAACAAACAAGGCGACAGCTGCCGGAACAAAGGTTACGGATAAAATAATTGCTCCCAATAACGCTAGCACAACAGTCATTGCCATAGGATGGAACATTTTTGCTTCTACACCTGCTAAAGCAAAAATTGGTAGGTACACGACCATAATAATGATCTGACCAAATATTAATGGTCGTCGTGCCTGCTTAGCTGCTAGAAAGACTTCTGTGAAGCGTTCTGAGCGTGTTAATAAGCGACCTTTTAAATGCTGCGCTTCAGCCAAACGCCGAATACAGTTTTCAACAATAACAACTGCTCCATCAACAATAATCCCGAAGTCCAAAGCCCCCAAGCTCATCAGGTTGGCACTAATTTTTTGTTCTGCCATGCCTGTTAAGGTAAAAAGCATTGCCAATGGAATAATACAAGCGGTAATTAAAGCGGCACGAAAATTTCCTAAAAAAATGAAAAGGATAACGATGACTAAAATCGCCCCTTCAATCAAATTCTTGGCTACTGTTTTAATCGCTTTATCTACGAGATTACTACGATCATAGACTGTCTCAATCACAACACCCTGAGGGAGTGATCTCTGAATTTCCTGAACTTTTTGATCAATCGCTTTGGCAATGGTTTTACTGTTTTCACCCATCATCATCATGGCGATACCTAAAACAGTTTCCTGCCCATTATAGGTAGCACCACCTGTACGCAAATCATGACCAATCGATACTGAGGCCACATCGGCAACCCGTATAGGTAAACCATTTTTAGTGGCGACCGTAACGTTCTGAATATCTTGTATCGACGTCAGCATACCCGGAACACGAACTGTGAGCTGCTGGCCATTCTCTTCAATAAATCCAGCACCACGGTTTTCATTGTTATTTTGAAGAGCATCTTGTAAATCAGTGAGTGGAATCTGCAACTGTTGTAACCGCGTCAGATCTGGAGAAACGACATAAGTTTTGTTATATCCACCAATGCTATTAACCTCGGCTACCCCTTGTACGCGTTGTAACTGAGGACGAATAATCCAGTCTTGAATTTCACGCAGATCCATCGCGCTATAGGCTGAACCATCTGCTTTTTTAGCATTTGGCTCTGCTTTTACCACCCATTGATAAATCTCACCGAGTCCAGTTGAAATTGGAGACATTTGCGGATCAATGCTATCGGGTAAAGCACTCTTTGCTTCTTGTAAACGTTGGTTAATTAGCTGCCTTGCCCAGTAAATGTCAGTGCCATCTTTAAAGATAATCGTGACCTGAGAAAGACCATATCTGGAAATTGAACGAGTCTGTTCCAGATTTGGAATACCAGACATGGCATTTTCAATCGGGTATGTAATCCTTTGTTCAACTTCCGGCGCAGTAAAACCATTGGCCTGACTATTGATTTGTACCTGTACATTGGTGATATCAGGCACGGCGTCAATTGAAAGTTTTTGGTAGCTATAAATTCCAACACCAATCCAAGCGATGACAAACATCATGACCCAAATGGCATTATTAATTGAAAACTGAATGATCCGATCAAACAAACCTTCAGCCTCTGGCAAATCAGGTTTATTAATGTCCATGCTCAGCCTCTCCTTTTTCAAGTTCCGACTTCAGCAAGAAACTACCTTGGGCCACATATTGCTGTTTTTCAGTAATTCCGGATTTAATCTCTACCCATTGTGCATCTGAAGAATAATTACCTAACTCAACTGCAACAGGAGCAAAATGAATTTTGTCCTTCTCTTGTTTTGCAATAAAGACGACATTCTTGCCATCAATCTGTTGTATCGCTGTCTTGTTAACTCGTAATACAGTCGCTGCATTATTTTGTTTCAGTAACACATTGACCATTAAGTTAGGACGTAATTCTTTTGAAGGTGTGAGTACCTTGGCACGAACCTGTAGACGACCAGTTTGAGTATCTGCTTCTGAAGTTAAACTTTGTACCTGTGCTTTAAAAATATTGTTCGTTTGTAGCGATTTAAATTCAATTTCCTGATTAGGCTGAATATTGGTATTTGCACTTGGTAGCACAAATTCAACCCATAACTGATCTAGGCGATCAATAACAAATAACTGTTTTTCAGGACCAATTTGCTCACCAATTACAATATCTTTATTACTAATTACACCGCTTAAAGGCGCCGTTAAAACATATCGACCTTTACTTGAGCGAGTTGCTCCCAATGCACTTAAACGGCTATTTGCAGCCTGTACCTGAATTTGAGCCTGACGATAAGCATTGTAAGCACGTTGATAATCTTGACGTGCTGAAACACCCTGTTCCCACAATTGTTTTTCACGCTGATAATCTTGCTGGGCTAATGTCAGTGCTTCTTGTGCCATACTTAAGTTAGCTTGCTGATCGACCAAATCTGGGACAAATAAAGTCGCAAGTGCTTGCCCTTTTTCAACTTGTTGCCCCAGTGCAACATTTACGCTATCTACTCGGGCAGAAAACGTTGAAGAGACATGTGCTTGCTGGTCTGTATTTACGACAAGTTTGGCAGGATAAGAGAGATTTTGCTCAACTTCTCCACGTCCTACTTGCTCTAACTTCACACCATATTCAACCAGTTGCTTAGAAGTCAGATTTAAACTTCCTTCCTCTTTTTCAGACTCTTCATGCCCCGCTTCAGCTTCTGTATGTCCTTCTTCACTTTTCTCGGTATTAGGCTGTTTTTTTCCTGAGAAAAATAACCAAGCACTTACAGCAAGACAGACAATCAGGAGCAAAATAGCAATAAGCCATTGGTTTTTCATTTTTTTAATTGACATTACTCTGCCCCTCCAACTGTCGGCAACTTATAGGTGTCTTGCCATAAATTTTGATTGATTTGATTTAATGCATCCCCAGCCATCACCATATTTGGATCGATGCCGAGAGCTAAACTTTCTGCCTCAATTGCTTTTTGCCATGCAGATTTAAGGAGTTGAACTTTTTTCAACCTTTGTTCTTGTAATTGCAAGGTAGATTGCTGAACATCAGTAATTGCATATTTACCGGCTTTGAAACCAAGTAACATTTTCTCCTGTACCGTCTCTGATAAAGGAATCTGTTGCTCATTCATTAAGTTATATTGCTGCTTCAAACCAGCCAACTCGTACTGTAGAGTACGAATAGAATTCAGACTTTGCTTTTTATAAAAACTTTGCTGCTGGTCAATTAAATCAAGTTTGCTTTGGGCAACTTTCAAGGCATATTGTTGGCGATTAAAAATATTTAGGGGAACTGCAATACCTACTCGAATCTGATTTTCAGTACTATTTGTATCTGCAGTTTTACTACGAACCACCCCCATATTTACCGTAGGCGTAGGGCGATTTTTTGCTTTTAAGTAATTAATTTCAGAATTTTGCTGTATTGCTTGAAGCCTCATAGACTGTTCTAACAAATTCTGTTTTAAGTATTGATCGATATCACCTTCATTTTTTAAAGGCCACGCACTTTTTATATCTGGACGTAAGGTAAAGTTATCTTCAGTCTCACCCCATAAGTTCGCCAATTTTCGTTTGGCACTACTTAGTAATAATTCAACTTCCTGATATAAACGTTGATTTTCAACATGCGTCATTAAAGTCCGATCGAAATCAACCTGAGCAATACTTCCTGCTTGAAAGCGTAACCGAGTTGCATCGAGAAGGTTTTTACTCGTTCTTAATTGAGCTTTGGCAACTTCGTGTTCAAGTTCTAAAGTTGATACTTGTGACCATAAATATTTTACTGCCAGCTTGAGTTGAGCGTCATACAAAACCTGATTTAACTCAACTTGATTTTGCTGAACACTTGCCAGTTTTTTTGCTGCAGAACGTACACCAAAAATATCTAGCTTTTGCGAGATCCCGAGTTCTAACTCCTGATCTTTTCCAGATTTAAAACCCGTTTGCTGTACAGAAACCGTCGGGTTTTCCCATAGCCGGCTCTGTTTGATATTACTCTCTGCAATATCTTGTTGAGCTTGCCAAATTCCTGTTTGAGTCTGAAACTGCTTGACCTGATCTAACACTTGGTCAAATGTTAAAACATTCTGTACGTGCTGCGGTTGAGTATTCTCAGCAAGGTTTTGATTTGAACTCGCCGCAGTGGTAACCGCACTAGTTGAAAGTGCAACAGCAATAACTAATGATTTAAGTACCCAAGACGTACTCAGGCTAACGAAACGTTTTTCGTATAAAAAAATAGACATAAAATAACCCTATGAAATAAATAATATTTCTGGTGGGCTAATTTTCGGCTACCCCACCTATAGCAGGGTTAAAACAGGAGGTGGGTCTTGTTTAGAGATATGAGGGGATTTATAAGAATTGGACCAATAATATTGTTGTTTTGGCTCAGATGATTGTATTAACGGCGAAACAATTTTTTCTTGTGCTTCTACAATCACAACATGAAAACACGAAGATAAATGGTCATGATGATCGGACAAGCTTAAGGGAGCTTTATGAGTAGTCCCTACTACATCAGTCTTTTCAGTATGGCTATGTTGAGAAGCTTCATAACTCAACGCTGCATGATGACCAAAATGATGTAATGCTTTTTCCTGATTTTCATGGGCGCAAAATGCTGCTGCCACATTCCATAAACTTTGGAATATAAGCAAACAGAACAAGACGGACATGAAAAGTGCAGAACGTGGCAAAACAGCACACCATTAAACTAAAAAGTTGAACAAGGGCACTATAGCAGGCTCATAGCATGTAATAAAATTACATCTCTGAATGCCTACATAGAAACTATACGGAACAAGTTGTATTAAAGATAAATAAGCCATTAAAAATGTTTATCTTTATTAACAGGAAACTAATTATCAAATAATTAGTTTCCTACAAAATAAAAATTATTTACGTTTACAAGTTAAATGAGGATTCTTACTTTTTTCCGCTTTAGCTTTTGTTTCTTGCTGAGACTTAATATTCTTTTCGAGAAATATTAATCC
>NZ_JABVBF010000070.1 GCF_013344765.1 Acinetobacter lactucae
CATATTATAAGCAGGTTTGGGCCAGCTTTTTTAATATTGTGAAGAAGAAAAAGCGGACTCTACAAATAAGCTAAACAACAGATCGCCTAGATATAACCATAATTAAATCGTGATTTTATTGAATCTGTTGAGTATGTAAGAAGAAATAAGAGGATAAAAAAGTGGATAATTCAGAAGGACAAAAGCATATTCAGGAAAATAACGGTTTTGCGCGAATTGAGCCATATACTCATCCTGCTGGCGGTTGGGGCGCACTGCTAAGTGTTGCTCGAAACTTGAAGCGACAAGATATTTTAGCAAAAGGTTCAATTACCTTACTCAATATTAACCAGCCTACAGGCTTCGATTGTCCCGGTTGTGCATGGCCAGAAAAGAAAGATGCCCATGCCTTTAACTTTTGTGAAAATGGTGCAAAAGCAGTTGCCTTTGAAGCAACCAGTAAAACTGTTACTCCTGAATATTTTGCAAGCCATACGGTCAGTTGGTTGTCAGAACAAAGTGATTTCTTTCTAGAAGACTTAGGCCGTTTAACCGACCCGGTTCGCTACGATGCTGCAACTGATAAATATGTGTCTATTTCATGGGACGATGCTTTTAAACTTATCGCGCAACATTTACATGCGCTAGACCATCCAGACCAAGCAGCGTTTTATACTTCTGGTCGTGCCAGTAACGAAGCGGCATTTTTATATCAATTGTTTGTGCGGAGCTTTGGTACAAATAACTTTCCAGACTGTTCGAACATGTGCCATGAAACAACAAGTGTTGGCTTGCTCGACTCGATTGGTTTAGGAAAGGGTACCGTTACCCTAGAAGACTTTGATTTGGCTGATGCTATTTTTAGTTTTGGGCATAACCCCGGAACCAACCATCCACGTATGTTAGGTACTTTACGGGAAGTGTCCAAACGTGGTGGCAACATTATTGCGATTAATCCGATTAAAGAGCGCGGCTTAGAGCGTTTCCAAGACCCCCAAGCACCGCTTGAAATGATGACCAACGGCAGTACGCCAATTAGTCGTTATTACTTCCAACCTAAAATTGGTGGTGACTATGCACTTATGTTGGGTATGTTAAAACACTTAAATGAGTGGGATAAAAAAGCACTCGCTTCAGGTAAACCCAGTGTTTTTGACCGAAACTTTATTGCGGTCAATACGGTCGGTTTTGATGAGATGATTGCTGAGATCGAGAGAACTGAGTGGGAAGATATTTATAAACATTCCGGGCTATCACCAGAGCATTTAGAGAAACTCGCCAAACTCTTTTTGGAGTCTGAACGTTCAATTTTCTGTTGGGGAATGGGTATTACTCAACACCGCCACGGAACAGCCAATGTACATATGCTGGCAAATTTATTGTTGTCGCGTGGTCAAATTGGTAGACCGGGTGCAGGGCTCTGTCCAGTTCGTGGGCATAGTAATGTGCAAGGTGACCGCACTATGGGTATTAATGAGCTACCTAGTCCCAAATTACTCGACAATATTGACCGCGTGTTTGGAATTAAATCACCGAGAAAAAATGGTTTTGGTGTGGTTGAAACCATCAAAGCCATGGCTGAAGGCGAGGTCAAAGTCTTTATTGGTTTGGGTGGGAACTTTGCCGTTGCAACCCCAGATACACCGTATACTCAAGAAGCGCTCAGAAAATGTAATTTAACCGTTCATGTTGCCACCAAGTTGAATCGTAGTCATTTGGTGTGTGGTAAAGAGGCACTCATTTTGCCTTGTTTGGGACGTACCGAAATTGATGAGCAGCTTCATGGCCCACAGGCTATTTCAGTCGAAGATTCGATGAGTAATATTCATTTGTCAGCAGGGCGTAATACCCCAATTTCTGAAAATATTTTGTCTGAACCAGATATTGTCGCCCGAATGGCCGAAGCAGTGCTGCCAGACAGCAAGATTAAATGGAAATGGTACATTGAAAGTTATGATCGTATTCGTGACTCAATTGCCGACGTCTTTGATGAGTTCCATGACTTTAATTTACGTGTCTATAAACCAGGTGGTTTTCACCTAGAGCATCCAGCCAATAAGCACATCTGGAATACAAAAAGTGGTAAAGCGCAGTTTATGATTACACCTCTGAGTGAGGTCTATGCTGATAAAGAAAATCAGTACGCTGCCGCATATACCGAGAGTAAAGTTTATACCTTAATGACCACTCGCTCTCATGACCAATACAACACGACCTTATATGGTCTCGATGACCGTTATCGTGGGGTATTCGGTCAGCGCCGTGTGTTGTTTATGAATCAAGCCGATATTGATGAAGCGGGCTTTGAAGCAAATCAATGGGTTGATATTGAAAGTGTTTTCTCCGACGGTGTGAAGCGTATTGTACACAGTTTCCGTATTGTTCCTTACAACATTCCACGTGGCAGTTTAGCTGCGTACTATCCAGAGACTAATCCTTTGGTGGCGTTAAGCAGTCATGATAAATATGCCAAGATTCCGGCTTCGAAAAGTGTTCCTGTGATTTTACATCCCGGCGATGCGCCCGCCCACTTTAACTTGGCAACGGCAGTAGCCCCTGAAGATGCCGATAAGAAAGTAAGTAGCCTTTAATCAAAGGCGATATTAAAAAAATGTCATCAAAACAAATGGCGCTCTCAATAAGCGTCATTTTGAAATAAAGGAAATCATTTTGACACCACATTCTTATGGGGTTGAAACGTTACCAGTGCAGCGGTTTAACAAAAACGACTCTGAAAATGTTTTAGATCATATTGTGCAAGAGTATCCAATTGCCTTGGTGTATAACGGTATTTCACAAGCAGTGATGATGGCAACACCCACCAATGTTGATTTATTTGCCAAAGGTTTTAGTCTTTCCGAAGGAATTTTAACGAGCTTAAAAGAACTATATACGTTTGATATGCATCAAAATGAATTGGGCATTACGGTGGAAATGACCATTTCATCTAGAGCATTTGCTGCATTAAAAGAACACCGCCGCATGATGGTGGGCCGTACAGGCTGTGGTTTATGTGGAATTGAAAGCTTAGAGCAGTTTCAGTTAGATGTTCCAAAAATTACAACGCATGCATCCAAAATATGGCTTGAGCAAATTCCGAGTGCCATTTCCCATTTAAAAGCTCAACAGGAAATTACTGCTTTAACGGGTGGAGCACATGCCGCAGCATGGGTAGTTGAGGGTCAAATTGCCGCTTTATTTGAAGATGTTGGCCGCCATAATGCATTAGACAAATTAATCGGTTATCTAGCTCAAGAAAACTATGACACCAGTTTAGGTTTTGTAGTGATGACCAGTCGGGCTAGTTATGAACTGATAAGAAAATGTGCCCAGCTGAACATTAGTCTACTGGCGTCAATTTCAGCACCTACCAGCATGGCGATTCAGTTAGCCAAACAATCTGGCCTGACTTTGGCAAGTTTTTGTCGAGAAGATAGATTTGTTTTATATACAGAGATTTAAAATATATCGTTCAAGATAATGGGCTTAAAACGAAGCTCATTTGACATTTCTTTGGCTTTTAAGCTAAGGATAGGTTTTATGGATTATTATAAAACTCTAAAGGTTCAGAGTCTGTCCAAATGTCTTGGTTACAATCAATAAAAGAATGGGCAAAAGGTCTAAAGAAACAAATTATTATGCTTTGGTTTGCGTCAAGGCATCCGCAAATGCCGTGGTTACCTAAAATGATTGCTGTGGTGGCTGTGGCTTATGCGTTTAGTCCAATCGATTTAATTCCAGATTTTATTCCTATTTTGGGCTTTATTGATGATGCCATTATTTTACCAATGCTCATTTGGTTAGCTATTCGTTTTACGCCTCAACAAGTCATTTTCGATGCTGAACAACAAGCTGAAGAATGGCTGGATGAACATGAAAAACGACCCAAAAACTATTTGGTTGCCGTACTCATTATTTTAATTTGGCTTACACTCGCGGTCATGGCTTACTTTTATTTTGGCGATGGCTTATAAGTGAACTGAGTCTTGGAACCCTGTACTAATTTAACGCCCTTAACATTGTGCTTTGCTGCAACTCAAAGGATAATAATGTTTTTATAAGCTATGGGTTGCAGACAATGAAAATCGTCGCAGATGAAAATTTGGCGTTTACCGATTACTTTTTTTCTGAGTTTGGCGATATTCAACACAAAGCAGGGCGTACCTTAACCCATGCCGATGTAAAAGATGCTGAAGCTTTATTGGTTCGTTCAGTCACCGCAGTGAACGAAAGTTTAATTCAAAATACTGCTTTAAAATATGTGGGTAGTGCCACAATCGGAACCGATCATTTAGATATTCAAGCCCTAGAAAAACATGATATTACATGGGCCAATGCAGCAGGTTGTAATGCACAGGCAGTTGCTGAATATGTCATCACCGCTTTACTGCATTTAGATGTGAACCTTTTAGAACAACAAGAAAAATTTACGCTAGGCATTGTTGGGCTTGGTAACGTGGGTAAACGTTTGGCGTATATGGCTCAGTTGCTTGGCTGGAACATAATTGGCTTTGACCCGTATGTGAAACTAGACACAATTGAAAATGTAAGCTTTGAAACTCTGTTGCAACAAGCGAATGCAATTTCAATTCATGTGCCGCTTACTAAAAATGGTGAACATGCCACATATCATCTGTTTGACGAACAAGCTTTCGCAGCGCTTCAACCTGACACGATTTTAATTAACAGTGCACGTGGTCCAGTCGTTAAAGAAGCTGCTTTAATCGAGGATATTCAACGTACTCAGCGTAAAGTTGTGCTCGATGTATTTGAGCATGAACCAGTCATATCAGAAAAACTTTTAAATATGTTGGCTTTAGCAACACCGCATATTGCTGGTTATAGCCTTGAAGGAAAAGCCCGTGGTACACAAATGATTTATGAAGCGTTTTGCCAAAAATTTGGATACGACATTAATAAGCGTTTTGAAACTCAGCTACCTGCATGCGAAGACTATTTTTCGGGACATGATTTAAAAGCTGTATTAAAGCAAAAACTATCTCAAATTTATGATATTGCTCAAGATGATGCCAACATCCGTGCTTGTATTAAAGACGGAAAAGTAGAGCAAAAAGCATTTGATTTATTACGTAAAAATTATCCGCTGCGCCGTGAATGGGCAGCACATGGGGGGCCACAGGCATGAGTTTAAGCTATCAACCTACTTGTTCAATTGATGCCTTAAAAGCACGTGCCAAGCTCTATAGCCAAATTCGTCAGTTTTTTGCTGAACGTGATGTCATGGAAGTCGAAACACCAATCGTTTCACAGGCAGGTGTCACCGATGTACATTTAGCTTCGGTTCAGGCTTTGCGCCATATTAATGGCAAATTGCAAACTCAATATTTACAGACTTCACCAGAGTTTGCCATGAAGCGTTTATTGGCGAGCGGTAGTGGGCCGATTTATCAAATCTGTAAGGTGTTCCGAGATGATGAACACGGGCGTAAACACAACAGTGAATTTACCATGCTTGAATGGTACCGTCCGGGTCTGGACTTAAAAGCGTTAATGCATGAAACAGCCGATTTATTGCAAACCTGTTTGCAACATCGTTTTGGTGAAGTTCGTCCGTTTATTTTAAGTTATAAACATGCCTTTCAAGATCGTCTTGATATCAACCCTTTGCAGGCAACTTTGAAACAACTCAAAGATACGGCAAATCGTGTGGGGTTAAACCTTGATTTGGGCGATGATCGCCTAGCTTATATGGATTTGTTATTTTCTCATTTTGTTGAACCAAGTTTAGGTTTTGATGCTCCAGTTTTTTTAACTGACTTTCCACCAGAAATGGCCTCTTTGGCAAAAGTGAAAGTAGATGAAGATGGGGAAGAGGTCGCGGCGCGTTTCGAGGTTTATATTGAAGGCTTAGAACTGGCAAATGCTTACGATGAATTGCTTGATGCAGACGTGTTGCGTTCACGCTTTGAAGCAGATAATGCAGAGCGTGCTAAGCAAGGGCTTCATGTTATGCCTTTAGATGAGCATCTGTTAGCAGCATTGCCTCATATGCCGGAATGTTCAGGTATCGCTTTAGGTATAGACCGTTTACTCATGGTTGCAATGGATCAGGTCAAAATTGAAAAAGTAGTGACCTTTCCAGCAGAAATTGCTTAAAAGCTGACAAATAAAAAAGCCACAATATTGTGACTTTTTTATTTAGGATTTATTTAGCTTAAGCTTGTTGAATACCTGCAACAACCCAGTCTTGCTGAGAGCCAGCAGGTTTAACAAAGTGCCAGATTTCGGTAAACGGTTGTGGCAAGCTGTTTAAGTCTTCGCTTACTGTACCAGTGAAACGTACGCTTACTACGTATTGACCATTTTCAGTTGCACTGTCTACAACCATCGCATTCAAGTTGCTAAATTCAGCAACGTCCTGATCTTGATTGGCCATGATGTCGTTATACATAGAACTATAAAGTTCTGGTGTTAAGTAACGGCGAATTTCTTCAATGTTACTTGCAGTATTCATCGATTGGATATGATTAAAACGTTGACGTGCAATACGTAAGAACGCAGCAGGTTCACTACCATCTGGAAGTTGATTGCCATTGCTCGTTGTTACACCGCCAAAAGGAGCTTGTGTTGCTGCACCGCCAGCCACAGATTGACCAAAGATATTTGTATTATCTCCAGCATTACGTGGAGTTGCTTGTGGAGCAGCAGAACGGCCAAATGGGTTTTGACCGTTACTATTTGGTGCGTAAGGGTTGTTACCCGCTAATTTTTTTTTTGATCCCAATTTACGGAATACAAAGAAAGCGAGAGCTGCGGCAAGCAATACCCAAATCCAGCCTGGGATTCCACCTTTTTTCTCTTCTTGAGCTTGAGCGGCTTGCTGTTCAGTCGATGTTGGTTTGTCATCAGCTAAAGCATTTGCTGCAACAGCACCTACGGCAGCACCAGCCACACCAGCTGCAACCATTGAACCAACGCCTGGACCAGATTTCTGAGGCGCTGTAGTGGTTTGTTGAACTGGAGTCACTTGACGAGGTTGTTGATAAGACTGGCTTGAAGTAGTAGAACGTGCCATACCGTGGCTTTTACCACCACCTGCACGTTTCGCTTCAGCAAGAGGAGAAATTGCTAAAGCAGCCATTAAAATACCGGTAATCAAGCCACGCTGGTGTACTTCCATAGGAAATTCCTGTTTAGTGTTAATTTGTAATAGTATTTATGCAGGTATTTACTCTAAATTTCAACCTTAAAAGTATGTTTTTTTATGTCAATTCATCACTGAGTTGCATTGCTTCGGTCAATGCTTCATGTAAGCGAGCAACCGCAATGACTTGTACGCCTGGAATTGCTTTTTGCGGCGCGTTACCTCTTGGTAAAATGACATATTTGAAACCATGTTTTGCTGCTTCTTTTAAGCGCTCTTGACCATTAGGTACAGGGCGAATTTCGCCTGAAAGTCCAACTTCACCAAAAACTGCAAGCTGTTGAGGCAAAGCTTTGGTACGTAAACTTGAAGCACATGCGAGTAAAACAGCTAAGTCGGAACCCGTTTCGGTAATTTTTAAACCACCCACAATGTTGACGTATACATCTTGCCCTGTGGTTTGTACGCCACCATGACGATGCATTACAGCAAGCAGCATATTTAAACGGTTTTGTTCAAGACCTAATGCAACACGTCGTGGTTGTCCTTGAGCATCATCAACTAAAGCTTGTACTTCAACTAAAAGAGGGCGAGTCCCTTCACGGCTAATCATGACAATTGAACCGGGAATCGCTTCATCATATCGGCTTAAGAAAATAGCAGACGGATTAGCTAC
Source organism: Acinetobacter lactucae (assembly GCF_013344765.1). Classification (GTDB taxonomy): domain Bacteria; phylum Pseudomonadota; class Gammaproteobacteria; order Pseudomonadales; family Moraxellaceae; genus Acinetobacter; species Acinetobacter lactucae_A. Next base: position 7,761 of record NZ_JABVBF010000070.1, read on the forward strand.
TTCTCTTAAACCTTTATCAGTCATGCCAAACACGCCGAGTTCATTGACTGCACCAAAACGGTTTTTAACAGCACGAATCATTCGATAACGAGAGTCTGATTGGCCTTCAAAGTAAAGTACGCAGTCCACCATATGTTCTAAAACACGAGGGCCTGCCAGTGCACCTTCTTTGGTCACGTGACCAACAATGAAGAGCGCCGTGCCACTATTTTTTGCATAGCGGGTTAATAAAGCAGCAGATTCACGAATTTGTGAAACACCACCCGGAGCAGATTGAAGGGTTTCTGTATAGAGGGTTTGAATCGAATCTAGAATAGCGACTACAGGTTTTTCTTGTTCTAAAACTTCACAAATTCGCTCGACACAGGTTTCAGCCATGACTTTTAATTGATCAGTTGGTAAGTCAAGACGCTGTGCACGAAGGGCAACCTGAGACAAAGATTCCTCGCCTGTAATATAAAGTGCAGAGCTTTTCGCGCTTGCCATGTAGGTTGCTGTCTGTAAAAGAATAGTGGATTTACCAATACCGGGGTCACCCCCAATTAGCACAACAGAACCTGTCACCAAGCCCCCACCAAGCACGCGGTCAAATTCGCTAATGCCTGTTGGTAAGCGGGTTTCATGAGAAACTGAAACTTTATTGAGCGTTGTAATGTTGGCAACTTGACCCGCATAGCCCCCAATTTTAGGGCGTGCACGGTGAGCAGTGGTCGGCTCAAGTTTGACTTCAGTCAGAGAATTCCATTCACCACACTCTGAACATTGTCCAGCCCACTTAAGATGATCGGCACCACATTGTTCGCAACGGTAAACAGTTTTGACTTTGCTCATAAAAAATTGAAATTTTGCTTAATATTATATAAATATAGTTCTTAGGAAGTTATTCCTTCTTATTTCCAAAAATTTTCGTAAAAGATAATGAGGAAATTTGAAGGGATTTTCTAAGGAACTGGTAAGGGAAAGACACCAAAAATAACACGATATAGGATTTTTACAAGTCAGATAAAGTTTGTTTTCAGTGGATATAAAAATCTAATCGATCCCCAAGGAAGGTGTTTTTACTGAAGTATGTATCTAGCTGTTTATTATAGATATGGCATAGATATTGCTGAAGTGAAAAACGAACAAAATAATATGAGTATTGTATTTTAAAGATACAAAAGGTTGATATCTATGAGTGCAGCAGAAATTGTTGATTGGGTAAATAGCATAATCTGGAGTAAAGGACTTATTTATCTGTGCTTAGGCGCGGGTTTATTTTTTTCTATTTTGACAAGATTCGTTCAAGTACGTCAAATGAAGGAAATGTTTAGACTGTTAATAAAAGGTACTTCTTCAGAACAGGGGATTTCATCTTTTCAAGCCTTAGCTGTTTCATTATCGGGGCGAGTAGGTGTAGGTAATATTGCGGGTGTGGCGGCAGCAATTGGCTTTGGTGGGCCAGGTGCAGTCTTTTGGATGTGGTTAGTTGCATTTTTAGGAGCAAGCACGGCATATGTAGAATCAACTTTAGGTCAAATCTATAAAGTTGAATATCAAGGCCAATATCGTGGTGGTCCAGCATTTTATTTTGATAGAGGATTGGGACAACGTTGGTTAGGGGTTTTATTTGCAATTTCGGCAATTGTAGCCTGTGGTTTATTTTTACCGGGTATTCAAGCAAATGCGGTAGGTAAAGCATTTACACAAATTACAGGTGAAGGGGCAATTATTTTCGGTGATATTGGGTTATTCAAACTTGTAGCACTTGTGGTGATTGTTAGTTTACTCGCGATCATTATTTTTGGTGGGATTAAACGTATTGCTCGCTTTGCTGAATTCGTTGTTCCTTTTATGGCAGCCGGTTACATTTTAATGGCTGTTGTTATCGTTATTGCTAATATTCATGAATTACCGGGTGTAATCAAATTAATTTTTGAAGATGCTTTTTCTCCGATGGCAGGTCTTGGTGCAGCGATCGGTTGGGGGGTGAAACGTGGTGTTTATTCAAATGAGGCAGGACAAGGAACAGGGCCACATGCAGCGGCAGCAGCAGAAGTTCAACATCCAGCTCAACAAGGTTTTGTACAAGCATTCTCAATTTATGTCGATACTTTATTCGTCTGCTCTGCAACAGCATTCATGATTTTAATTACTGGTATGTATAACGTACAAGGTACATTAGAAGCTGGTCAATTTATCGTGCAACATGTTGGAGCAACTGTAGAAATAGGCTCTCCTGCATTTACACAGATGGCAGTGAGTACAATGTTTGGTAATTTTGGCCAAATCTTTGTGGCGTTGGCTGTGTTCTTCTTCGCTTTTACAACGATTGTTGCGTATTACTATATTGCTGAAACTAACATTACTTATCTAAGCTATATTACAAAATCTCCATCGTTATTATTTGTGACGAAGTGCTTTATTATCCTATCTGTATCTTATGGGGTTTTAAGTGCAACTGGTTATATATGGGGTATTGGTGACATTGGCGTAGGTTTAATGGCATGGATTAATATTGTCGGAATTATTGTGACTTATTTTGTATGGAAGCCAACAATTAAAGCACTAAAAGATTATGAAGAACAGCAAAAAGCTGGGGTAAAAGAGTACACATTTGACCCTGTTAAATTAGGAATTAAAAATGCAACATTCTGGGAAGAAAGATTGAAGAATAAGCAAAAGTAAATTCCAAAAGATAAATTTATTTTCTGACTTTTAATCAAAAAGGCTACCTCATTGGTAGCCTTTTTACATGGGCTTTAGTTAAAGAAGTTCGACAAAAGTTGACTTGAGAATCCGTTGTATTGTAATGGGCTTGTGCGTATTATCGGCCATAATTGTATGTAGCTTGGAATCATCAGCAATACAGACAAAATTGGTTAGCTGAAAAGTTGTCAAAAAATATACATTTAAAAGATACCTGCAAATGGTGCGATATCGTCTTTTTGATTTGAATTTAGCTAACGGATTAAAAAAATTACTGGAGTGTATTTATAAAATGTCGAATCAAAATCTGAGCGAGCCTCATGAACAAGGTGAGCTCCATAGAAGCCTCTCCAATCGGCATTTACAGCTTATCGCGATTGGTGGTGCAATTGGTACCGGATTATTTATGGGATCAGGCAAAACAATTAGCCTTGCTGGTCCGTCGATCTTATTCATTTATTTGATTATTGGTGTGATGGTGTTTTTTGTCATGCGCGCGCTTGGCGAATTACTTCTTTCAAATCTCGCCTATAAATCATTTATTGACTTCACCACAGATTTAATCGGTCCATGGGCGGGTTACTTTGTGGGATGGACATACTGGTTATGTTGGATCACCATTGGTATCGCTGACCTTTCTGCAATTATCTACTACTTACAATTCTTCAATAATGGTCTGCCTTTTTCGCCTGTCGAAGGGGCGATGATCAGTGTTGCCGCGATTGTATTTATTATGGGTTTAAATCTGTTAACAGTTCGCTTATTTGGTGAGTTAGAATTCTGGTTTGCGCTTATTAAGATTCTTGCGATTATTATTTTAATCGCTGTGGGCCTATGGATGATCTTTACAGGCTTTACCTCAAGTACAGGTGAAGTTGCTTCATTTACTCATCTTTGGGCGAATGGTGGTTTCTTCCCAACAGGCGTGCATGGCTTCTTGGCAGGCTTCCAAATCGCAATCTTTGCCTTCGTTGGTGTGGAACTTGTGGGAACAACGGCTGCGGAAACGAAAGATCCAGCACGTAACTTACCAAAAGCAATTAACTCAATTCCAATCCGTATCATTATTTTCTACGTATTGGCATTATTGATTGTAATGTCTGTAACGCCATGGAATAAAATTGATCCAGCGATCAGCCCATTTGTAAACTTGTTTAGTCAAGCAGGGGTGGCAGCAGCAGCGATCTTGATGAACTTGGTTGTATTGTCATCAGTAATGTCGTCAATGAACAGTGGTGTCTTCTCAACAAGCCGTATGTTATTTGGTTTATCTCGTGAAGATCAGGGGCCAAAAGCTTTTGGTAAATTGAACAGACGTGCAGTACCTGCAAATGCATTGTATTTCTCTGCTGCGTGTTTATTGTTAGGTGCGGCATTACAGTATTTTGTACCAAATACAGTTGAAGCATTTACGCTTGCAACGACACTTTCAACGATTCTGTTCATTTGCGTGTGGTTACTGATTATCTGGAGTTATATCCGTTACTACACTACGCGTCCTGAGCTGCATGCCAAATCAACATTTAAATTGCCAGGTGGTCTATTTACATGTTGGATCACGATTATTTTCTTTATTGGCATGATTTATGTGTTGTCTTTAGAACCAGATACGTTTAAAGCACTTAAAGTCAGCCCGATTTGGTTTGTTATCTTGATCATTGGTTATTTCTTCTTCTATAAACCACGTCATAAAAAGTAATTAAATTTATTTGGTTATGATCAAACGCTGGCTGAAAAGCTGGCGTTTTTTATGCATATTGTTTTTCTCTTTAAGTTTACTCTTTAGCCGCCTGCGTGATCACGGTATACTGCATCGAATTGTTTAAATCAGGTGCTCAGATGCGTCGTGTCATTTGCCTCATCAGTTTATTGAGCAGCAGTATTTTGCTTAGCGCTTGTGGTCAGTCAGGAGCATTACAGCTACCTTCTGATCCGAATTATGACAAACGTGCGAAATACTTGCTCTATCGTAATAAAGAACAGAAACAAGTTGTGCAACAGGATGAACAAGCTGAACAGTCAGTTGAAGCATCAGCCCCAACCCAAACAACTTCACCTTAAGCTTTGAAATAAGGACACATTCATGAGTTTCACCCGCATTAATGGAGTATTGCATGCAGAGCAATGTTCTATGGAGCAGCTTGCACAGCAATTTGGCACACCTTTGTATGTTTATTCAAAAGCAGCTTTTGAAAAACATTACTTAGATATGGACCGTGCTTTTGATTTTATCGATCATCAAATCTGTTTTGCGGTGAAATCTAACTCGAATTTAGCTGTTCTGAATGTCTTGGCAAAACTTGGTGCTGGTTTTGATATCGTATCGGGTGGTGAGCTTGCACGTGTTTTGAAAGCGGGTGGTGATGCATCTAAAATTGTTTTTTCTGGCTTGGGTAAAACCGAAGCCGATATCGAAACATCATTAAATGTAGGTATTGCTTGCTTTAATGTAGAGTCTTATGCAGAACTAGACCGTCTTCAAAAAGTTGCAGCTCGTCTAGGCAAAAAAGCGCCGATTTCTTTACGTGTAAATCCTGACGTAGATGCAAAAACACATCCTTATATTTCAACAGGTTTAAAAGAAAATAAATTTGGTATTCCAAGTGATACCGTTTATGAAACTTATCAATATGCTGCATCTTTGCCAAACCTTGAAATCATTGGAATTGACTGCCACATTGGTTCGCAATTGACCGAGACTAAACCGTTTGTTGACGCTTTAGATCGTGTCATGTTGATGATCGAAGAATTGAAAAAACTTGGTATTACTCTTAAACATATTGATATCGGTGGCGGTTTGGGTGTTTGTTATAAAGATGAAACGCCGCCAAGTGTTGAAGAATATGCCAACTCAATGAAACCTGCTTTAGAAAAGTTAGGTCTCAAAGTTTATATGGAACCGGGCCGTAGCATTAGTGCAAATGCAGGTGTACTTTTAACAAAAGTTGATTTGCTCAAACCAACAAGTCACCGTAACTTTGCCATTATTGATGCAGCAATGAATGATTTAATTCGCCCTGCATTATATGAAGCTTGGATGGATATCCAACCTGTAGTGCCAAGTTCAGATACTGAAGAAAAAACTTGGGATCTAGTTGGCGCGATCTGTGAAACAGGTGACTTCATTGGTAAAGATCGCTCATTGGCTTTAAAAGAAAATGACTTGTTAGCTGTTCTTGGCGCCGGCGCTTATGGTTTTGTAATGAGTTCAAATTACAATACACGTGGACGTGCCGCAGAAGTGATGGTGTCAGGTGATAAAGCCCATTTAATTCGTGAGCGTGAAACAGTTGAATCCCTTTGGGAAAAAGAAAGTTTATTGCCTGAGGAGTAAATGAAATGTTGTTAGAATTTACTAAAATGCATGGGCTAGGCAATGACTTTATGGTGGTTGATCTAATCAGCCAACGCGCCTATTTAGATACAGAAACAATTCAACGCTTAGCCGATCGTCATTTCGGTATTGGTTTTGATCAACTTTTAATTGTTGAACCACCTGATTTACCGGAAGCAGATTTTAAATATCGTATTTTTAATGCAGACGGTTCCGAAGTTGAACAATGTGGTAATGGTGTACGCTGCTTTGCTCGCTTTGTACATGAGCGTCATTTAACGACCAAAACAAGTATTACTGTTCAAACCAAAGCAGGAATTGTAAAACCTGAATTGGGACAAAATGGCTGGGTTCGCGTTAATATGGGCTACCCGAAATTCTTGCCGAATGAAATTCCATTCATTGCAGAACAACCAGAAGCTTTGTATACACTTGAGTTAGCTAACGACCAAAACATCAGTATTGATGTGGTCAATATGGGCAATCCTCACGCCGTCACTATTGTTCCAGATGTATTAACTGCAGATGTTGCTGGCATTGGCCCACAAGTTGAATCACATAAACGTTTCCCTGAGCGTGTGAATGCTGGCTTTATGCAAATCATTGACGAAAAACATGTCCGCTTACGCGTATTTGAGCGTGGTGTCGGTGAAACGCTTGCATGTGGTACAGGCGCTTGTGCTGCTGCGGTGAGTGGTATGCGCCGTGGCTTACTTGCGAACTCAGTTGAAGTTGAGCTTGCTGGTGGTAAGTTACAAATAGAATGGCAAGAAGGCGATGTGGTCTGGATGACGGGTCCAACAACTCATGTATATGATGGACGTTTGGATTTACGTTATTTTCAAGGTTAATCGCGTGACCTAAATAGACGCCTCTTTTCATCAGTTGAAGTGATAAAAGAGGCTTTCTTTTATATTTAAAATAATATTTGATGAATTACCTTTTACTCAAAGCTAATTTCAAAGCAAACAACACAAAAATACTGCCAGTAATCCGATCCATATATTTCACAAACTTAGGTTGCTTTAGATAACGTGAAAGCGGCTGCATGGCTAAAATTAATAAAATTGACCATAACATTCCAATCACCACATGAATCATTACCAGTCCCATCACCCAAGTCACAGCGGATGCTTGCGGCGGAATAAATTGGGGAAGAAATGAAATATAAAAAATCCCAACTTTGGGGTTAAGTAAGTTACCCAAAAAACCTTTAATAAACCAATTTTGTGAAATAGAGCGATTTGAATGACTTTCTTGTGTGTCTGCAAGTTGGCTACGTGGTTTTAAAATCATATTTAACCCCAGCCAAGCTAGATAAACTGCTCCCATCCATTTCAATATATTAAAAGCTAAATCAGAAGCCAGAAGCAAAGCACCTAGTCCACAAGCAACCACGATTCCCCATACAATACAGCCAAGACAAATACCCACTGCTGCTTGAAATGCTTTCGATTTACCTTCAAGTGTGGCAGTACGAATAATTAAAGTCGTATCTAAACCAGGGGTAATGGTAAGTAGCGTAATTGCAATTAAGTAAGGAAGAAGTATGGTGGTCATAGCTCGGATTTCCGATAAATACTTAATGTGAATTGTAGTATATAAGTTAAATCATCATTAGGTTGGCGATATCAAATTTTCCTGATTCAATAGTTTTTGATACACTCAAAAAATCAGTAAATAAATGGAGAGCAATTTGGATTTTGCATTACAACTGCTCTCAATGTGGTTAAAAGAAAGAAAAATTCAAAATCAGTCTGAGCATACAATCACGGCTTATGAGCGAGATGTGAAAAGCTTTCTAGAGTTCTGTGAATCAAAAAAAATTGATTTAAAAAATGTTGAAGCTTCAGATTTACGTGAATATCTGGCTCAGCGTGTTGAGCAAGACCAGTTAAGTGCAAGTAGCATGCAGCGTCATCTCACTTCTATTCGCCAGTTTATGAAGTGGGCTGAACAGGGCAAATATCTTGAAATTAATCCTACTGATGATTTTAAGTTAAAACGTCAGCCTAGACCCTTACCGGGTATGATCGACATAGAAACGGTTAATCAGATTTTAGATCAACCTATGCCTGAAAAACCGATTGATCAGCAATTATGGTTAAGAGATAAAGCCATGTTGGAACTACTATATTCAAGTGGTTTACGTCTGGCTGAATTGCAGGGTTTAACAGTTAAAGATGTAGATTTTAATCGGCAACTTGTTCGAATTACAGGTAAGGGAAATAAAACTCGTATTGTACCGTTTGGAAAAAAGGCAAAAGAAAGCCTATTGAATTGGTTGAAAGTTTACAAAATTTGGAAAGGGAATTTTAATCAAAACGATTCTGTCTTTATTTCCTTGCGAGGAGGAGCGCTAACTCCGAGACAAATTGAAAAACGAGTGAAGCTTCAAGCACAAAGAGCAGGTGTAAATGTCGATTTACATCCGCATTTACTCAGGCATTGTTTTGCTAGTCATATGCTATCAAGTAGCGGTGATTTGCGTTCAGTACAAGAAATGTTAGGTCATAGTAATTTATCTACGACACAAATTTATACCCATATTGATTTCGATCATTTGGCGCAAGTTTATGATCAAGCCCATCCGAGGGCACATAAAAACTAAAAATTTAAAAAATAGCTCCAATAAAAATA
>NZ_JABVBF010000071.1 GCF_013344765.1 Acinetobacter lactucae
TACATGGAGTTATCAAAGCTTTTATAAGTTGTAATTAGAAGCTTTGAAGGCAACACAGTTTAAACGGTTTAACTCTGTTACTTTTAAAAAAATGTCTTGAAGTTCAAGGAAAGATTAAAATGAAATTAAAACATCTGAGCACTGCAATGATTTTAGCAACTCTGCCTGCAACTGGGGTTTTTGCAGCAGCATTGGATCGCTCTGGACAATCAATGTCTGCATTCTTGCAACCTGGTAACTACTTTGAAGCTGGTATTTCTATTTTAGACCCAGATGTAGCTGGTAAAGAGGCGGGTGTAAATCCAACACGTCGTAACATTGGCGATATGGCTGATGATTATTTTTTCCCAAGTGCAGCCTTAAAACTACAACTTAACGATAAATTCTCTTTTGGTTTACTTTACGACCAACCATTTGGTTCAGATGCAGAATACTCAGGTAATAACGCATTTGTTTCAAATCCAGGTTCTGATTCAGTTCTATCACCTGCAGCAATTGACGGGATTGTTACTAAAAAAGCAAAAGAAGCTTTGATAGCACAAGGATTACCTGTAAATGACCAAACTGTGGCAATAGCAAAAGGACAGGTTTTAGCAAGTCCTCAATTCCAACAACTTGCTGGTGCTCTTGCTGTAGCAAATAATTATTTAGGTACTGGCGGAACGAAAGTAGAGGTAGATACACAAAACTTATCTTTTGTTTTTGGCTTCCAACCAAACCAAAACTTTAACTTCTATGCAGGTCCTGTACTGCAAACAGTTAAAGGTAATGTAAGTCTGCGAGGTCAAGCTTACAGTCTTTACAATGGTTATGATGCGAATATTAAAGAAACTACTGGTGTAGGTTGGTTAGCAGGTGCTGCTTATCAAATTCCAGAGATTGCCTTAAAAGCATCTTTAACTTACCGTTCTGAAATCGATCATAAAACCAATATTAATGAAGATTTATCTTTATTAAATTTCCCTGGCCTTACTTCTGTACTCGCTGGTTTAGATGTTCCTGCTTCTAAGCTTCAAGCTATTAACTCAGAAGGCAAAACTACAATTACTACCCCTCAATCTGTAAACCTTGATTTCCAAACAGGTATCATGGCAAACACTGTAGCCTTCGCCAATGTACGTTGGGTGAACTGGAAAGATTTTTCGATTCAACCCTATAAATTTGGCAAAGTATCAGAAGCTATTGGTGGGCTTGTTGGACGTCCGAACGGTTTTAACTTAGTAGAATACTCTGATGACCAATGGTCTGTTAATGCGGGTGTAGGCCGTAAACTTACCGACAAGTGGGCGGGTAACGTTTCTGTAGGTTGGGATTCTGGTGCGGGTAACCCTGTCACTACTTTAGGTCCAACTGAAGGTTACTGGAACGTAGGTTTAGGTCTTCAATATAGCCCGACACCTCAAACCTTCCTTGCAGGCGGTGTAAAATATTTCTGGTTGGGTGATGCTAAAGCTCAAACAGGCGCACAAGCGGGTACGGATCAATATGTTGCAGATTTCTCTGACAACAATGCAATCGCTTATGGTTTAAAACTTGGTTATAAATTCTAAGTTTAAAAAATCATAAATAATAAAAAAGGCGCTTAAAGCGCCTTTTTTATTATTTATATTAAGCTGGGATATTACGCTGTGAAACTGAACGGATTGCTTCTTTTAATGCATCATAGCCGTGAATTGCAGGAAATTGTGGAAACTCAGCAATCACATTTGCTGGTGCATCAAATAAGAAACCGTGGTCGGCTTCACTCAACATGGTTGTATCATTATACGAATCACCCGCTGCGATTACTCGGAAATTTAAACCATGTAGTGCTTTAACAGACTCACGTTTTTGATCGGGTTGACGTAATTTATAAGCTGTAATCATTCCTTCTTCATCTGTCTCTAACTTGTGACAGAAAATCGTTGGCCATCCTAATTGTTTCATTAAAGGATGTGCAAACTCATAGAAAGTATCTGATAAGATCACGAGTTGGAAATGGGTACTCACCCATTCAACAAACTCTTTTGCCCCCGGTAATGGCCCCATGTCAGCAATGACCTCTTGAATATCATTTAAGCCTAAACCGTGTTGTTTTAAAATATTAAGACGCTGAGTCATTAAAACATCATAATCCGGAATATCACGAGTTGTTGCTTCGAGTTCTTTAATCCCTGTTTTTTTAGCGAAATTGATCCAGATTTCAGGAACTAAAACCCCTTCAAGATCTAGGCATACGATTTCCATGAATGCTTCCAACGTTGGTTAAAAATTGCTGTATCATACCATTAAGATTTTCAGTTTTGCGTTGTTATTGATCAAATCAATTTTATTCATAAGGATCGAAATTAAAGTGCTAAGCACTTTATCAACTATCCTTTAGAATATTTTTCATAACTCAATGCGCCCAAGCCTTTTGCCAGGAACACACATGACCGTTATTCCGACTATTGATATCGTAGATGCTCTTGCTGCTGAGTATGCAACCAAAAGCCCACGAGAAATTTTAGAACTTGCCTTAAGCCAACAAGGTGAAATCGCAATTTCTTTTTCGGGAGCAGAAGATGTTGTTTTAATTGATATTGCTTCACGTTTGGGTAAACCGTTCCGTGTCTTTAGTCTCGACACTGGTCGCCTACATGCTGAAACTTATCAATTTATTGAAACTGTCCGTAAACACTACAATATCAATATCGAAATTTGTTTCCCTGGATCTGAAGCTGTCCAAAACATGGTCAATGAAAAAGGTTTATTCAGCTTTTTCACAGATGGGCATCAAGAATGTTGTGGTATTCGAAAAGTTCAGCCTTTACGTAAAAAACTTGCGACTTTAGATGGTTGGATTACAGGTCAACGTAAAGATCAAAGCCCTGGTACACGTACAGAAATTCCAGTAGTACAAGCTGATGCTGGCTTCTCTGGTCCGGGTAAGCAACTCATTAAATATAATCCTTTAGCGAACTGGACAAGTGCTGAGGTATGGAGTTACATCCGTATGATGGAAATTCCATATAACCCTCTTCATGAGCGCGGTTTTGTTTCTATTGGCTGTGAACCATGTACTCGACCTGTATTACCGAACCAACATGAGCGTGAAGGTCGCTGGTGGTGGGAAGAAGCCACCCAAAAAGAATGTGGATTACATGCAGGTAATATGAAAAAGTAATTAGATATCAAAAAACCACTGGTAAATCAGTGGTTTTTTTTGTGTCATGTTGCGTACACAAAGTCATATTTTCTCTACTCTAAACGCTATATACTTAATTTTACGGTTCTATAATTCTAACAAGAGCTCAGATAAGGGCTTCTTAGAAAAATGCATGAGGCACGATGATTTATGCGTCCATTACACCCAATTGATTTCATTTTTCTGTCACTCGAAAAAAGACAGCAACCCATGCATGTCGGTGGATTATTTTTATTTGAAATTCCTGAAAATGCACCAGAAACCTTTGTACATGATTTAGTAGAAGATATTAGACGCTCAAAAAGTATTCCTATTCCTCCCTTCAATAACCGTTTAAATGGCTTATTTTGGGATGAAGATGAAGAGTTCGATATCGATCATCACTTTCGCCATATTGCTTTGCCTCACCCGGGCCGTATTCGTGAATTATTAGTTTATATTTCACAGCAGCATAGCTCATTAATTGATCGTGCAAAGCCACTTTGGACTTGTGACATTATTGAAGGAATCGAAGGCAATCGTTTTGCCATGTATTTTAAAATACATCATGCAATGGTTGACGGTGTTGCAGGTATGCGTTTGATTGAGAAATCTCTATCAAAGACACCAGAAGAAAAACATGTTGTTCCTTTATGGTGTGTTGAGAGCAAAAGAACGAAACGTCTAAAAGTACCAACTCCAAGTACGAGTAAAATTAAGAGTATTTTAGGCGGTATTAAGTCTCAACTCGACATCGCTCCAAAAGTCATGCATGAGCTATCTCAGACTATATTTAAAGAAATGGGTAAAAATCCTGATTATGTTTCTACTTTTCAGGCGCCAGTTTCTATTTTGAACCAAAGAGTCAGTGCTTCACGTCGTTTTGCAGCCCAATCATTTGAACTCAGTCGCCTCAGAAAAATTTCAAAAGCATTGGGCGTGACGATTAATGATGTTGTACTGGCTGTATGTTCAGGTGCTTTACGTGAATATTTGATTAGCCAAAACAGCTTACCTAAAAAGCCACTTATTGCGATGGTTCCAGCTTCATTACGTACAGATGATTCTGACATGAGTAACCGAATTACCATGATTTTGGCAAATTTAGGGACCCATAAAGATCAACCCTTAGAACGCCTAGAAATCATTCGCCGTAGCATGCAAAACTCTAAGCAACGTTTTAGCCGTATGACAGCTAATGAAATTTTAAACTATAGTGCGGTAGTTTATGGTCCGGCAGGATTAAACATCATGTCAGGAATGCTTCCTAAACGTCAGGCGTTCAATTTAGTAATTTCCAATGTACCAGGACCACGTGAGCCGCTTTATTGGAATGGCGCGAAACTAGACGCTCTCTACCCTGCTTCGATTGTCATGGATGGACAAGCTCTAAACATTACCATGACCAGTTATTTAGATAAGCTTGAAGTTGGATTAACAGCTTGTCGAAATGCTTTGCCAAAAATGCAAAACCTTTTGACTCATTTAGAAGATGAGATTCAACGTTTTGAAGAAATTATTGCAGAGAAACAGCTGAAACATCATTCAGCAAGTTAGAAAAGAACTAAGGGGCTTTAAATTGGCCCCTTATTTTTTGATTGTGCGGCACTGGTTAAGCAACTGATGACATACTGAACGAATCATTGCAGTTGTGATCGGTACTTCTTTACCTTGGTCATTCAACATATAGCAGCTATTTACTGGCGTGCTTTCTAAAACATGTTTAAGACCGTTGCTAATTAAGTTTTCACTTACATTCATGGGTTATACCTCTTATTGTTTGCTAAGACGTTTAATAGGGAGAACGTCTAGGGCTACTGTATGTAAGTAGTATTTAAAATTCATGAATGAAAGTAAAATTTCAGTTGTAACAAGGATTAAGCGATATCTTGTTACAACTTTAACTTAAAATGATATCGTATTGCTCTTGCGTATATAAATTTTCGACCTGAAATTTAATAACACGGTTAATAAAATGCTCTAAATCGGCTACTGCTGGTGCTTCTGCTGTTAATAATCGGTCAATCACAGAAGGATGGGCAACAACAGTAAAGCCACTCGTTGACTCAAATGCACGCGTATATCGTAATATCTCACGAAATATTTCGTAACACACTGTCTCCGCTGTTTTGACAAAACCCCGCCCTTGGCATGTTGGACATGATTCACATAACAAGTGTTCTAATGATTCACGAGTTCGTTTACGCGTCATTTCGACCAGACCAAGTTCTGACACTTGAGTAATTTTGGTCTTCGCGTGATCTCGCTCAAGCATTTTCTCAAACTGACGCATCACCTCTTCACGGTGAGTTGCTTCTTGCATGTCAATAAAATCAATAATGAGAATACCCCCCAAATTACGCAGTCTAAGTTGACGTGCGATAACTTGAGTCGCCTCCATATTGGTTTTAAAAACCGTATCTTCAAGACTACGACCACCTACATATGAACCTGTATTAACGTCAATCGTTGTCATGGCTTCAGTCTGGTCGATCATCAGATAACCGCCAGATTTCAAAGCTACGCGAGTTTGTAAGGCTTTTTGAATATCTTCTTCAACATTATAAAGATCAAATAGTGGTCGCTCACCCGGATAATGGATGAGGCGACTCTTCATATTCGGGACAAACTCATCTACAAACTCAAGCAGTTTTGCGTGAATCTCTCGCGAATCGACATAAATCTTTGCAGTTTCTTCGCTTGCTAAGTCACGAATAATACGTTGAGGTAATGGAAGTTCTTCAAAAATTAAAGAAGGAACAGCAACGTCAGTCTGCTTACGCTGAATGTACTCCCACAATTTGCTCAGATAACACATGTCCTGTGCAATTTCTGCCTCATCCACACCTTCTGCAGCCGTACGGACAATCACGCTACCGGGTAAATTATGCTCAGATTGAATACCTTCAATAATATTACGCAGACGATCTCGCTCTTCTTCAGACTCTATACGCTGCGAAACACCAATATGGTTACCATACGGCATTAATACCAAATAGCGAGAAGGGATTGAAAGATCTGTACTTAGACGTGCGCCTTTTGTACCCAACATGTCTTTCATTACTTGGACAGTAAGGGTTTGCCCAGGATGTAATAGCTCAAAGACATTTGGCGTAGGCTGTGAACGAGGCCAAACCATATCATTGATATGTAAAAAGGCTGTTCGAGACAAACCAATATCCACAAAAGCAGCTTGCATGCCCGGAAGCACTCGTACGACTTTACCTTTGTAAATATTGCCGACTAGACCGCGCTTGACTGTACGCTCAACATACAGCTCATTAACAGTTCCATTTTCGATTAATGCCACCCGACACTCCATAGGCGTGACATTAATAAGTAGTTCTTCTGACATACATAAACTCAAAGCATTATAAAATTTTTATTAAAGAGTCAGAGAAGCTGTTATCTTTGCCTAGTGTTCATCGACAATGCTATTCAATTAAGAATGATAACAACCCCTTATGTCTTTACTCTTTTTAATAACTGTGCAAATTCGTATAAAGGAAGTCCTATCACATTACTATAACTTCCTTGAATTTGGGGAATATATTGCGAAGCAATTCCTTGAATTGCGTACCCACCCGCCTTTCCAACAGGCTCACCCGTGGTCCAATAATTTTCCATATCTTGTGTTGTCAGGTGCTGAAACTCAACTTGTGTTTGCACCACCTGACTTAACATTTGTTGTTGAGTCGCAACACACAGTCCAGAAAACACATCGTGCCAACGTCCAGACAATTGTTTCCAGATTTCAAAGGCATGATTTTTCGATTCAGGCTTACCAATAATTTGACCATCAAGTCCTAGACTTGTATCAGCAGCAATAACAATTGCATCTGGAAAAAGCTTCAATACGGTTTGTGCCTTTTCTCTAGCTAAACGTTCAACATAATGATGAACCAGCTCATTTTCATGTACTGACTCATCAATGTCAGGACTATAGATCTCAAAATCCAAGCCAAGCTGCTGTAACAGCTCCTTCCGACGGGGAGAGCTAGATGCTAAAACTATATGCGCCATTTTGCCAAACAATAATAGACGACTGGCCACGTGATAATACTTGTCATCAAAGGTTGCCAATGTCGAGCAATCGAAAAATGAATTCCACCCATCGTCTGTGTTACCCACATAAATGCTAAGTGGGCAATAATGACCAGCGTTGCTATCGTCCATAAATTAACAAAAGTTAAAATACGGCGCTCGCGAATTAAAAAACGGGTAAGAAAAGTCACAATTACAAAGCTTAAGGCATTGAGACCTAAAGGCGCATCAAGCAATAAGTCTGTAAAAATCCCCATCCCGAATGCAAACCAAACCCCACACCATGTTGGCTGACATACTACCCAAAATAGCATAATCATTAACATGAATAGTGGTCGCCAACCTGAAATATCATAGGATAGCGGATAAACCATGAGCACAGAGCCCACAATAACGGAGAGAATAATTCCCCATAAAGGATCTTTACGCTTTTCTCGTTTAAGTTTAGCGATCGGCATAAGGCTGCTCCTTCGCCAATGACTCAGAGAAAAGTACTACTACATGATGCCCTGTGGCTAATTGTGCTGCTGGTGTGACATCAATTTCGGCAAACTCCCCGGAATTATGACGTCTTATTTTAGCAACTGTCCCCACTGCGTAACCTGCGGGGAAATGTTCACCTAAGCCTGAGCTAAACACTTTATCACCCACCTGAATATTGGCACTGGTCGGAACATATTCCATTTTTAAACGGCCCAAATCACCCGTACCAGAAACAATCGCTCGCATTCCTGTACGCTCAAGACGTACCGACAGTGAATGTTCTTTATCTGATAACAACATCACACGTGAACTATGAGGGTATACATTAATGATCTGCCCCATAATCCCCTTATCATCCAGCACCGTTTGTCCGACCTTGAGATGGTCCATAGAACCTCGGTTAATAATGATGATATGACGCAATGGGTCTGCATCTGTCCCAATCACTTCGGCAATTTCCATACGACCATCAATAATTAATGGGGTATCAAGAAGGCCTCGCAAACGCGTGTTTTCAGCTGACAGTTCAGAAAGCTTCTGTAAGCGGACTTGGGCTTGTAAAAGCTCAGCCTGCATCGCGGTATTTTCACGACGCAATTGTGCTTCAGATTTTGTTTGTTGATTCAGCCATTCTCTCGACAGTACTGGATAACTCGCCAATGCATAAATTGGATTATATGCAGCATACAAGACATCCCTTGCTGGCTGAATTACATAAGGCATGCGCCAATCAAAGAACAGCATAACCAAGCATGTAATGACCGCAATAATGAACGAGCGGAAAGATGGCGGCTGTCTTGAAAAAATATTCGGTTGCACCGCCTAATCCTTAAACTTAACCGACGAAAAGCATGTCATGGTTCGGGTTGTCGAAGAATTCCAATACCTTACCACCACCGCGGGTTACACAAGTAAGAGGATCTTCAGCAACAACAACCGGTAAACCAGTTTCTTGAGCTAACAATTTGTCGAGGTTACGAAGTAACGCACCACCACCTGTCAACACAATACCACGCTCTGCAATATCAGAAGAAAGTTCTGGAGGAGTTTGCTCAAGTGCTGATTTAACAGCGCTTACAATATTCTGTAATGGATCAGAGATTGCTTGAGTAATTTCATCAGAAGTCACAGTAATCGCACGAGGTACACCTTCTGCAAGGTTACGGCCACGTACTTCGATTTCTAATGTTGTGCCATCAGAAACAGCCATACCAACTTCTTTTTTAATAATTTCAGCAGTGGTTTCACCAATTACACAACCGTGAGCTTTACGAACATAGTTGATGATTTGCTCATCAAAAACATCACCACCGATACGTAAAGAGTCAGCATAGACACAACCTTGCAATGAAATAATTGCAATTTCAGTCGTACCGCCACCAACATCCACAACCATAGAACCACATGCTTGCTCAACTGGCATACCTGCGCCAATTGCAGCAGCCATAGGCTCCTCAATCAAACGAACATCACGGGCACCAGCATTAAATACTGCTTCGCGAATCGCACGACGCTCGACCAAAGTTGATTTACATGGTACACATACAACCACACGAGGTGCAGGTGGGAACAAACGTTTTTCGTGAACTTTACCAATAAACTGATTTAACATGGTTTCAGTCACTTCAAAATCCGCAATTACACCGTCTTTCATTGGACGAATTGCAGAAATATTCGCAGGTGTACGGCCTAACATTTGCTTAGCATCTAGACCTACAGCAGCAACAATTTTTTGTGAACCGCTGTGACGAATTGCCACAACTGTTGGTTCATTTAATATAATGCCGCGGCCTGGTGCATAAATAAGTGTATTTGCAGTACCTAAATCAATGGCTAGATCCGGCGAAAACAAGCCAATTAGTCGTTTTAGAATCACGGTTCGTTCTCAGTTAAACTTTCATGTGGATGCAAGGTGGCAACTTTAAACTAAATGTGATGATTTGAACAAGTCAATCGCTTATTATAACGCACGATATTTTGAAAATTTTTAATACTGATTAGGTGATGTTATGTCTACATCGGATGCACAGCATTCAGCAGATTTAAATGCACAAACAGTTTCAGCAATCGCCAATCTTGCTCGATTGTCGCTCAATGATACGCAATCTGCTGAATATGCTCAAAGTCTAAATAAAATTTTAGGCATGATGGAAACCTTAAAAGGCATTGATACTGAAGGCGTAGAACCTTTAAAGAGTCCTTTTGACAATCCTCAACCTTTACGTGCTGATGTGGTAACTGAAAGCAATCATCGAGATGAATACCAAGCTGTTGCACCTGCAACTCAGGATGGCTTGTATCTTGTTCCTCGTGTAATTGAATAACTTTTAGTCAATTAATCCATCTTCCCTATTTTGAATGTAAAGAAATTTTACTCATGACTGATTTACATCGCTTATCAATTCGTGAACTTGCTGAGGGCTTAAGCCAAGCGAAGTTTTCATCTCGCGAACTGACTGAACATTATTTGCAACGTATTGCTAAAATTGACCCACTGGTAAAAAGCTATGTGACGGTTACACCTGAACAGGCGCTCGCTGAAGCAGACGCTGCTGATGCCGCATTAAAAGCAGGCAATGCAATTGCTTTAACGGGTATTCCACTTGCTCATAAAGATATTTTTTGTACCAAAGGCATCAAAACGACTGCTGGTTCAAAAATTCTAGACAACTTCATCTCTCCTTACGATGCAACTGTTGTTGAAAAAACAAAAGCTGCTGGTCTTGTCACTTTAGGTAAAGTGAACATGGACGAGTTTGCGATGGGCTCAACTTCTGAAAGCTCATATGTTGGTGCAACAAGCAACCCATGGGCACTTGATCACGTTCCTGGTGGTTCATCAGGTGGTTCTGCAGCGGCTGTAGCGGCTGATTTAGCGCCTTTCGCTACGGGTACAGATACAGGTGGTTCAATTCGCCAACCTGCTTCTTTCTGTGGCTTAACAGGCTTAAAACCAACCTATGGTCGTGTGTCTCGTTTCGGCATCATTGCTTATGCATCGTCTTTAGACCAAGCAGGTCCAATGGCACGTTCTGCTGAAGACTGTGCTTACCTCATGAATGTAATTGCAGGTCATGATGCAAAAGACTCGACTTCGGTTAAAAAAGAAGTTGATGACTACGTTGCAAACTTAAATGGAACATCTGTAAAAGGTTTACGCATTGGTATTCCTAAACAGTACTTTAACGTTGCAGGTTTAGATGCTGACGTAAAAGCACGTGTTGAAGAGTCTTTGAAAAAGCTTGAAGAAATGGGTGCAACGCTTGTTGAGATTGATCTCAACATGACTGAAGCTTATGTACCAACCTATTACCTCATCGCGCCAGCAGAAGCATCATCTAACTTATCTCGTTATGATGGCGTTCGTTACGGCTACCGCTGTGAAAATCCAGCAGACTTGATGGATCTTTACAAACGCTCTCGTTCAGAAGGCTTTGGTCCAGAAGTTCAACGTCGTATCTTAATTGGTACCTATGCACTCTCTGCGGGTTATTACGATGCTTACTATGTGAAAGCACAAAAAGTACGTCGTTTAATTCAACAAGACTTCTTAAAAGCATTTGAAAATGTAGACGTGATTGCGGCTCCTTCTGCACCAACAACTGCTTATAAGATTGGTGCAAACTTAAGCCCAACTGAAATGTATTTAGGCGATATCTATACACTTGCAGTGAACTTAGCAGGCTTACCAGCGATTAATGCTCCTGTTGGTTTTGATAAAGACAGCTTACCTGTAGGTCTACAATTAATTGGTAACTACTGGTCAGAATCACAATTATTGTCGATTGTTCATCAATATCAACAAAACACCGATTTCCATACTCAACGTGCGGCAATTGCTGAGGAGAATGCATAATGGCTGAAGCTCAAAAGTTGAAATTGATTGACGGTTGGGAAGTCGTTATTGGTATCGAAATCCACACTCAGCTTGCAACCAATTCTAAAATTTTCTCTGGTTCATCGACTGAATTTGGTCAAGACCCAAATACACAAGCGAGCCTTGTCGACTTGGCTATGCCGGGTGTACTTCCAGTTTTAAATGAAAAAGTAGTTGATCTTGCAATTCGCTTTGGTTTAGGAATCGATGCTTACATCGACCAAGCATCTGTGTTTGCACGTAAAAACTACTTCTACCCTGACTCACCAAAAGGCTATCAAATTAGCCAAATGGACAACCCAATTGTGGGCTTGGGCCACATCGACATTCAGCTTGAAGATGGTACGACTAAACGCATTGGCGTAACTCGTGCTCACCTTGAAGAAGATGCGGGTAAATCTGTTCATGACCAATTTGAAGGTATGTCTGGCATTGACTTAAACCGTGCTGGTACACCTTTGCTTGAAATCGTTTCTGAACCTGACATGCGTTCGGTTGAAGAAGCGGTTGCTTACATTAAAGCGATTCACACACTGGTACGCTGGTTA
This sequence comes from Acinetobacter lactucae, assembly GCF_013344765.1. Lineage (GTDB taxonomy): Bacteria > Pseudomonadota > Gammaproteobacteria > Pseudomonadales > Moraxellaceae > Acinetobacter > Acinetobacter lactucae_A. The sequence goes on from NZ_JABVBF010000071.1 coordinate 12,098, forward strand.
GGTATTTCTGACGGTAACATGGCTGAAGGTTCATTCCGTGCCGACTGTAACGTATCTTTACGCCGTCCGGGCCAACCATTTGGTACACGCTGTGAGCTTAAAAACCTCAACTCATTCCGTTTCATTGAGCAAGCGATCAATGTTGAAATTGAACGCCAAATGGAGATTTTGGAATACGGCGGAAGTATCGACCAAGAAACTCGTTTGTTCGATCCAAACAAAATGGAAACGCGCTCAATGCGTTCTAAAGAAGAAGCGAATGACTACCGCTACTTCCCAGATCCAGACTTGTTACCAGTGATTATTGCAAATGAGCAAATCGAAGCTGCTCGCGCTGCACTTCCAGAGTTACCTGCTGCTCGCCGTGCACGTTTTATTGCAGACTTTGGTGTAACTGAATACGATGCTCATGTACTTACGCTCTCACGCGAAATGGCGGACTTCTATGAAGCCGTTGTGGCCGCTGCTGGCGGTGCGAAGCAAGGTAAAGTATCGGCAAACTGGGTAATGGGCGAATTCTCTGGTGCTTTAAACAAAGCAGGCCTAGATTTGGCTGACTCACCTGTTTCTGCTGAACAACTTGGCGGCATGATTGCCCGTATTGTTGACAACACCATTAGCGGTAAGATTGCTAAACAAGTCTTTGGCTTTATGTGGGAATCGGAAGGTAAATCTGCCGATGACATTATTGCGGAAAAAGGCTTAAAGCAAGAAACTGACACTGGTGCAATTGAAGCAATCATTAAAGAAGTACTTGCAGCTAATGAAAAAATGGTTGAAGAGTACAAGTCTGGTAAAGAAAAAGCCTTTAACGGTCTTGTTGGTCAAGTCATGAAAGCTTCTAAGGGTAAAGCTAACCCTGCTCAAGTAAATGAATTAATGAAGAAATTGATTGGTTGATTTCATTAGTCAACTCAACAAAAAGCCTCGATTTATCGGGGCTTTTTTATATCACCTATGAATTACTCTTCGACTAAAGAATGCGCTTTTTTCTAAAAAATGACATAGTGACTGTGCTAACTTAAATTAAAAATTGAAATCACATATATTTTAAATAAGAGAGATAAATCATGTCTAAAAAGATTCTAATGTTGGTCGGTGACTATGCCGAAGACTATGAAACCATGGTTCCCTTTCAGTTCTTAACTGGTTTAGGTTATACCGTGCATGCTGTTTGCCCAAATAAAAAGAACGGCGACCATATTACGACGGCTATTCATGATTTTGAAGGCGAGCAAACCTATAGCGAAAAACGTGGCCACAACTTCGCGACTAACTATGATTTTGATGCCATTAATACCGAAGACTATGTAGGTCTAGTGATTCCTGGTGGCCGTGCGCCAGAGTATTTACGTATGAATGAACGTGTTATCGAAATTGTACGTGAGTTTGATCGAGTGAAAAAACCAATTGCAGCTGTATGCCACGGTGCTCAGTTACTCGCTGCAGCAGATATATTAAAAGGCCGCCTCTGCTCAGCTTATCCAGCATGTGCGGCCGAAGTAAAATTGGCAGGTGGACAATATGCAGATATTGCTGTGACTGAAGCCGTTACAGATGGACATTTGGTGACTGCACCTGCTTGGCCTGCACATCCAGCTTGGTTAGCTCAATTTGTGAAAGTTTTAGGAGCTACAATTACGATCTAAAGAGATATCTTTATCCCAAATACAATAAAGCCTGCTCTTAGATAGCAGGCTTTATTACTAAAATAGAAAACTAGATTTTTATCTTGTAATCCCTAATTTATTCCAAATTTCTGGTGTTAAAAACGTGGTTACCAATTTATTTAAGTCAATATAGCGTAATGTGCCCTGCAACTGCTGTTTAACTGCGGGGTCTTTCACAATATCTTCACCCGCACTTTGACCTAACTGTTGAAAAGCCTCTCCAACTGCCTTCACACCTTCAGCCTGAATCACAGCTTTAGTTTGGGTAGAACATTGCTCCACAATCACACGTTGTAAAACCTGTGCCAGTTTTTGGTCTAACTGATCTTTTTGCTCAGGTGTTACATTACTAAATGCTTTTAAGTCTGGATGAGCCGCTAAAGCCGTAAATGTCCATTGAAGCACCGTAGTCTTGTCTGAAGCTGTTGTAGCCTTAACTAAACAGTCACTTAACTGATCAACTGTTGGGCTAGCCATCGCAATTTGTGTTGTACCCAGTACAGCAACAGCCATAAAAACTGAACGGCTCAAATTTGAAAACTTACGGCGGGAAATCGCATAAACTTGACGTGACATGGGTCTAGCTCTAATAAACAGTCTGTTCTTTTTATCACAGAGTCACCAAAGTTACCTGTTATGACTCTGTAACCGCAAAATACTTATTTCACCACAGACTCTATTCGATCAAGCTCCCACACCCCACCTGCTGCCAAGCCTTTGCACATGCCCGTCCACATATCTTTAGTGTGTACAAAACTCTTGCCATCCCACACCCATTCTTCACTTGCCCAGCAGTCTCCAATGCCTCTCCCTTTTTGAGCACTACTAATAATGCCACTATCAAAATCCGATGCTGTCTCAGTTACAAATGTTGCTTTACCATTTAAAGATTCATCTAATACCCAAGCACCATACCCTTCGTTATAGGCACCTCTCCAACATAGAGTGGTCGCCAGAACTTTCTTATTGGTCAGTTTATAAAGTTCAATTTCCTGCGGTTCAGCTCCATCACTACTACCATAGATTCCTTCACAAAATCCTTCTTCTTTTGGGTTCGACTGAGCTGACATTAAACTATGATAAACAGATTGATACGACTTACTTTTTGGTTGCAACGTCAAATATGGCTTAGCCGCTGTTTTGACATGCTTTACAATTAATTTGGATTGGGCTGCCAAAACTTTTGATTCATTAGCAGACCCTTTTTTGACCAAAGCACCAACCGTTCCGATACGCTTCTGAAAATCATCCATTTTTAGCAATACAGCAGTCATTCCTGCATCGGAAATCGTCCATTCATGCTGCGCATTTTTAAATATAATTTCAGTTTTCTGCTTTGACTGCTGGAGTAAAGCGTTGACCTGTGAGTTATTCAGTTTCCCCATTAATGGCAGCTCGACGCCATCCACAATGACAGTGCCTAAATCTTTGCCATTCACATAAAAATGGATATTTTTAAGCTGATTGGCTGGCAAGCTTTGCTCATAGTCTGATAAAGCAAATTCAGCTTGTACAGCTTGTTTTGGCCCTGCTTTACGTACCAATAAAAGTGATGCCGGATTATCGCCATTTTCTTCCTTTTGATAGCCTGCGGCTTTACATGTACCCGTATTGCTACAAGAGATTTCCCATTCTTGGTGTGAAAATGAAATACCTTTTATGTCTTGAGCAAAACCATAAGAACTGATGACTGATAAACAGCAAATTGAAAGGATTTTTTTCATTTTTTCATGTCTCTGCTGGTCTGTTTTATTATGAAGTTAAAAACAGTTTTAAATTTTGAATTGCCTTATAGTTTAAAAGAATATGTTAGATTTATATAAGATTTAAATTGATTACTTTCTAAAAATGAAAAAATTAAATTTTTTATTAAGCACAGCATTGATCAGTCTAACTTCAACTGCTTATGCAGAAGTAAAAAGCTTTACTCCCCATTTCCCCAAATTTTATAGCTCTGCTGCAACCCGCAAAGCAGATAATCAATTCTATGCTCTAGGAGAGGCAAAGTTTCTAAATGGTGTTACAGTCCCGTTTTATGGCGTTACTGCGCTGAGCCCAACAGATGATGGTTTGCTTAAAGATTTTGAAAAATGCACACTAAAAAATTGCCACTTTAATTTTAAGCTTGATGCTCAACATGCCAAGCAACTCAACCTTCTTGCATTACCTGAAACAGGTTTAGTGCTCGTTCCAAGAAACTGGCAAGATGTGCAAGCAAATGCAGGTGCGAGTGGAACTGGTTTTGCTCTAATAATGAGTCCAGATCAAAAACAAGCGATAAAGCTTTATGACTCTTCATTTTGCGTTGGGTGTGGCTTACCAAATGCAACGCTTTATTTTCCTGAATTGTTAAAAGAAAGTTTGGAAAATGAATTTGGTGGTTATAAGGATTCTAAAAAATTGATCAGTATTGTTCACCCTTCCAAAAAAGTGGCTTTTTTTAGTTATCAAATTCCACAAGTGAACAATAAAACGCATGGTATTGCCAAATATTATGATGAAGATACTTTTAACTATAAAGAGATTCAAGTCACTTTAGATAAATCCCAACAGTCTCTAGTAG
>NZ_JABVBF010000072.1 GCF_013344765.1 Acinetobacter lactucae
TAAATATATTTTCTACCACGAGACATTTTCTCTTACTGCTGATAAAGCTAAAAAAGAGTTCAATTTAAGACTAAATAAACTTCCAGCACACAACTCTAGTGACAACTTATATTTTTCATAAATAAATCAACTGTGTATTCGACCCAAGTACTAATCTCACTCTCCGAAATTGTATAATTAGGGTGTGTTAGGCATTTTAGGTGGGCATCACTTCGTAATAATGCCAAGAATATATTTGCTGCTATATCAGCAGAAGAATTTAACTCAATCTCATTATTCTTTTGAGATTTTTCAAGATAACCCGCAATAATATTTGCAAGGCGTTGTGGGCCAACTCGAAAGAATTTTTCAGATAACTCGGGAAATCTAACTGCTTCTGCAATACAAACTCTAAAAAATGCTAATCCTGAATGCGATAATATAAAACATAGATAGGTCTTTCCAATCTCGGTTAAAGCTGAGCGTAAGTTTTCAGCTTTTGTCTCGACCAAAATGATTTGCTCTTGCATATTCGTGCATTGACGCTCAATCACCGCAGCAAACATCGCTTCTTTATTTTTATAGCAACCATACATGGTTGCTTTGGAAACCCCTGCTTCCTTTTGAATCATGTCTGTCGTTGTGCCACTAAAACCATGAATCAAAAAAAACTTAGTTGCCGCATCCAGAATTTTTTGATCTTTTTCACTAGCTTTCGTTGAAACAGACATATTGACCTTATAAAAATTTTAGCGATTTCGTTCTTAGTGTAACTCATCGAAAAGTTCAAAATCGAGAATTGACGGAAATTTAATTAGAGAGTAGAGTACCGATCGGTACAGCATGATAAATATCTGCTCCGTGCAATGAATTGATGTTTAAGATTTAAGGTAAAAGATGAATACAAAACCACTCATCGGTTTAGCAGGTGCAATATTTGCTGCAATGACTGTTGAATTTAACAATCGCATCACGAGCATTACCTTAGTCGACATACGTGGAGCTATGGGTATTAGTGTCGACTCAGGTTATTGGGTTAACAGTATTTACGCGAGTGCCATGATTATTGGCATGATCCTGTCCACCAGTTGGGCGGTCATTTTTTCTATGCGCAGAGTTCTTCTTTTTTCCATAGGACTTTGCCTCTTTTCTAGCGTTTTAATTCCTTTTAGTCCAAATATCGAAATATTTTATTTATTGCGTGGCTTACAAGGGCTCGCCAATGGTTTAACCATTCCTTTGCTCATGGCCTGTGCACTTAGATTTTTAGGACCTGACATTCGGCTATGGGGCTTAGCTTGCTATGCATTAACTGCAACATTCTTTCCTAACTTAAGTGCCGCACTCTCTGCATTTTATTTAGATGTGATTGGCTGGAAGATGATATTTTTCCAAACCATTCCTTTTTGTGCGCTAAGCGCTGCACTAGTGTATTTTGGTATTCCCCAAGATCCATTGAATTATTCAAGAATAAAAACTTACGATTGGACAGGCGCTATTTTAGCGATTATTAGCTTAGCGAGCCTGAGCACCATGTTGTTGCATGGCAATCATTTAGACTGGTTCCATTCTCAATTAATTTGTGTATTGGCTTTAATCAGTGCGATTACTTTACCTTGGTTTTTCATTCATGAATGGCGTTATCCAGCACCATTAATTAAACCGCAAATGCTCGAAATACGAAATTTTGCGTATGCAATTTTTGCTTTATTTTGCTTTGTCATTATTGGTATGTCTACAAGCACATTACCACTGAATTACCTCAGTGCTGTGCATGGCTATAAACCGACCCAGACCATGTGGATTGGTTTACAAATTGCGGCATTGCAATTTATCTATATTCCTATTGTTGTGAAGCTTTTAAATCAAGCTTGGGTGGATAGCCGCTATGTACACGGGTTTGGTTTACTTCTAGTCATCGCGGGTTGCCTAGGTGCAAGCCAGCTTGATACGACTTGGAATCAAGATCAGTTTTATTTTTGGCATGCAATCTCATGTTTGGGGCAAACCTGTGTCGTGCTTTCGCTCTTAATGATGGGAACAAACAGCGTACATCCAACCATGGCGATTTATGCATCACCAATGATTAATACCCCGCGTGCCATTAGCGGTGTACTGGGTGTTTGTATTTTGGATTGGATCAATCGGGTACGCGGTGAATATCATTCAACACGACTGATTGAAAATACCGCCCAACATGTTTTCCAAAATATTCAAGGCCCTGTTATTAACCCTCTTACCCCACCTGTACTGACTGAAAATGGCGCAGAACGTGTTTCAGGTGGTTTATCAGCCCTAGATTCTGCGATTCAAGCGCAGCAATCTGTTTTAGTCATTAGCGATCAATATCTGATTTTAGCGGGATTGGCTGCATTTTTATTGATCGTTATGCTGATTTTGCCAGTTCGAACTTATCCGCCACGTATTGCTCTCATTAAGTTAATGAATAGTCATAACTCAGGAAAACCTTTATGAGTACTCTCGAAGCCCAAGATACCACCAACATCGAACCACCCAAGTTAACAAAGGTGCAATATCTTAAAAAGCATTGGGTTATGGTTATCGCATTTATTATTGTTTTAGCATCCATTTTATGGGTTTTAAAACTTATATTCTTACCTTCTTCAATTGTTGAAACAGATGATGCGCGTGTGGATGTAGAGTATTCAACCATTGCCCCTAAAGTATCTGGCAATATTGAAGAAATTTATATTAAAGATCATCAGACCGTAAAAAAAGGCCAACTTTTAGCAAGGATTGATGCGCGCGATTATCAAGCTGCTTTGGCTGAGGCTGAATCTAATTATGCAAAAGCACAAGCTGACGTGAGTGAAGCGATGCTCGCAGTTGATAGACAACCGACTGTTATTCGAGAAACTCAAGCACAGCTGAGAAAAGTAGAAGCTGGAATCAAACTCACAAAAGATAATACGGCGCGTTATGAGCAACTACAGGCACTTGGAGCGGAGTCTAGATTAATTACACAGCAATCTAAGACTACTTTGACTGAACAATATGCTGACTTAGACAGCAGTAAAGAAAAAGTGATTGATGCACAGTATCAGCTCAACCAATACAAGATTCAGGTACAAGCCAAACAAGCTGCGCTTAAACAAGCACAAGCAGCACTTGATAAAGCAAAACTGAATTTGAGTTATACAGAAGTTCGTGCGCCTATTGATGGCATGATTGGTCAAAAGTCAGCTAACGTAGGTAACTTTGTGAGTGCTGGTAATCCATTAATGGTGGTTGTACCTTTAGACCAAGTCTATGTAGAAGCAAACTTCCGTGAAATTGAGCTAAAACAAATAAAAATTGGACAACCTGTTAATGTCTATGTAGATGCTTATAACGTTGAGCTAAAAGGCGTAGTAGATAGTTTTTCTCCTTCTACTGGCGCATTTTTCTCTCCAATCTCTGCAACCAATGCAACTGGTAATTTTACCAAGATTGTTCAGCGCCTACCTTTACGAATCAAGCTCATTGAAAATCAAAAAGACGTTAAATTATTACGCCCAGGTTTATCGGTTTTAGTCTCAATAGATACGAATAAATAGATAGTCTAGATTTTAAAATATGAGAGAAAAAAGAGACCATTTACGGTCTCTTTTTTAATTATGGAGTTATAAGACTTTTCAGCTTAGGTTAGTTAAAACTTGGTGGCGTTCTTTTTTGAGGTGTTTAATGAGTAACAACGAAACCGCGGCACAAAAAGCAGGTATCGCTAGAATGCTTAGAATTTCAAAACTGGATAGATTTAATGACATTAACCAGCCACCCATAATTGATCCAACAATCGACCCAGAACGCCCTACTGCATTGGCCCAACTTACCCCTGTTGCACGGCAATGTGTTGGATAAAAACTAGATGCAAAAGCATTTGCTCCTACTTGCGAACCACTAATTCCTGCACCTACCCCAAACATAGCGAACATCAATAAAGCCGTATTTGCCTGTTCAATTCCAAACCCTAAGCAAATCAGGAAAAAACCACCAAAAACATAAGCCGTACTTAAAATTTTGGTTGCATCCATCTTGTCCATCATTAGGCCTAAGACAATGGCACCAATGGTTCCACCTATTTGAAAAATTGAAGTCAGCCATGACGCATTGGATAAGTTAAAGCCTTCATTGGTCAGTAAAGTAGGCATCCAACTTGAAATCATATAAATAATGAGAAGGCTCATAAAAAAGGTAAACCAAATCAAAAAAGTGCCCAAAGCAAAGCCTTTATTAAACAAATCTTTCAAGCTTGATTTTTCGACTTCATTGACTGTTGGAACCAAAGTTGGTGTGCTATTTAAATGCGGTGCAATACGATGAATAATCTTTTCAATTTTCTCCGTGCTCTTCTTTTTTAGCACTAAAAATCGAATAGATTCAGGTAATAAAAAATATAAGAAAGGTACGGTCGCTAACGGCAATACGCCCCCAATGAGCAAAATACCGTGCCAACCAATATGCGGAAGTAACTGAGCAGAAAGGATACCGCCAAGAGCAGATCCAATGGTAAAACCACAAAACATCATCGTCACTAAATTAGAACGGCGAGATGTAGGCGCATATTCAGAGGTTAAAGTAATTGCATTGGGTAAAGCTCCGCCTAAGCCCAAACCAGTGAGAAATCTCCAAATAATCAGGGTTTGTAAATCTGCTGAAAAAGAGGCAAAAACACTGGCAATTCCAAACATAATGACCGAACCAATCAAAATCGGTTTACGGCCTAATTTATCGGATAACGGCCCGAAAATGAGTGCACCAGCCATCAGTCCAAACAAGCCAGCGCCAAATAAAGGTGCCAAATCGGTTGCTTGCAACCCCCATTCAGCCTTTAAAGCAGGTGCAATAAACCCAACTGCCGCGGTATCAAAACCATCAATCGCAACAATCAAAAAACACAACCACATGATTAATTTTTGCAAAGACGATAGTGGTATTTCATCAATGAAACTTTGTACGTCTATAGAATTTTGAGACATGAGAGCTCCTTTCGCCAATACATTGGCGTATATGCAATCCTTAGCAAAGGTGCCCAACTGTATTTTTTATTTAGGTTGAGCACCTATTTCAATAAATCAGATCAATTTGATTTATTTCACATTCACCGTAATTCCAGTAAGTCCAGTAATGTCTGCACGCATAACATCACCTTTCACTACAGGACCCACACCTTCTGGAGTTCCTGTAAAAATCAAATCACCTGCTTTTAGTTCAAATAACGTCGATAAATTGGCAATCGTTTCGGCCACAGACCAAATCAGATGACTGACATCACTGTGCTGTTCAGTTTTACCATTTACCGTTAAATGAATATCGGCACTATTGATTTCACCCGTTTGAGTAATCGGATGAATTGGGCCAATTGGCGCAGAAAAATCAAAAGCCTTGCCAATTTCCCATGGACGTCCTTTTTCACGCATTGCCATCTGTAAATCACGGCGTGTCATATCTAAACCAACTGCATAGCCATAGATATAGTTCACTGCATCTTCAACTGAGACATTTTTGGCATCTTTACCAATCGCAACGACCAATTCGATTTCATAATGAAAATTTGAAGTTTCAGATGGATATGGAATATCAACCGCATCTGTATTTACCGGAACAATCGATTCAAGGTCATTTGGTTTACAAAAGAAAAATGGTGGTTCACGGTCTGGGTCAAAACCCATTTCACGTGCATGAGCAGCATAGTTACGGCCAACGCAATACACACGGCGTACTGGAAATTTATGCGCTGAGCCGTGAATAAATAGACCCGCAGTGGTCATTGGTTCAAAAATAAATGACATATATGGATTCCTTCTATTAAGTTAATCACGACTCAAAATGCATCAGCCTGCTGTTCAGGCGCTGCTTTTTGAAATGCTTCTAAGGTCATGCAATGTTGGTAAATTTCATTAATGTTTGGATAAGCCGATAAATCGACTTTAAAGCGCTCGGCAGAAACTACTTGTGGAACTAAATAGGCATCTGCAATGGTCGGTTGCTTGCCATAGCAGAACTTTTCGCGATTTTGGTCTTGTTCCAAAATATGCTCTAAAGCAGCAAATCCATCCTGAATCCACTTGGCACACCATGCATTGATTTGTGCTTCATCCAGCCCTAAGTTCTGGCGTAAATATTCAAGAACACGCTTGTTATTTAAGGGATGAATGTCACATCCAACTAATGCCGCAATGGCACGGACCTTTTCACGACCCAATGCATCTATAGGTAATAAAGCGGGTTCGGGATATTGTTCTTCTAGCCATTCGATAATGGCTGGACTTTGCAACAAGTTTCCCGACTCAGTTTCAAGTACTGGTACAAAACCTTGCGGATTTAAAGCTTTAAAAGCAGCATGATGGTGCTCGTTTTTAGCGAGCGAGATATAAGCCGCTTCGTAAGCCAAACCCTTTAGGTTCAACACTATGCGAGTTCGATGCGATGTACCGCTACGGAAAAAGCTATAAAGTTTCATGCCACATTCCCGTGATAGTTTTTCACTGCATCAAGGCAGTTATTGACATTCCAACCATATAACCACTCCATTGCATCATAAAAACGTTCAGTAGGACGTCCACGCCACAAATCATTGCGAACCAAGCGTTGCACACCTTTGGCATGGTAAATTTTGCCCATTTCACGTGAAGACAAAACAATGCGCGCTGTACGTGCTACTCGTGCTTTTTGATAAAGATCAAAAGCTTTTAAAATGTCATGGTCGGTAACACGTAACGCTTCATCTAAAGTTACGGCGTCTTCCATCGCCATACATGCACCTTGCGCCATATATTGCGTGGTTGGATGTGCTGCATCGCCAAGTAATGTCACACGGCCAAAAGTCCATGTTTCAATCGGTTCACGGTCTGCGGTTGCCCAGCGGCGCCAGCTTTTAGGTAACTCAATCAATTGACGAGCTTTCGGACAAATTCCTTGAAAATAAGACAGTACTTCTTCTTTAGAGCCGTCGGTTACACCCCACAGCTCTTGCTCACGGCTATGGAACGTCACCACAACGTTATATTCTTTTCCGCCGCGTAGTGGATAATGCACAAGGTGACAATTTGGTCCGACCCAAATACTGGCTGCATTCCATTTCAAGTCTTCAGGAAACTCGCTTTCAGGTACTACAGCACGATAAACCACATGACCTGTAACCAATGCAGGGTCACCCACATAGGTGTCACGCACAACAGATTTAACCCCGTCCGCACCGATAAGTGCCTGACCATGATATTGTTTCCCATTTTGATCGGTAATCGTTACGCCAGCATCATCTTGGTCAACTTTTTGAATATGACAATTAGTGATAATTTCTAAGTGGCCGTATTGTTTTGCGCCTTCAACCAATGAACCATGAATATCAGCACGGTGAATCACCGCATATGGGTTACCAAAACGTTCACGGAATTTTTCATCGGTTGGAATTTTACCGACTTGATATTCATCAATTGCATCATGCATGACCATATAGTCGGTATAGACCGCTTTACTGCGAGCAATCTCACCAATTCCTAGCGCATCAAAAGCATGAAATGCGTTCGGGCCTAATTGAATACCTGCACCGATCTCACCAATTTCAGGGGCTTGTTCAAAAACTTGTACTTTAAAACCTTGTTTTGCCAAAGCGAGTGCAGCTGCAAACCCGCCAATGCCGCCACCAGCAATTAATATCGGTTGTTGAGTATTTGACATGATTTATTTCCTTATAAAATATCCTATTTACTGGCGCTCACGCACAGAGTACAAACCCAGTTTCCGTTGTAAGGGCGCTTCATCTGCAATAAACAAATAACATGGTTGATCTGAGGTATTGATTAAATCAATATGAGAAAAACATGGTGCACATGCTGTATCAGCTTTATTTAAATTGAAATCTTTCTGATCAATTTTGACTTGGAGCTGACCGTCAATCACATGAAAAATTTGGGCAGTAGAGCGCGGTTGGAGCTGTAGCATTTCATTTGGTCTTAGCATTAAAGCTGAGTAACCAATAATATTTTGACAGTCATCGCCAGTTTCAGGATTGATGTAAGTCACCTGAATTGGGGCTTGATGGTTTTTATCATCTGCAAGCGCGTGCAAAACTTTTTTGGTTTCTTTCCAAGAGTAGCGCATGATCGGATACGAGGCATTTTCACGGTTAAAATGTGCAGTTGGTACAATACCCGTTCCATAATGATGGGCATTTCCAGCACTGGTCACTTTTTGGATTTCACCCGGTTGTACATAAGAAGCTTCCATGTAATAAACCAAAGGTAAATCCAGCACATCTAACCAAATGACAGGCTCATCGCCATCATGTCCATGTTCATGCCAAAGCCCTGATGGCGTAAGGATTAAATCCCCATGCTCCATCATGCATTTTTGACCTTCAACCGTCGTATAAGCACCTTCACCTTCAACAATCAGACGCACTGCATTTGGGGTATGTCGATGTGATGGCGCCCACTCTTTTGGCAATAAAAGCTGCATGCCAAGATACATGACCGAACTGGCTTTCATATTTTCCAAACCATGTCCGGGATTGGCTAACACCAATACACGGCGTTCAGCTTTTTCAATCGGTGTTAACTCACCTGCTTCGAGCAATAAAGGTTTAATATTCTGAAAATACCAAGCGGTGGCTACGGTTTGCGGCATCGGTTTATGCGGGGGCAATACATTGCGTAAACTTGGCCATAAAGGGACTAAATTTGATTCTTCAAGTTGACCAAGATAACGTTTTGGCAAGTCATCTAACGTTGCTAACTGTTCCATTTCAGATCCTCTATTTAAGGCCAATTTGTACAAGAATGCTTTGTACTTTTACGACCTATTCTTCCTTGATCATCAATGTAGCAATCGAAAATTGTTGAATCCATGCACAAAAAGCAATAGTCTGTATTGATAAAATCAATACAAGGAAGTTAAAGTGTTTGATCTTGATACTCGGCTTTTACAAATTTTCTTTGAAATTTATAAACATAGCAGTGTGTCTAAAGCTGCCGAACAGCTTGAAATTGGACAACCGACTTTAAGTATTGCGTTAAATAAATTACGTGAGCATTTTCAAGACCCACTTTTTGTCCGTATTGAAAATAAGATGCAACCTACTGAGTTATCTAAACAAATATATCCGCTGGTTGTAGAAATTTTGAATCGACTAAAACTGGTTCAAAACTACAATATTGAATTTGACCCACAGACTTCAAATTATCAATTTAAAATCAGCATGACTGATATTAGTCATCTTGTTTTATTACCTAAACTGATCAATTATTTACGTGCCCATGCCCCCAATATTCGCCTAGAAATTGTCCCAATTGATGCCAATACACCAGTAATGATGTCAAACGGTGATATTGATTTGGCTATTGGTTTTTTGCCTCAGCTTGAAGCAGGTTTTTATCAGCAAACGCTTTTCCAACAACGTTATATTTGCATTGCCAGTAAAGAACACCCAAGGCTTACAGGCACCACCCTTTCAGACCAAGAATTTCGCCAAGAGTTACATGTCGATATTTTTGCAACTGGTGGACACTATGTGCTGGAGCATGAGTTACAAAAACTGGGAGTAAACCGAAATATCCTGGTTCGTTTGCCAAGCTATTTAGGAGTTGGCTTGGTTGTTCAAGACACAGACGCGATTGCGACCATTCCTCATTATTTAAGTCAGGTGCTTTTAGTCAGAGGTGGTTTAAAAGTTTTAGAACCGCCTTATCATTTTCCAACTTATAGTGTAAAGCAGCATTGGCATGCACGAGTTCATCAGACACCAAGCAACCAATGGTTAAGAAGAGTATGTTTTGAGCTTTTTTCTGAATAGAATATTTAAACAGACACCATTAAAAGTCTAATAAAAATAAAAAGACTTTGCATAGATGAATAAAATTTCACTACACAAAGTCTTTATAAACGCTTTTTTAATTAATCTAAATTCATGGCAACCGATCTGGTTGCTTTACGCTTTCGCGTGACAAACAACCCGCAAATGACCACCAATAAAGTGACGCCTAAAGATAAAGTGGTTTCATAACTATAGGCTGGTGACAAGAACATATAACCTAAAACAGTCATAATCACTAAAATTACAAACCACGTTAACCACGGGAACAACCACATTTTAAAAGATATTGCTGCTCTTTCTTTTTCCAATTTATGTCTTAAACGTAGTTGTGAAAATGCGATCACTAGGTAAACCAGTAATGCGATTGAACCTGTAGTGGATAACAAGAACCCAAAGACTTGCCCAGGAAACATATAGTTGACCGCACAGCAGACCACACCAATCAAAGTAGACAAAAACACAGCAGAAGTCGGTACACCTGCTCTATTAATTTTTGTCACAACACTCGGTGCTTCCTGACGTATACCTAAGGCAAATAACATTCGAGACGAGGTATAAACTGCGGCATTCATACAGCTTGCAACCGCAATAAAAACAACCGTGTCCATAATGAGTTTAGTCTCGGGAACATTCAGACTCATTAATACAAACTGAAAGGTGCCAAATTTTTGTAAGTCTGGCGAACGCCAATCGACCAAAGCAACCGCAAGAAAAATCGAAACTACAAAGAATAAAATAATTCGGTAAAGCACCAAATTGGTTGCACGTTTAATTTTTTCTTCTGGATTTTTAGATTCGGCCGCTGCAATAGAAAGAATTTCTATTCCAAAAAATGAAAATGCTGAGATTAAAATGGCTGATAAAACACCGCCCATTCCGTGTGGCATAAAACCACCATTTGAAAATAGGTTACCAACGCCACTGACATTTGTTGCTAAAGGCCACATTCCAAATACAGCCATTGCTCCAATGATAATAAACACTACAATCGCAATAACTTTAATGAGTGCAAACCAAAACTCAAATTCACCAAAGCTTTTGGTACTAAAAAAGTTAGCTAGACTGAGTAAAATAATAAAGGCAAACGCATAAACAGCACTAGAAATTTGCGGAAACCAAGCGTGTAAAATTTCAGCTCCAGCAATGGCTTCAATGGGAATCACCAACACCCAGAACCACCAATATAACCATCCAATGGTAAACCCAGCCCAAGGACCGATGGCTTTACGGGCATATGTAGAAAATGAACCTGTATCGGGTTGCGCTACCGCCATTTCTCCCAGCATGCGCATGACCAAAAAAACTAAAATACTTGTAATTATATAAGCGAGTACGGCAGCAGGTCCTGCTTTAGCAATTGCCGCAGAAGAGCCTACAAATAAACCTGCGCCAATAACACCACCAATACTAATCATGGTGACATGTCGATTAGAAAGTCCTTCACTTAATTTTATTGTTTTATCATTGTTCATATTCGATTCCTTCAAATTGACAAACTGATTTTAAAACCGTCTTAAAAAATGTACTTCTCCAACTTGTACGAAACAAAAAAGGGAAAATCAGAGTTTTCCCTTTTTATTGATTAATTTAATGTAGGCATAGCAAATTGTTTGGCTTCACGAACTTGCGTTGAAGGCCAACGTTGGGTAATGGTTTTACGGCGCGTATAAAAACGCACACCATCTGGGCCATACGCATATAAATCACCGAATAATGAACGCTTCCAACCACCAAAGCTATGATATGCAACTGGTACAGGCAATGGCACATTGACCCCAACCATACCGACTTGAATATTGGTCGTAAAATAACGTGCAGCCTCGCCATCACGAGTGTAAATACATGTTCCATTACCATATTCATGGTCATTAATGAGTTGCATTGCATCTTGCATGGTTTGTACACGAATGACCTGTAAAACAGGGCCAAATATTTCTTGCTGGTAACTTGTCATGTCTGGTGAAACTTGATCAATTAAAGTTGGCCCGACAAAAAAACCTTTTTCATAACCTGCCGGTTTTGCATCACGACCATCAACAACAATTTTAGCACCTTGTTGCTCTGCACTTTGAATAAAAGCTTGAACCTTATCTTTATGTGCTTGCGTAATGAGCGGTCCGAAGTCATTACGCTCATCTGCATAGTGCCCAAACTTTAATTGCTTCATTTCTTGTTTTAATTTTTCGATCACCACATCGGCAACTTCATCGCCAATTGCAACTGCGACTGATAACGCCATACAACGTTCACCAGATGAGCCAAATGCAGCACCTAATAAAGAAGTCACGACATTATCAATATCGGCATCAGGCATAATAATGGCATGGTTCTTTGCTCCGCCTAAAGCTTGGCAGCGCTTACCACTCGCCGTTGCCGTGCGGTATATGTACTCCGCAATAGGCGTTGACCCAACAAAGCTAACCGCTTGAATTTTAGGATGATGCAACAATGTATCAACTGCCTCTTTATCACCATTTACAACACTAAAAACACCATCAGGCAATCCAGCTTGTTTTAGAAGCTCCGCTAAAAATAAGGCAGCAGAAGGCGCTTTTTCTGAAGGTTTTAAAATAAAACAGTTACCGCAAACAATCGCCATTGGGAACATCCACAATGGAACCATTGCGGGGAAGTTAAAAGGCGTAATACCTGCAACCACACCTAGCGGTTGGAACTCACTCCACGAATCAATATCTGGGCCCACATTTTTTGAATATTCGCCTTTTAAAAACTCAGGCGCACCACATGCATATTCAACATTTTCAATGCCACGTTGTAATTCACCTTTAGCATCATGGCAAATTTTTCCATGCTCTTCGCCAATGAGCTCACAAAGCTTGTCAGCATTTTCTTCGAGTAATTGCTTAAATTTAAACATGACACGTGCACGTTTAATCACTGGTGTATCACGCCATGCTGGAAAAGCCTGCTCTGCAATTTGAACCACTTTGTTGACCAGCTCTGCGTCTGCAAGTGCAACATCTTTAGTACTCTCACCAGTCGCAGGATTATAAACAGGCTGTTTCTTGGTGGTTTTAGTGACGAGTCCACCATCAATAAAATGCCCTACCACTTTAACGGTTTGCTGACTTGAATCGGTGTCTGTGTTGGCAACCGTGTTATTGTCAAAGTTCTCTAAAGTGTTCATCTTTATTCCTTGTGTCTATTCATCTTTTCCAATTAAGTTCTAAGTCGATCAGTGTTATTTGACTTGGTAAATTGCCTCACCGACAGCATCCATGAGTCGTTGCAACTCTACTTCCGTGCTATTAAACATTGGACCAAACTGAAGCGTGTCGCCGCCAAAACGCACATAGAAACCCGCTTTCCAAAGCTGCATGCCAATTTCAAAACCACGAATCGTCGCATCGCCATCACGGGGTGCCAATTGCACAGCACCAATCAGCCCACAGTTGCGTATATCGATAATATTTGGAGCGCCTTTTAATTCATGTAAAAGTTTTTCAAAGCTTGGAGCTAAAGCAGCCGATTGATAAATTAAATTTTTCTTCTCTAAAACATCTAGTGTTGCTAAGGCCGCCGCACAAGCTACTGGATGCGCCGAATAGGTATAGCCATGGGTAAACTCAACCGCATGTTCAGGTAAATCTTGCTGCATAAAGGCATCATAAATTTCATGGCTTGCCACCACGCCACCCAGCGGAATAGCGCCGTTAGTAATTTGTTTGGCAAAATTTAAAATATCTGGTGTCACGTCAAAATATTCTGAAGCCGTCCATTTCCCCATTCGCCCAAAACCAGTAATGACTTCGTCAAAAATAAGTAAGATATCGTGTTGATCACAGATTTCTCTTAAGCGTTTTAAATAACCAGTCGGCGGCACAATGCATCCTGCCGAACCAGAAACAGGCTCTACAATAACGGCAGCAATATTCGAAGCATCATGTAGCTCAATTAACTTAAGCATTTCATTGGCAAGCTCTACACCACCAGTTTCAGCACAGCCTTTGGTAAAACTTAAATCGGGCTGTAAAGTATGTGGTAAGTGGTCTACATCCATAAGCTGACCAAACATTTTTCGGTTGCCACCGATACCACCTAGGCTTGTTCCCGCAACGTTTACACCATGGTAGCCACGTGCGCGACCAATCAACTTGGTTTTGCTTGGTTTGCCTTTAATTCGCCAATAGGCACGCGCCATTTTAATTGCGGTGTCGGCAGACTCTGAACCTGAGTCGGTAAAGAACACATGCTGCAATTTTTCAGGCATATGTTGAATAATTCGTTCAGCCAATTGAAACGATAATGGATGACCAAACTGAAATGCTGGAGAGTAATCCAGCTTTGCCAACTGAGTACTCACGGCTTGCTGAATTTCAGGAAGTGTATGCCCTGCACCGCAAGTCCACAGACCTGATAATGAGTCGTAGACTTCACGGCCTGCACTATCAATTAAATAAGATCCTTTAGCACCAACAATCATGCGTGGATCTTTATGGAAATTACGATTTGCGGAAAATGGCATCCAATGCGCTTGATAATTTAAGCTCATCTGAGCATTTGATTGAACGGTTTCCGATGCAGAATCACCATCAGTTAATTTGTCGATATCAAACATAATCACTCTTCTTGTTTTGAGGCTATTTTTTGAGTGTACAGAGCGACATAGTTTTGATAAATTCAAATTATCTTGAGTTTAGATTTAAAAAAACAAAACTAAATGAAACCTAAAAAATTAAATCAAGTCACTGATTTTGATATTAAATTACTTAAAGTATTTAAAACGGTTTGTGACTGTCACAGCTTTACGTCTGCCGAAAGTATTCTTGGCATTAGCCGCTCTGCAATTAGTTTGCATATGAGCGATTTAGAAAATCGTTTGGGCATTCGGTTATGCCAACGTGGCCGCGCAGGGTTTGCATTAACTGATGAAGGACGGGAAATTTTAGAATATATAGAAGTGCTCACTGCTTCTATCGAAGACTTTCGCTCTAAAGTCAATCAAATGCATAATCGTCTAAAGGGTGAGTTTAATATAGGTATTATTAATAACCTCGTGACCATGCCAAGTGCCTACATTACCAATACGCTGGCACAACTTGCCGAAGAACATTCTGAAGTGATTATTAACATTAGCATGAGCACCCTTTCAGATATTGAATGCCGTGTGCTAGACAACCGTTTACATGCAGGAGCAATTCCCCTTGTGACTCCGCTGTCTGGCCTAGACTATTTTGATTTATATAGCGAAAGTTCATTTTTGTATTGCGGTAAAAACCATCCCTTGTTTGGCAAATGTAGCAAGATGGATTTAGATGAATTAAAAAAATGGCAAGCTGTGCTTCCCAATTATGCGATCACACCAGAAGCAGCAAAGTTGCACCAGCTTTTAGATTGTAAAGCGACAGCAAGTGATCGAGAAGGAATTGCATTTCTGATTTTAACTGGAAAATTCTTGGGCTTTTTACCCGACCACTATGCAAAAAAATGGGTTGAAGATGGTTTTATGCAAGCTGTTTCAAAAGAAAAAATGCACTACAGCACGCCTATTTGCTTAATTACTCACAAAGGCAAAAACCATAATATTATTTTAAAAACCTTTATGGATATGCTTGAGAAGCGGGTTGGACGTTAAAAAAAGAAAACTTTCTTCTATTTAGACTTACTTTTATTCTGCCCACCACAATTTTTCATTACCATTTTCATCTATATCTACCCAGACTGACCAAAAAGGGCAATACTCATCACTGTTAAGCATAAACCACGCATGTACACCACCAAGACCTTCACAAGACTCCTCAGATATAGGAAAAATTAAGCTAAATTCAGATAAAATACCTGAAATTTCATCATCTAATATTTTATTGTTTCTAGCTAATTTTAGTTTATTTTCTAAAATTAACTTCCTCAACATATTGAAAAAAAATTCTTTTTTCAAAGCAAAATTATTTATTAAACTTACGGATAAGCCGATATTCCGTTCTAAGCTGTCAATTGCATCCCATAACCATCCTAAATGATGATACTTAGCTTCTTGAAAATTTAACATATAGTCAACTTGATCATCGCTAAATTGAAAATTATTCATGGTATATCTACTTATCAAAATTTAATTTCATACTTATCCTTACTTGAAATATTTTTCAAACTTGGATTATTTTTTATTTCTAAGGCCTATCGAGCCTTTGGAGTTACCGCAGAATTTG
>NZ_JABVBF010000073.1 GCF_013344765.1 Acinetobacter lactucae
CGTTTAGATAGATATGATCATGTCCATAAGCGCTATATTTTAAATGGATCAATTGAGTCCAAAAAGTATAGTAATGCGTGTTTCGCATTTTGTCTTATGGGTCTTTCAAGCTGTCTTTCTCATAAAAGACAGCTTTTTTTTGTTGATTGATAGGGCGTGTTAGACGAAATTAAGCTGCTTAGCTTGTTCATAAGCCATAAGATTAATGCATTTATGACCCAGTGCATTGATTTGCGTTTGGTCTAACTGAAGGTCATCCCACTTCTGCATTTGCTGAAAGAGCCAATAAAAGTCTTCTACTTTTGGAAGAGCACTTTCTTTTACTAAATGACGAACAATATCCTGAATCATATAATATTTATCGACATGAACTTCTTCTGAGCAATGAAAACGTACAATTCCAGACTCGACCAATAATTTTAAAATTGGGGCAAAATCTTCTAATTCACCAAGCTCTTTCTGAGCTTTCATAATTGCGGTGGTGAGCGCAACTAATGTTTGTGGATGCTGTTCAGCCCATTCTTGCGTTACGGCTAAAACCTTGTCAGCCACAGGTGGAATAATGTTCTGGCTTGAGCAAATCATTTTACTTAAACCAAGAAGCTCGCCCTGAGTATTCCAAGGTTCTCCGACACAGAAACCATCAATCACATGCTTATCTAGTGCTTCGACCATATAAGGTGGTGGTAAGGTTTTGAGCTGAATCGATTGAGCGAGTTCAGGGTTTGCTAAAGCTAACCATTCTCTTAAACAATAATGATGAATGGAGTGCTTAAACACATGTGCTAAAGAAAGGGAATGACCTTGTTCAATGTAATGCACCACTTTTTGTGCCGTTACTTGAGCTGTATCATTTTCTTGAAGTTTAAGTTGATGTGTTAATTTTTGGCTTAAGCTGATAAATGCACGATTTTCACTCAAAACTAGCGAGGTTTGTAGTGGCATACCAATTTGATCTGATCCTACTGCGGCCGCAGGTAACATTGCAGACAAGCAGTGAGCTGCATCTAATAAACCAAAAGCAAGGCGGTCGCGCAGACTTGCCCAAGATGCTTCTTTAACTAAAGTGACATCTAAACCTTGTTCTTCAAAGAAACCTCTTTGTTTTGCCCAAAGTAATGCAAGACAATCAAGCAAAGGAATATAGCCGAGTTGTAATTGAGTCTTTTCTAATGTGCTCATTTATTCATCCTTTAGTTGATTGCCAAGTAATTTTTGGGCGTCAAGTAAACGCCGCGCCATTTCTCCAATCGTGATACGGTGGCTCATGGCATTTTTTCTGAGCAGCTGGAATGCTGTATCTTCAGGAAGGCCATGGAGTTGCATAAGTAAAACTTTGGCTTTTTCAACATCTTTACGATCAGCGAGTTTAGTTTGAGCATCTTTTAAATCTCCTTCGAGCTTTTTGTGTTTTTTATATTGCTCAATGGAGATTTCTAAAATGGTATGTAAGCGGGCAGGGTCTATGCCATCAACAATATAAGCTGTTACTCCCGCATCTATGGCTTGTTTGATTGTGTCTTTATCTGAATTTTTTGTGAACAGAACGGTTGGTAGGTCATAGCTACTGACACAGCTTTCAATAATGTCACGGTGAGGATGGTCCATATCAAGCAAGATTACATCAGCTTGCAAATGTTCAAGCCGAAAGATATTCAAGTGATCCAAAGTAAGGCAAGCGACCACTTCAAAATCATTTTCAAGCAAACTTTTTCTTATATAGTCAGCTCGGGCATGATCATCATCAATAAGGGCTATTTTAAGTTTTGGCATAAAGTTCAGAAAATCAGGCTAAGAAAATGCGCCAATTCGACGCGTTTTTTGTTATCAGTTTTTTAAGCAAGATTAGTGCCATCGAAAACTAAAGAAAAAATCAAGATTTAGTGGCACTTTAGCATGCTAAAGCATGGGTCTGATCAATCTTGGTGCAAAAATACGATTCATTTTGTAGCAAGGCGTATTTTTATTTCAACCATATAAGTGTGCAGTGATAGAGCAGGAAAAATAAGACTTAATTCTTTATAAATACATCGAAAATTGTTATCTATATGAAATTAAAGATGAAAAGTTTTATCTTGTTAAGTTTTTTAAATGTTGGCATGCAAAGTGCTTACTTAATTACAGGTCGAAGACGACCATGAGTTTTAAAGACGGCCAACGATGTCCGTTCTGATCGAGTTTGTGAGTGCAACTGCACACACAAAGAAGTTACGTTCAGTCGGAGTGAAGGTCATGTCTTTATTTTTATTGCATAAAAAAGTTACATCTGAATTATTTATATTTTCAGTTCCAGCGATGCGAGCCTTCTCTATGAGGGGGCTCGCTTTTTTTATTTCTTTTTATGACTTTGCTGCGCATTGGGCGTCGTCAACGAGTGGAAAAAATTGGTTTCAAGCAGCTAAATGCTGGGTGATGTTGATTCGCTTCTCAGTAGAGCACAAGGCAAAAGAACAACGTCTATTTGAGAACGCAAGAACGCAGCTTAAAAGCAACGTGATTTGAGGAGAAACACTATGAAATTGGTAATGATTGGTCATGGTATGGTGGGCCACAAATTCATCGAAGCCATTTTAGAAAAAGCAGATAATGAACTGGAAATCACGATTCTCGCGGAAGAGCCTCGTATCGCGTATGACCGTGTACATTTGACTGAATATTTTTCGGGCAAATCGGCAAAAGATTTATCTTTAGCGCGTTTTGACTTTGCTGATGCCCATGGCATTGATTTACGTCTTAATACTAAAGCAACGGCAATTGATACAGCAGCACAAACAGTCACCACCAACCATGGTGATGTGATTAGCTATGATAAATTAGTGTTGGCAACTGGTTCGTATGCATTTGTTCCACCAATTCCGGGTAATGACCGTGAAAACTGTTTTGTTTACCGTACGATTGAAGACTTAGACGCGATTCGTGCAGCAAGTCTTAATGCAAAAACAGGTGTAGTGATTGGTGGTGGCTTACTTGGTCTTGAGGCAGCCAAAGCGTTGCGTGATTTAGATCTAGAAACACATGTTGTTGAGTTTGCACCACGTTTAATGGCAGTTCAAATTGATGACTTGGGCGGTAAAGTTTTACGCCGTAAAATTGAAGACCTTGGTGTAAAAGTTCATACACAAAAAGCGACTCAATCTATTGAATCGGGCGTCAGCACTACGCATGTAATGAAATTTGCAGATGGTAGTGAACTTGAAGCAGATGTCATTTTATTCTCTGCCGGCATTCGTCCACGTGATGAGCTTGCCCGTAACAGTGGACTTGCGATTGGTGAGCGTGGCGGTATTGTGATTAATGATTACTGCCAAACATCAGATACCAATGTTTATGCCATTGGTGAGTGTGCGCTTTGGCAAAACAAAATTTATGGTTTGGTTGCACCGGGCTATGACATGGCACGTATTGCAGCAAAACACATTCTAGATGAAGAGTGTAATTGCTTCGCTGGCGCAGACATGAGCACCAAGTTGAAATTAATGGGTGTGGATGTCGCCTCTGTAGGTGATGCGCATGCTATGACGCCGGGTGCATTAAGCTATTTCTATGCAGATGAGCATGCGCTAGTTTATAAAAAGATTGTTGTAAATGCCGACAAAACTAAATTGCTTGGTGCGGTTTTGGTAGGTGATGCCAAAGAATATAACGACCTTTTACAAATGATGTTAAATGGTCTGGCTTTACCGGAAGTTCCTGAAAGCTTGATCATGCCGGGCTTTGAACAATCAGCAGGTAAGTCGGGTGGTAGTGGTGTAGATTTACTGCCTGATAGTGCAACGATCTGTTCATGTAACAACGTCTCAAAAGCGGACATCTGCCAAGCGATTAGTGATGGTTCGACCTCTTTAGGTGCATTAAAGAAATGCACCAAAGCAGCAACAGCATGTGGTGGTTGTGCACCATTAGTGACTCAAGTTTTAAAGTCAGAGTTACAACGTCAAGGTGTGACTGTAAATAACCACATTTGCGAACACTTCCCTTACTCGCGTCAAGAGTTGTATCACTTGGTTCGTGTGAATGAAATCAAAACATTTGATGACTTAATTCATCAACACGGTCATGGTCTAGGTTGTGATATTTGTAAACCTGCTGCGGCAAATATCTTGGCTTCTTGCTGGAATGATTTTGTACTTGAACCAAGCCATGCTGGTCTACAAGACAGTAACGACTACTACTTAGGTAATATCCAAAAAGACGGCTCTTACTCAGTTGTACCGCGTATGGCTGGTGGTGAGGTGACTCCAGATGGTTTAATTGCGATTGGTCAAATCGCGAAAAAATATAACCTGTATACCAAAATTACAGGTGGTCAACGCGTTGACATGTTCGGTGCACAAGTTCACGAGCTTCCATTCATTTGGGAAGAGTTGAATGCTGCTGGTTTTGAGTCTGGTCATGCTTACGGTAAGTCATTACGTACCGTGAAATCATGTGTAGGTAGCACATGGTGCCGTTACGGGGTAGACAACTCGGTTGGTTTGGCGATCGAACTTGAAAACCGCTACAAAGGTTTACGTTCACCACATAAATTAAAAATGGCTGTGTCTGGATGTACACGTGAGTGTGCAGAAGCGCAAGGCAAAGACGTTGGTATTATTGCGACTGAAAAAGGTTGGAACCTTTATGTTTGTGGTAACGGTGGTATGAAACCACGTCATGCAGAGTTACTTGCGTCTGACCTCGATAAAGCAACGCTTATCCGTTATATCGACCGTTTCTATATGTTCTACATTCAAACCGCAGACCGTTTACAACGTACCAGTGTATGGCGTGACAACATGGAAGGTGGCCTAGATTACCTTAAATCTGTTGTTGTAGATGACTCTCTTGGTTTAGCTGCTGAGCTTGAGCGCCGTATGGAACACATTATTGGCACATACCAAGACGAGTGGCGTACTGCGGTAGAAAATCCTGAAGTACGTAAACGCTTCCAAACTTATATTAATGCAGATGCAAGTGAACAGGCCGATCCACACATTCAATTTACAACTGAACGTGGTCAAATTCGTCCATTAACTGACGCTGAACGTTCAGAAGACCGTATTCCAATGGTTGAAGCATAAAGGAGAACTTATATGAATATTGTACAAGACAAAAATATGCTTCCTGATGATCAATGGATTGATGTGTGTGCACTTGATGATTTAACCCCAAACACTGGTGCGGGAGCGTTAGTGGGCGGTCAAGCGGTTGCAATCTTCCGTGTGGGGCATGAAAAACGTGTTTATGTATTGAGTAATAAAGATCCGTTTAGCCAAGCGAATGTGATGAGCCGCGGGATTATTGGCGATTTGCAAGGCGAACGTGTCATTGCATCGCCAATCTATAAACAACATTTTAGTTTAGCGACGGGCCGTTGTTTAGAAGATAAAGACCAAAAGCTTTCAGTTTATCCAAGCAAAATTGTTGATGGTCGTGTTTGGATCAATGCAGTGCCGCAAAAAACTTATATTACCAATACAGGTGTGTCTCAAGACAAACTTAAACTGGTCCTGATTGGAAATGGCTTGGCAGGTATGCGTTGTCTAGAAGATTTACTTGATATGGCCCCAGACCGTTATGAAGTTACAGTAGTTGGTGAAGAACCTTGGGGGAACTATAACCGTATCATGTTATCTCCGGTTTTATCGGGTGAAAAAACCATTGAAGATATCATGCTACATCCACCAAAGTGGTATGACGAGAAAGGCATCAAATTTATTGCGGGTGATAAGGCCGTAAAAATTGATCGTCCGCGTAAAGTAGTTTACACCGAAAAAGGGCAAACTGTTGATTATGATCGTTTGATCTTGGCAACAGGCTCGGCTCCGTTTATTCCCCCAGTTCAAGGTGTCGATTTAGAGGGTGTTCTAACTTTCCGTGATATTTATGACGTTAACACTATGATTGAATACTGCGGTTCAAAAACCAATGCAGTAGTGATTGGTGGCGGTTTACTCGGTTTAGAAGCGGCGTACGGGCTAAAACAACGCGGTATGAATGTGACTGTGCTGCATTTGATGGACCGTATTATGGAACGTCAACTTGATGGTCGTGCGAGTCAATTACTTCGTCATAGCATTGAGCAAAAAGGCATTCAAATCATTACCGAAGCGAATACCGAAGCGTTAATTGGTGATGAAAAAGGTCATGTGAAGCAAATCCGTTTGAAAGATGGCACAGTTTTAGAAGCTGACCTTGTGGTGTTTGCGGTGGGTATTCGTCCAAATATTAGCTTGGCGCAAAGTGCCGGTTTACGTTGTAACCGCGGTGTGCTGGTGAATGACACCATGCAAACGTTTGACCCAAGTATTTATGCGGTGGGTGAATGTATTGAGCACCGTGGTCAAACTTTTGGTTTGGTTGAGCCACTATGGGGTCAAGCTTTTATTTGCGCGACCCATTTGGCTGAACACGGCAGCTTAACTTTTAAAGCACCAACTGTACCGACTCAGTTAAAAGTCAGTGGTGTCGATGTATTCTCTGCGGGCAATTTTGAGCCTAAAGATGATTATGAAGACATTATTTTAAACGATGAAAAACGTCAGATTTATAAGCGTATTATCATTCAAAGCGATCGAGTAATCGGTGCAGTATTGTTTGGCGATACTGAAGATGGCATGTGGTATGCAGAGTTAATTGCAGACCAAACACCTGTTTCTTCATTTAGAAATAAACTGTTATTTGGTCGAGATTTTGCATTAAAAAATGCAGGCTAAATAAGGAAAGGAGCAGTTATGAATAGTATTCCAAGTGTTGAAATCGATAGCTCCGATCATGTGCCAAAAACAACTAAAACAACATGTCCATATTGTGGGGTAGGATGCGGTGTCAGTGTACACGTTCAGCAAAAACCTCAAGGACCTCTGGTACAAGTTGAGGGGGATGCTAAGCATCCTTCCAACTTTGGACGCTTATGTATTAAGGGTAGCCGCTTGGCGGATACTTTGGGGTTAGAAACACGTGTTTTACAACCGATGATGGGACGAAAAGCTGATCGGATGGTAACGACATGGGATGCGGCAATCAATAACATTGCTGATAAGTTCCAATCTTGTATCGATCAATATGGTCGTGACAGCATTGCATTTTATGTTTCAGGTCAGCTTTTGACTGAAGACTATTATGTGGTGAACAAGTTTGTAAAAGGCTATTTGGGTACGGCAAATATCGATACTAACTCACGCCTTTGCATGTCATCGGCTGTTGCGGGTCATAAACGTAGCTTTGGTGAAGATATTGTCCCAGCAAGTTATGAAGATTTTGAACATGCCGACATGGTGGTATTGGTTGGTTCTAATACCGCGTGGTGCCATCCTGTACTGTATCAGCGCATTATGCAGGCTAAAAGCCAAAATCCAAATATGTTTGTGGTGGTGATTGACCCACGTTTTACCAGTACCTGTGAACAAGCGGATTTACATTTACCGATTTTACCGGGTCAAGATGTCGCTTTATTTAATGGCTTATTTCAATATTTATATCAAAATGGTCATGCCGATCAGGACTTTGTCGACGTCTATACCGAAGGTCTGGAAGAGGCTTTGGCAAGCAGCCAGCCAGAAACTGATATCGAATATGTGGCAAAACGTAGTGGTATTTCTTTAGACAAATTACAGCAATTCTTTGAGAAGTTTGCGCAGACTGAAAAAGTCATCACTCTATTTTCAATGGGTGTGAATCAATCAAGTCAGGGTGTAAATAAAGCCAACAGTATTATTAACTGTCATTTATTGACTGGAAAAATTGGTAAGCTCGGTGCTGCGCCATTTTCAATGACAGGTCAGCCAAATGCGATGGGTGGCCGAGAAGTGGGTGGCCTAGCCAATATGCTGGCGGCACATATGGATTTAGATAATCCATTACACCAAAAAGTAGTGCAAACCTTTTGGGACAGCCCATTTATTGCGACTCAAGCTGGCCTAAAAGCAGTTGATTTGTTCCGTGCAGTTGAAGCTGGAAAAATTAAAGCCCTCTGGATTATGGCGACAAATCCAGTCGTAAGTCTGCCAGATGCCGATCAAGTTAAACGTGCATTAGAGAAGTGCGAGTTAGTTGTCGTGTCAGATATCTGTGCAGATACGGATACTACTGCTTATGCCGATGTTTTGCTTCCAGCTTTAGGTTGGGGTGAAAAAGATGGAACCGTTACTAACTCTGAGCGTCGTATTTCACGTCAGCGCGCATTTTTACCTGCACCGGGTGAAGCAAAAGCAGACTGGTGGTCGGTGAGTCAAGTTGCGAAAAAATTGGGCTTTAAAGGTTTTGATTTCGCGAGTGCTGTTGATATTTTCAATGAGCATGCAGCGTTATCTGCACAAGACAATGCTGACATAGATGCTCGCGCAGAAAGTAATAATTTTCGTTATTTCAACCTGAAAGGGTTAATGAATTTGAATGCTGATGAATACGATGCTCTACAACCCATTCAATGGCCAGTGTGGAATAAAAACCAAGACGCTAAAGCCGTGCAACAATTGTTTGGCAACGGACAGTTTAGTCATAAAAATGCCAAGGCGAAATTGATTCCAACTGTTGCAATTGGTCCAGTTCATGCGGTTTCAGACGATTATCCGCTCATTTTAAACACTGGACGTATTCGTGACCAATGGCACACCATGACGCGTACTGGTTTGTCACCAAATTTGACCAGCCATCGCGCTGAGCCATTCTGCGAGATTCATCCGAGTGATGCGCTAAAGTTTGGTGTACGTGATCAAGGCTTGGTAGAAGTTCGTTCGAAATGGGGTAGTTGTGTGCTACGCGTGACATTCTCATCAGGTGTTCGTCGTGGGCAAATTTTTGCACCAATTCACTGGACAGAACAAGTTGCCTCCGATGCTCGTATTGGTAAAGTCGTTAACCCAGAAGTCGATGCAATTTCGGGTGAGCCTGAATTTAAGCATACACCTGTCACCATTCAGCCATTTTATACGACTTGGCAAGGCGTGCTCTATGTTCGTGAAGGCTATGATTCACTTGTGCAAGATTCGCTACATCACTGTGCATGGTGGACTAAGGTCAAAATGGTCAAAACCAACCGTTATGAACTTGCAGACCGCCAAACTTTTCATGATACTCAAAAGAACCTGAAAAATTTCTTGCCATTTGCCGATGAAACTTTTGAATGGTTAAGTATTGAAGATATCTCTTCACAACTGAGCCATAGCGTTATTTTGAAAGATGGCATTGTAATTGCAAGCTTATATATTGCACCCCCAGATTTATTGCCAGACCGTGATTGGGTGGCTAGTCTGTTTAAACGCGAACGTTTAAGTGCCTTGCACCGCAAAGCTTTGCTAGCGGGCATGCCAATGTCAGCTACTAATAATGATGGGCCGTTAGTGTGTAGTTGTTTTAAAGTAGGTAAGAACAAAATTATAGATGCAATCAAAACTCAAAATATTACTCATGAAAAGCAAGTGACGGCTTGTTTAAAAGCAGGTGGTAACTGTGGTTCATGTTTACCTGAAATCCGTGGCTTGATTAAAGCTTGCCAACAGGAGGTGGAAGTATGAATAAGGGGTATCCCGTAACTGATCTGGTTATTCTGGCGGGTGGACAAGCCCGTCGTATGAATGGTTTAAATAAGTTGTTGCAGCAATTTGATGGTGAACCCCAACTTCTTAAAATTCATCAGAAATTAAGATCGTCAGTTTCTGAAGTTTGGGTCAATAGTCATCGTGACTATTCAATCTATCAAAGTATTGTGCCAGACATTCGATGTTATCAAGATGATGTAGGAGGTTTTTTAGGCCCACTTATGGGGATGAAAAGTGCATGGTCAAATGTAGAAGCAGACTATATTTTGTTTATTCCTTGTGATGTAACCTATATACCAACGCAAGTCGTTGCGAAATTACATGGTGCACTTCGGAAAAACAAACAGGCTCAGGCAGCGTATGTTTCAATTAATGGAGATGTCCTGTACCCATTCTGTTTGTTAAAGCGTGAAAGCCTAATCACCATAACAAAGCAAATTGAAAAACAAAGATTAAGTTTGAAAGAGTGCTTTAAACTTTTACATGCACAAACTGCCATATTTCAAAAACAAAATTTATTTTTTCATAGCATCAATTCATTGGATGAGCTTCAGCAATATAAACAATTAATCAGTTTTTAATGAATTTTTTAAAATCGAAAACTTACCGATGGGCACTAGCACTTATTAATTACTATAATTTTTGATAAATAAAAAATGTGACGTATTTATCATTTTTTCATTATTTTGTAATTGAATATGCATTTTTTCAATGTATGATTGAATACGAATCCAGATAACTGGGTTCTTTTCATGAACTATTCAATTAAATAAAGGTGAAAATTATGAGCTTAAAAGAATTAAATCTTGAAGAAATCGAGCAAGTTTCTGGTGCTGGTACTTTGCTTGGTGACTCAATCATTAATGCAGTGAATGCTGGTAATCAATTTTTAAATACTCCGCTTATCTCTTCAGTTGGTGTTGTATTCAGCGCTGTTGGTTTGGGTTTAGTACATCAATTAGCAGATACTACAGGTTATGTAGCTTCTAAAGTTGGTATTGCTGCTGGTCAAGCCTTAGGAGGAGATGTTGCAGAAACTCAAAACCATTATGAAAAAGAGGACTCAGAAGGTCTATATACACTTCTTCCGACAATTTTAACCTAATAATTAAGAAAGGAATGATTCGTCATTCCTTTCTTTTAAGTGTATTGGGCTTTGGTAACAGCAAAATTTAAAAAAAAAGTGAATAAAATGAGCGAAAACCTTACAAATATTGATCATGGGAAACGTGATTTCCTCAAAAAAATGGCAGGTCTTGCTGCAGCTGGAGCTGTAGTAAATTGGTTTCCAACCACTAAAAGCAATGCTTTTTTCTTTAGTACTTCTGAACGTCTTCCAGACTTTCCAAATGTTGAATTATATAAGCAACACTATGAGAACTGGTCTGGTGAGTCAATTGTAGAAGATGTTTGGACATGTTCGCCAAAAACACAAGTAGAAGTTTTGTTGGTTATTAATTGGGCATATAACAACAATTATAAAATTAGGGCTAAAGGCATGTCCCATAATTGGTCGCCAATTATGATCGATCCTCAAGGCGATAACTCTAGAGTTTTACTGGTTGATATGGCTTCCCATATTAAACGTGTTCATATCTCTTCGGGTGGTATCGTCACTGCTGAAGCAGGTGCTTTAATGCAGGATGTTCTCCAAGTTATGGAGAGTCAAGGCTTAGGTTTTGTAGCGACACCAGCACCAGGTGATTTGACGATTGGTGGGGTACTTGCGATTGATGGGCATGGTACAGGTATTCCGGCTCTAAATGAAGAGCGCCAGCTAGGGCAAACTTACGGTTCAATAAGTAATTTGGTTACCTCAATTACCGCGGTAGTTTTCGATCCTCAAAAAAAGAGATATATCCCAAAAGTTTTTTATCGTGATCATGAAGATATTAGTGCCTTATTAGTACATCTAGGTCGAGCATTTATTTTATCAGTACAATTGCAAAGCTCCAAAAATCAAAATCTACGCTGTGAAAGTTTGACAAATATTCATTATAAAGAACTATTTGCAGCATATCCTACAGCGGGTAAAACATTTTCCTCTTTCTTAGATAAATCTGGTCGTGTGGAAGCGATTTGGTTCCCATTTACAGATTATCCTTGGGTTAAAGTTTGGACGGTTACAGAGAGTAGGCCAGTAAGTTCTCGAATTACTAGAGACCCATTTAATTATTGGTTCTCTGATAATGTACCGAAGCCTGTTACTGATTTGATTCATGATATCGTTATTGCAGGACAAGGCTACTTAACCCCAACTTTTGGTCAACTTCAATTTCGTATTTCGCAATTAGGTTTACAAGGCTCTCCTTTATCTGGGACATCTACTTGGTTGACTGGTGGTCTGCTGACCAGCCAAACTTACGATTTATGGGGTGCTTCTAAAAATCTATTACTTTATGTAAAACCAACTACATTACGTGTAACAGCAAATGGTTATGCTGTTCTTACCTCACGCCAAAATGTTCAAAAAGTAATTCATGATTTCTGTGAAAACTATCAACAACGTGTAGATGCATATCGCTCTTTAAACCGATATCCAATGAATGGACCGGTGGAAATTCGTGTTACTGGGTTAGATCATGCGACTGATTCGATTGTTCCTAACGCTAAAACAGCAGCATTATCAGCAATTAAACCATGTCCAGATCATCCTGAGTGGGATTGTGCAGTATGGTTTGACATCTTAACGTTGCCTGGTACGCAGTATGCAGCGGAGTTTTATACAGAAACTGAACAATGGATGCACCAGCATTATCGCGGAGATAGCTTAATCCGACCAGAATGGTCAAAAGGTTGGGGTTATACGCAAGAAAAAGCTTGGGCAAATGATTGGTATTTAAACCAAGAAATTCCATATGTTCATGCAGTGAATCAGCCACAGAATTTAACACTTGCTGAAGTGAAGAATGTATTAAATCGACTTGATCCAGCTCGATTATTTAGTTCTCCATTAGTTGATCGATTACTTTAAAATAGTAAGTACCTGAAAAATTGGTACTTTCTTCCTTTATGCTTTTATATTGTGTTGGTTTGTTAAATGTTTAGAAAAGAGGCTCTAGAAGCTCAGCGGTCTAAATGGGTTGGCAATATTGTCCTACTTCGGCCAATATCTTTTGCTTTGATGACTATGTTTGCAGCTGTAGTAGGGCTAGTGATCATTCTCTTTTTATTTTTCGGGAGTTATACGAAAAGGATTTCTGTTACTGGACAGTTAATGCCAAATTTAGGTCTTATACAAGTATATAGTCCAGATCGAGGGATAATCGCAGAAAAATTTGTAAAAGAAGGTCAGAGTATAAAAAAAGGCGATGTCTTATATACAATTTCCACAAGTCGTTTTAATAAAAGCGATAGTTATAATGCTTTATTACAATCTCAAATTGAAACGAAGCAACAAACGTTAGAGAAAGAAAAAATACAAACTAAAGAATTATATATTTCTGATGCTACTCAAAAAGAAAATGAAATTAAAAGTCTAGAGCAAGATATTGATCAATTAAATAGTTTGATTGATCAACAAAGGCATCGTGTTGATTTGGCAAAAGACAATGTTGCTCGTTATAAAGACTTATTAAAAAGAGAAATTGTTGCAGAGGTCGATTATCAGAGCAAACAAGATTTTTATTTTAACCAGAATGTACAGTTGCAAAATTATGAGCGAGAAAAGCTCGCCAAACTTTCTGATTTGAGGAATCGGAGGTTAGAGTTAATTGCATTAAAATCAAAAAATGCAAATGAATTCAATCAACTCGATCGCCAAGTAGCAAGTACAAACCAAGAACTCATTGAAAATCAAGCAGGTGATCGTTTGATTATTCGATCTAATATGGATGGTACTGTGACATCTATCAATGCTGAATTAGGGCAACATGTCGATGCAACAAAACCATTACTTCACATTATTCCTAAAAACTCAGAGTTAAATGCTTACTTATATATACCTAGTCAAGCAGTTGGATTTATTAATTTAAATCAGCCAGTTAAATTACGTTATCAAGCTTATCCTTATCAAAAGTTTGGGCAGGGTGAAGGCTATATTTATGAAATTTCAGATACTGCAATGGCATCACAGGATTTGATGAGTATAGGTAATATCCAGATTGCTCCATCTTTGAATAATCAACCCGTATATTTAGTTAAAGTTAAATTAAACAAAAAAGTGATTTCTATTTATGGTGAAGATAAGCCATTAAAAGTTGGTTTGGTGTTTGATGCGGATGTCTTGCAAGAAAAGCGTAAGTTGTATGAATGGGTTTTAGAACCTTTATATACGATTTCTGGAAAACTTTAAAAAAAGAATGATTGAATGAATAACTTAGATAAACTCTCTTTTTCCTTTCGCTCTAAAATTCATGTAATTTTACAGACAGAAGCGACCGAATGTGGTTTAGCATGTATTGCAATGCTTGCACATTATCATGGGTATGAATCAGATTTGGCGACGTTGCGGCAAAAATTTCCCGTATCTGCCAAAGGGAGCACGCTCACTAATTTATTAAATATTAGTCATCAATTAAACTTTGTAACTCGCCCCTTAAAGTTAGAACTTGAGGATATTAACCAGCTTAAGACACCTTGTATTTTGCATTGGGATTTCAATCATTTTGTTGTTCTAGAAAGTGTTAGTAAAAATAAAGTTACGCTTGTAGACCCTGCATTTGGGCGTAGACAATTAACGTTTGCTGAAATCTCCCCACATTTTACAGGTGTGGCATTGGAAGCATGGCCAAATCTGAATTTTGAAGAAAAACAAGAAAAGCAACAAATTAAAATTCTCAATTTACTTGGTAATGTCAAAGGAATTTGGAAGTCTCTAAGCCAGATTTTAGTTCTAGCATTAGTGTTAGAAATATTTGCATTGGTTAGTCCATTCTTTATGCAGTGGGTGATCGACCATGTAATTGTTTCTGCCGACCATGATTTACTTACAACATTGGCTTTGGGCTTTGGTTTGCTGATGTTATTGCAACAATTTATTAGTCTTTTACGGTCATGGCTTGTACTTTTTATGAGTACGCATCTGAATATACAGTGGCGGGGTAACGTATTTAGTCATTTAATGGATGTTCCTGTTGAATATTACGAGCGTCGTTCTTTAGGTGACATTGTTTCCCGATTTGGATCGATTGATCGTATTCAACAAACATTAACTACAACTTTTTTAGAAGCTATTCTTGATGGTTTAATGACAGTTTTTACTGTTATTTTAATGTTTATATATAGCCCTAAATTGGCTGTAATTGCATTAATTACGATGTGTCTTTATGGGCTTATTCGATGGATTTGGTATGCTCCTTTGCGTAGGGCAACAGAGGCGCAGGTTGTACATGCTGCGAAGCAAAGTAGTCATTTTATGGAAACTATCCGTGGTGCCAAGACTATCAAATTGTTTCAAAGGCAGGATATCCGCAGATCAGCTTGGTTAGGACTGTTAGTAAACCAAGTTAATGCGGACTTAACGACTCAAAAGTTAGGGTTGATGTTCCGATTAGCAAATGGGGTGCTATTCGGTGCTGAAAATATTTTGATTGTTTGGTTTGGGGCTTCTCTGATTTTAGATGGTCATTTTACTGTGGGTGCTTTGATGGCATTTATGGCATACAAAAATCAGTTTGATGGACGTATTGCGGGTCTGATTGATAAATACATCCAGCTCAAAATGCTACAAATAGATGCTGAGCGATTAGCTGATATTGTTTTAACTGAGCCGGAGAAGCTTTATGGCGAAACGATTACTCAAACAGATGATATTTTGCAACCAGTTATTGATGTTAAAAACTTAACTTTCAAATATTCAGAAACTGACCCCCTTATTTTAAAAGACATTAATTTTAGCATACCTGCTAATCAATCAGTCGCTATCGTCGGTCCAACTGGATGTGGAAAAACTACATTAATGCATCTTTTATTAGGAGTACATGCTGCAACATCAGGTGATATTGATGTAATGGGTAAGTCGATTGACAAGTTAGGTTTAAACAATTTACGTGATCAAATTGGAACAGTCTTACAAGATGATATTTTGTTTGCAGGTTCTATTGCTGAAAATATTTCTTTTTTTGATCCTTATCCAGATCAGTCTTGGCTCGAACACTGTGCTCATCAAGCAGCTGTCCATGAAGATATTATAAAAATGCCAATGGGATATCATACTTTGGTTGGAGAGCTTGGTTCTATGCTATCTGGTGGACAAAAACAGAGAATTTTATTAGCGCGAGCATTATATAAAAAACCAAGAATACTCTTTATGGATGAGGCTACAAGTAATCTTGACCTTCAAAAAGAAAAAGAGGTAAATCATAATATTAAGACTATGAACATTACTCGAATCTTTATTGCTCATCGCCCTGAAACTATAGCAAC
>NZ_JABVBF010000074.1 GCF_013344765.1 Acinetobacter lactucae
TTTAAAACGTCATCAAATGATTCTTTATCTTGAAGAGCAGAACTTTTAAATTCCGCTTTATCTTTTTTAGTCATAGTGGCCCAAATATGACCCACATTTTCATTAATTCTTTTTCGAAGTTGCTCATTTTTCCTTACTACATCTGAGATTTCACTCCAATCATTAGCTATTGGTAAATCTCGAACAACATCCATAGGTACAAAGAATATAGGATTTTTAGAATAAGGATTCTTTATTAATTGAACAACTTGGTCTTTAAGCTCAAAGCGCTCTGTAGGAATATTTAGTTTTTCAACAATATCGATTGTATATTCAAGTATTTGATCATAAATAATATTAGTGACCATATCACTTATCCGATCAGGGCCAATCCCTTCCTCAAATAAAGCTAATGCCATGAATAAGTCAACATCTTCTACACCTAGATCTACAATATCTTTTGCAGTATTCAAAGTTCTATTTACTAATTCAGGTCCCCAGCCAGATCCTTTACCCCCTCCATATCCCAAACATGTGTAATTAATTTCATGAAATAAAAAATCTTTATTCAAATTTCTCCAAGCAATATCTTTAGAGTTTCTTTGCTTTACTACTGATAAAAGTTTAATCGCTCGCTTAAAGAAATTATTGTATGAATTAAAAGCCTTTTCTGACCATATTTTAGACTTTGATTTCGGAATTAACAATGGATCAATAAATAAAGGAGTATCTGCATTCAATATTATATCTATAGCACCTAAGCTATTGAATATTGCTTCACTTTCAGGAAATTGCATTGAAAAGGTTATTGGTTTATTAATTTTTGCCATTTTATAAATATCAAGTAAAAACCCCATCATCAAGATAGGGCTTTTTTTAAACAATATCAATAATGTTTAACTAAAGTATCAAGCCACTTGGCCTTCTAAAAAGTCTTGTGCAAAACGCTGTAATACACCGCCCGCTTCATATACAGAAACTTCTTCTTCTGTATCTAAACGGCAAGTCACAGGCACTTCAACAATCTCTTCTTTACCATCCGCTGTGGCACGTTCAATCACTAAAGTTAAAGTCGAACGCGGCGCAATATTACCAATCACGCTATAAAGCTCTGTACCATCTAGTTTTAAAGTCTTGCGGTTTACACCCGGTTTAAACTCAAGCGGTAACACACCCATACCCACTAAGTTAGTGCGGTGAATACGCTCAAAACCTTCTGCCACAATCGCTTCAACACCAGCAAGGCGTACACCTTTTGCAGCCCAGTCACGGCTTGAACCCTGACCGTAGTCAGCACCCGCGATAATAATTAACGGCTGTTTACGGTTCATGTAGGTTTCAATTGCTTCCCACATACGCATCACTTCGCCTTCTGGCTCTACGCGCGCTTTTGAACCTTGCTTAATGGTACCGTCTGAACGAACCACCATTTCGTTATAGAGTTTCGGGTTGGCAAATGTTGCACGTTGTGCAGTCAAGTGGTCACCACGGTGGGTTGCGTATGAGTTGAAGTCTTCTTCTGGTACGCCCATTTTGTGAAGGTATTCACCCGCAGCCGAGTCCATCAAAATCGCATTTGAAGGCGACAAATGGTCGGTGGTGATGTTGTCACCCAAAATTGCAAGCGGACGCATGTTCGCCAAAGTACGTGGTGCAGCCAACGCCCCTTCCCAATAGGGTGGACGGCGGATGTAAGTACTTTGCGGACGCCAGTCGTAAAGTGGGCTCTTCGCTTGTTCAACTTCGCCCAAGTCAAACATTGGAATGTAGACTTTACGGAACTGTTCAGGCTTCACAGCCTCTTTAACTAAGGCATCAATTTCAGCGTCAGATGGCCAAATGTCTTTGAGGTAAATCGGATTACCTTCTTTGTCATGACCTAGCGCATCTTTTTCGATGTCAAAACGAATCGTACCTGCAATTGCATACGCCACAACAAGCGGTGGAGATGCCAAGAATGCTTGTTTTGCATAAGGATGGATACGGCCATCGAAGTTACGGTTACCAGACAGTACTGCTGTTGCATACAAGTCACGATCAATAATTTCTTGTTGGATGACTGGATCTAATGCACCAGACATACCGTTACACGTCGTACAAGCGTAAGCCACAATACCAAAACCAAGTTGCTCTAAGTCTTTTAGAACGCCCGCTTCTTCAAGGTAAAGTGCAGCAGCTTTTGAACCCGGTGCAAATGATGATTTCACCCAAGGTTTACGAACTAAACCTAGCTCATTCGCCTTACGTGCCAACAAACCTGCCGCCACGGTGTTACGTGGGTTAGAAGTGTTAGTACATGAAGTAATTGCAGCAATAATGATTGCACCATCAGGCATTAAGCCATCAGAACGGTTTTCAACAACACCCGCAATACCTTTTTCTTTAAGGTCCGCAGTTGAAACACGTGCATGTGGGTTTGATGGACCAGCGATGTTACGTGTGACTGTCGACAGGTCAAAACGTAGTACACGTGGGTACTCCGCTTTGGTCATGTCAGAAGCCCAAAGGCCGATTTCTTTTGCGTACTGTTCAACCAATGCCACTTGAGCATCTTCACGGCCTGTTAGGCGTAAGTAGTCGATTGTGTTTTGGTCGATGTAGAACATCGCAGCCGTAGCGCCATATTCCGGCGTCATGTTCGAAATGGTTGCACGGTCGCCCACAGACATGCTGTCAGCGCCTTCACCAAAGAACTCAAGATATGCCCCCACCACACGTTCTTTACGCAAGAACTCGGTTAAGGCAAGTACGATGTCTGTTGCAGTAATGCCTGCCTGACGCTGGCCTACAAACTCAACACCAATAATGTCTGGCAGACGCATCCAAGATGCACGGCCTAGCATTACATTTTCAGCTTCTAAGCCACCCACACCTACAGAAATTACGCCCAAAGCGTCTGTATGTGGCGTATGTGAGTCTGTACCTACGCAAGTGTCTGGGAATGCTACACCATCACGCGCCTGAATCACCGGAGACATTTTCTCTAGGTTAATCTGGTGCATAATACCGTTCCCCGCAGGGATTACATCGACATTTTTAAATGCTGTTTTGGTCCACTCAATAAAGTGGAAACGGTCTTCATTACGGCGGTCTTCGACAGCACGGTTTTTTGCAAAAGCGTCTGGGTCAGCACCACCATATTCCACTGCTAAAGAGTGGTCGACAATGAGTTGTGTTGGTACAACTGGGTTAACTTTAGATGGGTCACCGCCTTTGTCAGCAATCGCATCACGCAAACCTGCAAGGTCAACCAAAGCTGTTTGACCCAAAATGTCATGACACACCACGCGTGCAGGGTACCAAGGAAAGTCCAAGTCCTGACGGCGTTCAATTAACTGCGTTAAATAAGCAGTTAAGTTCTCGGCATCGGCACGACGTACCAATTGCTCTGCGAGTACTTTTGAGGTGTAAGGCAGTTTTTCGTATGCGCCTGGCTGAATATCTTCAACGGCTTGACGCACGTCGTAATATTCAAGCTGGGTACCTGCCAGCGGTTTACGGTATTTTGTGTTCATTAACCACGCTCCGCCAATGGTTTAAATTCGAGGTTTTCAGGGCCTGTGTAGTTCGCACTTGGACGAATGATTTTGCCGTCTTGGCGTTGTTCAATCACGTGCGCTGACCAGCCTGCTGTACGTGCAATCACAAACAGTGGTGTGAACATTGCAGTTGGAACACCCATTAAGTGATAGCTTACTGCACTGAACCAGTCGAGGTTCGGGAACATGTTTTTCACTTCTTTCATCACGGCTTCTAAACGCTCAGCGATGAGGTACATTTTGGTGTTCTCTTGTGCTTGTGCTAAGTCATGCGCTACTTTCTTGATCACTTCGTTACGTGGGTCAGAAACTGTATATACAGGGTGACCAAAACCAATCACGACTTCTTTATTTTCAACACGTTTGCGAATGTCTGCTTCTGCTTCGTCTGCGTTGTCGTAACGTTGTTGAATGACGAAAGCAACTTCGTTTGCACCGCCATGTTTAGGTCCACGAAGCGCGCCAATACCACCTGTAATTGCCGAGTACATGTCAGAGCCTGTACCAGCCACTACACGTGACGTAAATGTTGATGCGTTGAACTCGTGCTCAGCATACAAAATCAGAGAGGTATGCATTGCTTGAATCCATTCTTCAGATGGTTTCTCGCCATGAAGTAAATGTAAGAAATGCGCTGCAATTGAGTCGTCATCTGTTTCAACTTCAATACGACGACCGTTGTTGCTGAAGTGGTACCAATAAAGCAGCATTGAGCCTAGGCTTGCCATTAATTTATCAGCAATATCTTTTGCGCCTGCTTCGTTATGATCTTCGTGTTCTGGCGTTAAACAACCTAGAACTGAAACACCAGTACGCATCACATCCATTGGGTGTGCAGATGGAGGAAGTTGTTCAAGTGCAGTTTTCAGTGCTGCTGGTAAGCCACGAAGTGCTTTTAATTTTGCCTTATAGGCTTTAAGTTCAGCTTTGTTTGGTAATTTGCCATGTACGAGCAAGTGAGCAACTTCTTCAAACTGGCTACCTGCTGCAAGGTCAAGAATGTCATAGCCACGATAGTGTAAGTCGTTACCGCTACGTCCTACGGTACATAGTGCTGTGTTGCCGGCAACTTGTCCGCTCAGTGCAACTGATTTTTTTGGTTTGAAGCCTGTTGTTGTTTCATTTGAGCTCATAAGATTTTCCTTTCCTATCTATCTGAATTTATTTATTAAGCACGACGGAGTCGTACCATTTTCACTTCTTATTTCTTTTTAGCAAATGCGTTGTCTAAGTAGTCTTCAAACGCGTAGTAGTTAATGCGTTCATATAACTCTTTACGCGTCTGCATAATATCAATCACGTTCTTTTGCGTGCCTTCTTTACGCAAGGTTTCATACACAGTTTCGGCTGCTTTGTTCATCGCACGGAAAGCAGAAAGCGGATAAAGCGCAAGGCTTACATCGGCAGATGCTAACTCTTCAGTGGTAAACAGTGGTGTAGAACCAAACTCGGTAATGTTTGCCAAAATTGGTGCACCAGTCTTCTGAGCAAATTGCTTGTACATATCAAGCTCGGTAATTGCTTCAGGGAATAACATGTCTGCACCCGCTTCAATGTAAGCACCTGCACGGTCAATTGCAGCTTGTAAGCCATCTACTGCCAATGCATCGGTACGCGCCATAATCACAAAGCTGTCATCACCACGCGCATCAACCGCAGCTTTAATACGGTCAACCATTTCTTCTTGAGTCACAATGGCTTTGTTCGGACGGTGACCACAACGTTTTGCGCCCACTTGGTCTTCAATGTGCATTGCCGCGGCACCAAACTTGATAAGTGCTTTTGTAGTTCGAGCAATGTTAAATGCAGAAG
This sequence comes from Acinetobacter lactucae, assembly GCF_013344765.1. GTDB lineage: Bacteria > Pseudomonadota > Gammaproteobacteria > Pseudomonadales > Moraxellaceae > Acinetobacter > Acinetobacter lactucae_A. The sequence goes on from NZ_JABVBF010000074.1 coordinate 5,331, forward strand.
CACCAAAACCTGTGTCCGCATCGACCAATAAAGGAAGATCACAGACATCGGTAATACGGCGTACGTCGGTCAACACATCATCAAGGTTACTAATTCCTAAATCAGGTAAGCCTAAAGAACCAGCGGCTACACCACCACCTGATAAGTAAATCGCTTTATAACCTGCACGTTTTGCCAAAAGTGCATGATTGGCGTTGATGGTTCCAACCACTTGTAATGGCTTTTCTTGGGCTACTGCATCGCGAAATAGCTGACCTGCGGATTGTTTAGCCATTGTTATGTTCTCCTTGTGCTTGTAGCAGTGTTTGCTCAATAATTTTGTAAGAAGCATTGATATGTCGATGCATGAGCAGCTCGGCAAGTTCACCATCGCCTTCTGCAATTGCATCTAAAATACGGATGTGTTCGTCCCAAGCTTTGCTCGGTCGATCGGGGGTGTTTGAAAACTGAATTCGGTACATACGGATGAGGTGATAAAGCTCATCACATAGCATTTTTTCTAGGGTTTTATTGCCACTACTTTTGATAATGCAGTAGTGAAAATCGTCCTGCCCTTCTTGCAAGTAATATCCTTTACCTGCTTTAAAGTTTTCATCTTCGGCATGCATACGCAAAACATCGCGTAGCGCCAAAATTTGCTTTTTATCAATATGCTGTGCCGCAAGTTTGCAAGCTAAACCTTCTAAAGACGCACGAATCTGGTAAAGCTCTTTAAATTGTTGCAGTGACAGCGAAACCACGCGCGCGCCCACATGTGCAGTACGCTCAACCAAACGTTGCCCTTCAAGGCGATGAATCGCCTCACGTAAAGGCCCGCGGCTGATACCATAAGTGCGTGCCAGTTCAGGTTCAGAAATTTTGCTACCTGCCGGAATTTGACCCAAAACAATCGCCGTCTGTATTTGTTTAAATACATTCTCGGTCAGTGTTCTTCCCTGACTTTGTAGAGGCTCTGGTGCGAAGGTCAAATCTTGCATATTGTCGACAATTTTTAATCAATTATGAGTTTTATAGCGGTATGAATGAAAAAAATCAAGGTGATTGTTGACACTTTACAGAACGCATCAGGTCAAATTTTATCGTTAGACCTGTTATCTCACCTTATATTTAAACCATTAAGCCACTTGCAAATTAATATTTATAAAACAACAAGTTAATATCAATTTATCTACGGATTTATAGCACTTTTTCAGTTGCTTTTCGGCCTCTAATCTTTTGTTTCAAACTTTAGTCTACAACCAATGTATTACAGCGAGATTGTAGACAATCTGCTTGAATGAGATCAGGAGTTATAAATTAGTATCTATTTACCGTAATTTCTTTTAAATCTTTTTATCATTTTCATCGAGAAAATATCGATATTAGTGAAATTATAAGGTGCTTCACGGTAGCTTTATTGATACATTATTGAGCATCGACATAGTTGTGGCGTATTTTTCGAGACAGAAAAAACCAAACACTATGCATATTGTTGAATGAAAGGACTTTTTTGATGTTTCAACATATCCCCCCATACGCAGGCGATCCAATTCTCTCTTTAATGGAACAGTTCAATGCTGATACTCGTTCTGAAAAAGTAAACTTGAGTATTGGTCTTTACTATAACGAAGACAGTATTGTTCCTCAGTTAGAGACCATTATTGAAGCGCAAAAGCGTATCGAGCCTAAAAACGGTAAAACCAAACTTTATTTGCCAATGGAAGGCTTCAAACCTTACCGTGAAGCAATTCAAGCACTTTTATTTGGTGCAAATAGCTCAGCAGTTAAAGCTGGCCGTGCTGTGACCATCCAAACACTTGGTGGTTCAGGTGCATTGAAAGTTGGTGCTGACTTCTTAAAAACTTATTTCCCAAATTCAGATGTTTGGGTAAGCCAACCAACTTGGGATAACCACGTTGCGATTTTCAATGGCGCTGGCATCAAAACTCATTTCTACCCATATTTCGACAACGAAACGCGTGGCGTAGATTTTGACGGTATGTTGTCTACACTTAAAACTTTGCCTGAGCAAAGCATTGTGTTGTTGCACCCATGCTGCCACAACCCAACGGGTGCTGATTTAAACCCAGCACAATGGGACCAAGTGATTGCAGTATTAAAAGACCGTAACCTTATTCCATTTCTAGACATCGCTTACCAAGGTTTTGGTGACGGTATGGAAGAAGATGCGTATGCAATCCGTGCTTTAGACCAAGCGGGTCTAAACTTCATTGTGAGCAACTCGTTCTCTAAAATCTTCTCTTTATATGGTGAGCGCGTTGGCGGTTTAACTTTCGTATGTGACGATGCAGAAGCTGCTCAGTGTACATTTGGTCAGTTAAAAGCAACTGTACGCCGTATTTACTCTAGCCCTCCTACAACAGGTGCTTGGTTAGTTGATGAAGTGTTAAATGACGCTGCACTTAACCAACAATGGCAAGGTGAAGTGAAAGAGATGCGTGAGCGTATTATTAAAATGCGTAGCATCTTGAAAGACGAACTGACTAAAGCATTACCAGACCGTGACTTTAGCTACCTTGTAAACCAAAAAGGTATGTTCAGCTACACAGGTTTAACTGCTGAGCAAGTAGATATCTTGCGTGAAGAATATGCAATCTACTTAGTACGTAGTGGTCGTATTTGTGTAGCAGGTTTAAACATGAACAATGTTTACACTGTTGCTAAAGCAGTTGCAGAAGTGCTTGCTAAATCAACAGAAGCAGCATAAATCACCTATTTAAAAAGGCGCTTCGGCGCCTTTTTTTATGTCTCAATATTAAGATTTTGCTTTGCCCCAGTACTTCAATTTTGAGGTGTGACCAATACCTACGTTAAAGCTATTGGTTGGGTCGAGTTTTTGATAGAAATTGGCTAATGCAGGTTTGGCAATGTAAAGATGCCCAACATTATGCTCTGCCGGATATTCAGCACGGCGCGCATCGAGTAATTTCCACATTTGATGTTCCATTTCTAACGGATCATTGCCCTTTTTAAGAATATAGTCCTGATGGAAAACATGGCAAAAGAAATGCCCATAATAGAGTTTATGGAGAATTTTATTTTCCATCTCGGCTGGCAGTTGCTCTACCCATTCGCGGTCATTACGACGTAACGCAATATCAAGCGCCACAATATCTTCCACTTCACTACGATGCGTATCGCGATAACGAATAGCCGCTCCTGCAATCGCAAAGCGGTGTAAGAACGCCTTTCGCCCTTCCTCTTCACTACATACGAAATAGCTGCCTGACGGATGCACTGCAAAATATTCTTTTAAAAACTGCTCGGTTTGTGCTTTTGAATTATTTTCGACACGTAGTACCAAATGGTGCTCATAACGATCTCGATATTCTGTCATACGCTTAGGCAAATGACTCGGTAAAAAGAAGGTAATGGCCTGCAAAATATGATCTGTTAAGCCTTTAATTTTAAATTTTTCTAAGAAGCCATCAACTTTATCTTTCATCGCAAAAGCTTTTGGAACATTGGCTGTACCGAACTTTTCAATAAATAAAAAGGTGTCTTTTCCGTACTTTTCCCCAATTAAATAAGCATCTCGGTGAATATATTCACCCGCAATCGGCAAGCTTGGCAGTGAGGTCAGTAAATAACGGCGAATCGCTGTTAAATCATCGGCATCATTAGTACCAATATAAAAGACATTGCTCTCTACTTTTTCATAGGTATCAAGGCGTACCGCAAACACACAAACTTTACCTGCCGAACCCGAGGCCTCAAACAAACGTGACGGGTCTGCATTAAAACGAGCAGGCGTATCTTCATCAACTTGAGTCACATCATGTGCATAGCGATGGTCCGACGCCTGCTTTTCGCCATCATCTAAAATATCTACAGCTTGATATTGCTGCTTCTCTAAACGAGTTAAAATTTCTTCAGGAGTCGAGCCTAAATTCACCCCTAAATGGTTCACCAGTTCTAATTGACCAGCAGCGTTCACCTGAGCATATAACGCCAGTTCAGTGTATGCAGGGCCACGGCGCACCAAGGCCCCCCCAGAGTTATTACACACACCGCCTAGTACCGATGCACCAATACAAGATGAACCAATCACCGAATGCGGCTCACGGTCATAGCCTTTTAAAATTTGCTCTAAATTATCTAAGGTTGCACCCGGTAAACAAATCACTTGCTTACCCTCGTGAATAACTTGAATGCCCTTTAAGCGGCGCGTACTCATGACCAACACAGGACGGTCATAATCATCGCCATATGGCGTTGAACCACCAGTGAGTCCTGTATTTGCTGCCTGCATAATCACAATACAGTCTGCATCAATTGCTGCCTGCAAAACCTGCCATTGCTCTAACAATGTGCCTGGCACCACCACAGCAAGCACTTTCCCCTCACCAAAACGACGACCTTGTCGGTACTGACGCGTGCTTTGATCATCGATCAAAACATAAGAACGCCCTACAATATTTTGTAATCGTTCGATCACTGCTTGAGGAGAAAATGTTTGCATGATGGTTTCCTTTTGGTCATCCATTTATAAAATTAGACCAACACGACGGGATCTTACCGTTTGTAATTTATAATTTAATTAGCTCATTCTCTAATTTGAATCAGCCCTATATCTACTATCGTGGTGGCGGCATGGATGCCGCCGTTTCGATGCGGTAGCAAGGACGTACCGTCATCGAAACTAAAGTTTTTGGTTACTTTTTTAAAAAAGTAACGTCAATTAGCTACTTCCATTGAACTTTTTCCGATAAGACTCCGTCGTGCCAATATCATCAAAGTTAATACGAAAATATTAGAGCTTCATCGCCTGTACTAAACAATCCGCATTAATATCCGAAATAGACTTAGCACCCGTGAGCGTCATCGCAACACGCATTTCTTTATCAATCAAATCAAGCAAATTCGACACCCCTTGCCCACCTGCTGCTGCCAAGGCATACACAAACGCACGGCCCAGTAAAACCGTATCGGCCCCAAGCGCCAACATACGCACTACATCTAAACCATTACGAATGCCTGAGTCTGCCAAAATCGCCAAATCACCTTTAACTGCATCAGCAATTGCAGGTAATGCACGAGCAGAAGACATCACACCATCTAACTGACGACCACCGTGATTCGATACCACAATACCGTCAGCACCAAAACGCACAGCATCTTTGGCATCTTCAGGGTCTAAAATACCCTTAATCACCATTGGGCCATCCCAAAACTCACGGATCCACTCAAGGTCTTTCCATGAAATTGATGGGTCAAAGTTCGAGCCTAACCAGCCGATATAGTCTTCAAGCCCAGTTGGTTTACCTAAATATTTAGAAATATTACCCAAGTCGTGCGGACGTCCCATTAGGCCGACATTCCATGACCAGTGCGGATGGAACATAGACTGCATATAACGACGCATTGCAGCATTTGGTCCACTCATACCCGAATGGGCATCCCGATAACGCGCCCCTGGCACAGGCATATCTACGGTAAATACCAGTGTTGAACAACCTGCTGCTTTTGCACGTTCCAAAGCATTACGCATAAAACCACGGTCACGTAATACATAAAGCTGGAACCACATTGGACGGTTAATTGCAGGTGCAACTTCTTCAATCGGACACACTGAAACCGTTGAAAGCGTAAATGGAATGCCCTTTTTATCGGCTGCCATCGCGGCTTGAACTTCACCACGGCGCGCATACATGCCCGTTAAACCTACAGGCGCTAATGCAACTGGCATAGACAAGGTTTCGTTAAACAGTTTTGTCTCTAAACTTAACGCTGACATGTCATTCAGCACACGTTGACGCAATGCAATTTCTGACAAATCTTGTACGTTCCGCTTTAAGGTATATTCCGAATACGCTCCACCATCAATGTAATGAAATAAAAATGGCGGTAAGCGACGTTGTGCCGCAGCACGGTAATCATTGCCAGAAGAAATAATCATTTTGAATCAACTCTATTTAAACGGTTTGCACGTTTCTGGCGAGCTTCGTCTTCATCCAGAGAACGCACATGATTAATCACAAATTCAATATGACCGCAGACAGCTTGGCGTGCGGCCTCGGGATCTTTACGATCAATAGCATCCATCACTTGAAAATGCTGCTCACTGAGCAAGTCACCATTGACTGGGTCGTTATAAACTTTTTTACGTCCCAACAAGACGTTGTATTGCAGCAAATCAAACAGGCTACGCATCATTTGAATCAGCACCACATTATGAGATGCTTCAGCAATCGCTAAGTGGAATTCAGCATCCGCCACCGCAGCCTGTGCTGAGTCACCCGCATTTTGGTGGCGACTAATTTCATTAAAATAATGATGAATTTTGGCGCGGTCTTCAGGCGTTGAGCGTAATGCGGCATACCAAGCCGTGCCGCCTTCAAGTAATAACCGCGCCTCTTGCACATCAAAACGGTACAGCGGATCTTCTTCAATCAAGTTACTAATTGGGTTCACAATTAATTGCTGTGGCCACTGTTCAGGCAACTGTTGAATATAAGTCCCATCGCCACGGCGGCTACTGAGCACCCCTTGACTATTGAGCTGCTGAATTGCTTCACGCAAAGACGGACGAGAAACTCCTAAGCTAGTTGCAAGCTGGCGCTCGGCAGGCAAACGGTCACCTTTTTTCATATGACGCTCTTCAATTAATGCCTGCAATTTCATGACCACTTGATCGGAGATTCTCATCGCGTTTCCTTCACTGGAGTTATGGAATCATCCACGGAACCAGATAAGCCTGAACCGTAATAATGATGCCAACAAAGACAGTGAATATGATGCTATGTTTTACCGTGAAACGGAACAAGTCAGATTCTTTTCCAACTAAGCCTACTGCTGCACACGCAATCGCAATTGACTGTGGAGAAATCATCTTACCTGTCACGCCACCACTGGTATTGGCAGCCACCAATAATACTTCTGGAATACCAATCTGCTGAGCTGTGGTCGCCTGTAATGCCGAGAACAAAGCATTTGAAGATGTATCTGAACCCGTAAGGAACACACCAAGCCAGCCCAAAAATGGCGAGAAGAAAGTAAACGCATGACCTGTATGCGATAGAGCCAAAGCTAAAGTTGCAGATAAACCTGAATAGTTCGCAATGAAAGCAAACGCCAACACCATACCAATCGAGTAAATCGGTGTTTTTAACTCATTGAGTGTTTCACCAAAAGTTGTTACGGCCTCACTTGCTTTCATTTTCAAGAAAATAGCAGTGATAATTGCAGCAATAAAAATTGCCGTACCTGTTGCAGAGAACCAGTCAAACTTATAAATCGCTTCGTATGGTTTCATCTCTGCCACAATCGGCGGCATTTTTTCGACCAATTTATGCAAGTACGGCACTTCAAGTTTGAAAATCCAGTGCTCAAGAGCACCATCTTTTGCAAATAATGCTTTAAATGGCTTAACACTCCAGATGGTGACCATCACCGTTAAGATGGCAAATGGAGACCACGCCTTAGCAATTTTCCCAATACTGTAACGTTGAACCGTTGTAGGTTGCTGAATTAGAGTTTGGCCAGCTTCAGGTTCAAAGCGGAAAATATGTTTTGGTTTCCAGAAACGGAACAACACAGTCAGGCTGACCAATGAAGCAATTGCAGCAGTAATGTCTGGTAATTCAGGGCCAATAAAGTTAGATGTAAGATATTGGGCAATCGCAAAAGCGCCACCACCCACTAATACAGCAGGCCAAGTTTCTTTAACACCACGCCAGCCATCCATAATCGCCATAATCCAGAACAATACGATAATGACTAAAAATGGCAACTGACGCCCCACCATCTGGCTAATTTCCATGGTATCTACACCAGAAACCTGCCCCGCCACAATAATTGGAATACCCATTGCACCAAATGCCACTGGCGCCGTATTTACAATCAAACATAAACCAGCTGCGTAAAGTGGCTTAAAGCCTAAACCAACAAGCAGTGCAGCCGTAATTGCGACAGGAGCACCAAAACCCGCTGCCCCTTCAAGGAAAGTACCAAATGCAAAACCAACCAATAGCATTTGCAGACGTTGGTCTTCGGTAATCGACAAAATGCTTGAACGAATAATCTCAAACTGGCCTGTCTTTACCGAAATTTTGTATAAAAAAACTGCCCCGATAATGATCCATGAAATTGGCCATAGACCGTAGAAGAAACCATAAATGATCGACGCGAATGCCATTTGACCTGGCATTTGATAGAAAAAGAGAGCAATCAATAATGCAATAATGACTGTGCCTGTACCGGCAATACTGCCTTTTAAACGAAAAACAGCCAATGCTAAAAAGAAGAAAATAATCGGGATTAATGCAACCGCACTGGACAGCCAAATATTATTTAAAGGGTCATAAAGTTGTTGCCACATATTGAGCATTGTCATCTCCTTGAAATGCTGGGGCGAATTTTTGTACCTTAAATCTTTAAACATTTAACACAATTGGTATTACCAATTAAAATTTAAGTGCAAATGCTATTCCTTAAATCACAGATTGCATCATAAACACAGCCACTTGTAGGGTCAACCATTAAATAATTATCATAATTGGTATGACCAATACTATTAAGTAAAATCAAGCAATTTCTAATTTATAAATTTAATTATTAGACTAAAGTCGTAAAAATATTTTTTATAAATTTAGATTGAGTCTATAGAAATGAAGTGAAAAATTTGAATATAAAAACTATAAACATACCTGTTTCATGATCTATGTATAATGTGCACACAACTCAAACCACATGTATTGAATTGAATAATGACTACTTTAACGTGTTTTAAAGCTTATGATATCCGAGGCAAACTCGGCACCGAATTGAATGAAGAAATCGCCTATAAAATTGGCCGCGCTTACGGACAAATCTATAAACCAAAGACTGTTGTTGTAGGTTGTGATATTCGTCTAAGCAGTGAGGATTTAAAACAAGCAACCATCCGCGGTTTAAATGATGCGGGTGTCAATGTGCTTGACTTAGGCATGACAGGTACTGAAGAAGTTTACTTCGCCGCTTTTCATTTAGATGTACAAGGTGGTATTGAAGTTACTGCTAGTCATAACCCAATGGACTATAATGGTATGAAATTGGTTCGAGAAAATGCTCGTCCAATTAGTGCAGATACGGGTTTAAAAGAAATTCAAGCTTTAGCAGAAACCAATAACTTTGAAGAAGTTAGCCAAAAAGGTACAACGCAAAGTTATAACATTTTGCCCGAGTTCGTTGACCACTTAATTACCTATATTGAACCTGCAAAAATTCGCCCCCTTAAATTGGTGGTAAACGCAGGTAATGGTGCAGCTGGTCATGTCATTGATGCCATTGAAGAAAAATTTAAAGTGCTTAATGTACCTGTTGAATTTATTAAAATTCACCATGAAGCAGATGGTACGTTCCCAAATGGAATTCCCAACCCAATTTTAATTGAAAACCGTGACAGTACTCGAAATGCTGTACTTGAGCATAAAGCCGATATGGGAATTGCATGGGACGGCGACTTTGACCGCTGTTTCTTGTTCGATGAAAAAGGTCAGTTCATTGAAGGCTACTATATTGTTGGTCTATTGGCTCAAGCTTTCTTGATTAAACAGTCAGGCGAGAAAATTGTGCATGACCCACGTTTAGTGTGGAACACATTTGATATCGTAGAAGAATACAAAGGCATTGCCGTACAGTCAAAATCTGGTCATGCATTCATTAAAGATGTCATGCGTGAACACAATGCTGTATATGGTGGTGAAATGAGTGCCCATCACTATTTCCGTGACTTTGCTTACTGCGACAGCGGTATGATTCCGTGGTTACTTACCGTTGCCTTACTTTCTGAAACAGGACAATCACTTTCGACCTTAGTTGAAAATATGATTACCAAGTTTCCTTGCAGTGGTGAAATCAACTTTAAAGTGGCTGATACACAGATCACTATTCAAAAGATTTTCGATTTCTACGCCGAGCAAAACCCAGAAATTGACCGCACCGATGGTGTAAGCCTCGACTTTGGTGCATGGCGCTTTAATGTGCGTGCTTCAAACACTGAGCCTTTATTACGTCTTAATATTGAAAGCCGTGCAGACCGCCAGGCTCAGCCAATGCAGTATTATGTAGATGAATTGACTGGGTTGATTCAAAATTAAAAGATTTATTATATTTTAATTGCTTAAGGGTTAGATTTAACAAAATCTTACCCTTGTTTTTATTTTCTAGGGTTGAAATAGCTTCATGACAAGATATGAATCATTGGATTGGTTAAGGGGTCTAATGGCTCTTACAATTATGATCTACCATTTAGTAAGTTGGCAGTTATTTCATCCTGAAGCAGGCAATATACTCGGTAACTTTGGTATCTATGGGGTTTCGATCTTTTTTGTTTTATCGGGCTTAAGTATGGCCCTTGCTTATCATCATTTTATAAAAGATATTAAAAGTTATACCTCTTTCTTTATACGCAGGATCTTTAGAATATGGCCTTTATTATGGCTAGCCATTATTTTAATAAGTATAGAGAACTTTAGACTATACGCAGAATTAGATTCTTGGAAAATATTTATTAATTTAACCACATTATTTGGATTTATTTCCCCAACTGAAT
>NZ_JABVBF010000075.1 GCF_013344765.1 Acinetobacter lactucae
GTTCTAGACTATAAGCGATCACATAATCGCCATGATCAGGTGATTGACGTGCTCCGCCTGCGGTAATAACCACATACTGTTTACCTGTTTTAGGTGAAACATAGCTTATTGGTGTTCCCTGACTACCGACCGGCATGCGTGATTTCCACAGTTCTTTACCTGTAGATGAATCAAATGCACGTAAGTAGTAGTCTTGTGTTGCAGCGAAGAAAACTAAACCACCTTGAGTTGCCATCGGACCACCAATTGTTGGCATACCAATCGGTGCTTTTAAGCCCATTTTGATACCCATAGGTCCTGTGTCTTCAACCGTACCCAGCGGTACCTGCCACGCCACTTGACGAGTTTTCATGTCAATTGCAGTCATCGTACCAAATGGAGGTTTCTGACAAGGAATTTTCAGAGCTGACATAAAGCGGTTTTTATTCACTTTATATGGCGTACCTTTCATTGGTACAGCACCCATACCCGTGTTTACTTTCTCTCCACCATTCGCCTGAATCTTAATGTCTTCAGGAGTTTGTTCCATCAGTTGAATCCATAAGCCAAGGCGCATATCGTTCACGAACATGTAGCGATGAGTCGGGTCAAAAGCAATGCTACCCCAGTTCATGCCACCTAAAGAACCAGGGAAGCTTAACGAAACATCAGTACCTGGTGCAGTAAATAGGCCTTCGTAACGCATTGACTTAAAGTTAATACGGCACATGAGCTGATCAAATGGTGTTGCACCCCACATATCTGACTCAGTTAAAGTCTGATTACCAATTTGAGGCATTTCAACTGAACGAGGTTGAGTTGCACTGTATTGTTCACCCGGAATATTGGCAGGTTTAACTGGCTGTTCAATTACTTTAGTCAACGGTTTACCCGTTACACGGTCAAGCACAAAGAATTGGCCTGATTTAGTTCCAATGACAACAGCTGGTTTAGTCGTACCATCTTTTAATGGGAAGTCGACTAGACTCGGTTGCATAGGTAAGTCGAAGTCCCATAAATCGTTATGAACAGTTTGATATACCCACTTTTCTTTACCCGTTGTCGCATCGAGTGCCAAAACAGAAGTATTGTATTTATGATCTAACGGATTACGGTTACCACCCCAAATATCGACAGATGAGCTACCCATAGGTAAGAACACAGTATTCATTTGCGGGTCATATGACATTGCTGCCCAAGAGTTTGCCGAACTGCGTTTATAGGTTTCACCCGGTTTAAGCACATAGTTAGGATCTGGATTACGCGGGTCAAATGCCCAGCGAAGTTTACCTGTAATCACGTCATAACCACGGATAACACCACCTGGCATATCTGCTGCTACGTTATCGGCAATACGGCTACCCACTACAATCGTTGTTCCAGCAATCGTCGGTGCAGAAGTCACTTCAAAACGTGGTGCTTTTGTTCCAGCACCAAGACCTTCTAACAAATCAACTGTTCCATTTACACCAAAATCAACACAGCGCTGACCATTATCCGCATTCACTGCAATTAAACGACCATCAGGTGTATTGGTATATACACGGCGTGGACATGCCGTATTGGTTGCAACGGCAGTTACTGCATTTGCACCCGCTAAAGTTGGCTGTACAAGTGGTTTTGTTGAATCAAAATATGCAACACCACGGCAACGTTCCCAAGCATCTGCTTTAGAGTTCACCTCAGCTTTCCAGAGCTGTTTACCCGAGTCAGCATCTATGGCAAATATATTGTTATGTGGTGTACATAAGAAGACTTTATTTCCAACTTGTAGCGGAGTCATTTGGTCTTCAGCACCATTACCACTACCTGTTGTAAAATCGCCCGTTCTAAAGCGCCATGCTTCTTTTAATTTATGAACGTTATCTCGGTTAATTTGATCGAGAGCAACAAAACGGCTGCCACCCGCATCATTTCCATAATTTTCCCAATTCACCTGTTTTTTAGCTGGGTCAACTGGTACTAAAGGTAGCTTTTCACCTGAACTTGCTACTGTTGGATGCGGTTGGAACATTTGATAGAGCGCAATCAACATACCGACTACAACTAATCCACCTACCGCATAGGATGAAGATGCCAAACTAGTTTGAAATTGGTAACGTCGGATTGAAGGCAAAGTAAATAGCAAGGCAGCAAAAAGACCGGCAGGAAACATTAAGCGCGAAAATAACGGCCAAAATTCCCATCCAGCATCAATGAGTGACCAAATTACCGTACCCACAAAAACAGCCGCAAAAATCCAGACACCCAGTGCTTTTGTACGGAAAATACTAATTGCCGAAATGGTTATAAACAGTCCTGAGATAAGGAAATACCAAGAACCACCGAGTGATACTAGTTTTCCACCACCTACGATGTAAAAAACACCTGTAGCCAATAAAACTAGACCTAATATAAAACACCATATTTTGAATAAGATATGAAACTTAGAACCTGACTCAGACATAGAGCCTACTCCACATATACTGAACCCGAATAGTTCAAGCATTTGGGCCAGTTAAACTATGTCTAACCAGCCATCAATATTGTTAAAAATTGACTTTCACACTAAGTCCAGCCACCCATGCATCATCCACCTCTTTCACACCCGCAGGTTGATGAATATATTGAATGTTTGGACGTAACATGACGGCCGGAGACCATTGATAGGTATAATTCAACTCGACATTTAGCTCGTCGTCTTGAATTGGAATATAGTCAGATGCAATCGGATCATAACTGTAATATCCACGACTTTCATTTGTTGCGATCTGTTTATCTTTAGCACGGTCATTAACTACATAATTGGCTATACCAAAACCAATCGAGTCATTTGGACGGCTATCAAATGGCCCCTTATACCAAAGTGCAAGTTGTTGTGTGCTTTGAACAAAGGTGGTTGCTTTATCATTTACAACGCCGTTAAAACTAATATATAAACCGCGTTTCGGATCTTCGCCTTTATTCGTCAGTTGTTGCTGGGTATTAATCCAGAAACTTTGTTTTCCGTCATGAACTTTATCGGCAGTTTTAATATCATTCGCTTCTGCGGTTGAGTACAACGCACCAACTTTATACTCACCCGGTAAACCATTAAAAGCAGTAAGTTTTGGTTTCCATGCGAGCTCAACTGGTATGGTTGCACCCTTCACGTTGTTCATATCCAGATTAAAACCATCACTATTTGATTCGGTTTTAATATTGTCTGGATTGACCTCGTACACACCCAATCCCAAAGTCCATTCAGGTGCAAACTGATATTTAACGTTTGTCGCCCAAACACCGACTGGTGAGTTATACCAAATTGAACCGATTGATTTTCCTAGCTGTCCACCGCAAAGCAATAAGTTCTGAAACTCACATTGAGAACTATTAAAGTCCTCTGACATTCCCATACGACCAAATTTGACCTGTACAGTATTATCAACAAAGCCCTTCCTCACCCATGCTTGAGATAAACGCCAGATTTTACCGCGTCCATAAATCTCTTGAGCATTACCCAATTGGCTAGAACGTGGGTCTTTAATACGCTCAAGAGTTAATGCATTCCCGTCACGTTTGGTCACGACTAGACTCGCTGTTGTATCTTTCCATCCTGCAATTTTTTCTAAATCGAAGTTTGCACCTAAAGAAAGTTGTGCAGCATTTTCAAAAGTATTGCTGTCGTTGTAACCACCATCTAAATTTGTAGCAGCTTGGCTCATAATAGAAGCTGTAAATTTATAGCCCTGTTGTTCTAGCTGCTGGCGTTTTCCATTCCAGTCGCCAAGCAACCATTGACGGTCTTGTGACCACGGCTCATTCGCAAGCGCAAATTGACTGCCTAATACTGCGATTGTTAACACACTGAGTTTCATTAAATTTGGCATCTTAAGTCCCTTTTATCATTTCTATGCTGCGCCTCGGTTTGAGGCGCTTTCCTTATTGTTATTATTTAGTTTGTACGACCGAACTGAGTTCAGACGTCGCTCCAAAGCGATCAGTGATATTTGCTGTAATTGAATCAACTTTTAAAGTTGGTTTCCAATTAGCTTTTGCATTACCTTGCGCATCTGTAGCAACAGTAACCGCACCTAAATATTGCTCAGCTTCTTTTGATGACGCATTTTGATTACCAAAGAACTCCACTTGATAGCGTTGGTTTGGTAAACCATTAATTTCTACAGCCACTGAGCCTTTAGTAGCGGTTAATTTCGGTGGTTTAATGCCCTGATTAGGTTGAGCATTACAGCCTTGTTGATTTGGTTGAGTACATGTTTTTTGTTGTTTAGCCGGATCAACAACCACACCGCCACCACGAGATCCGACAAATCCTGCATGCTCAAGTGCTGGCACAGCAAATACAATTGCCCCTAAACGCTGATCTGCTACACACGAACCGCCAGCTTCACAGCGTTTAATATCTTTACCATTGTCCCAAATCAGATTTTTAGTCAATGTAATTTTTGCATTTGCATCTTTTTCAGAGCGGATCGCAACACCAATACGGTTACCATGAATTCTGTTGCTATCAAGAATGTTGCCATCGCCCGTCATGTTAAAACCAATCGAGTTATTGGTCAGTTCGTTGTAGGCAATATAATTACGCTTACCCCAGTTAATCTGTAAGCCATCAGAGTAGTTTTCAAACTTGTTTCCAATTACCGCATTATCATTACCCCACAAGATTTCAATACCTTGTGATGGCTCTGGGTTTGCTTTCGTTGAAACAAAATGGTTATTGGCAATTAAGTTAAATGCAGCACCACGTGTCAGTTCTAAACCATCCCCATTGTCTTGGAAAATGTTGTCTAAAACTTTGTTGTTATTGGTCGTGGTTGCAGTTGGGTTACCTTGTCCATCATCACCAGTGAGCATGACACCAGCACCACCGTAGTTATTACTAATGCGGTTATGTTGAATCAGGTTATTGCTTGAACGGTTAATCAATACACCAATACAAAAGCGATGAATGTCTAAACCTTTTAAAGTGACATTGTTGACGTCACGTAGTACCAACCCCGGTAAAGTCATTGTACGGACATTTGTTCCATACTGCTCAGGGTTTGCACCAGGACAAGCTTTTGCACCTTCACCTTTAATATAATTTGAACCATCAATTGCGATGTATTCACCAGTTTTATCCCACTGGGTACCAATGATTTTGACGGGTGCTTTAATCTCAGGAAGTGCACTATTTAATTTAATCGCATAAGGTGCTTTGCCTACTGCTTGAATCAAGATGTCACTTGCTTCACTCGGGTTCGCGTTAGCTTGTTCGATTGCCCAGCGTAAAGAGCCTTTATTGCTATCATCCTGATAACGATCAACAACATAAGTTTGCGCTGCAGTCACACCTGAAACCATCAAACCTAATGCAAGAGTAGTTAAACGTAATGTATTCATTTGATCATATCCTTATGATTTATGGGTTTGTTGGTTGAACGGTTTTTAAAATCTGTTTGAGCTTGGTCACATCAATTTGACCGGGTGCTGACGCCTCACCAATCATGCCAAAGCTATAACTTCCGCCCATATTGGCAGTCGCAACACGAGAAATCGTACCTAATTGCCCCATCGACATCGTCAATAATGGCTTAGTGGTTTGCTGACTTACTTTTAAAGTTGCATTCATTAAAGTGAAAACATCTTGTTTAGATTTTGGCATTACGGCAATTTTGAGAATATCTGCACCCATTTGATCTTGTTTTAATAAGCGTTTTTCAATTTCATCTTGGCTTGGTGTTTTTTGAAAGTCGTGATTAGACATGACAATCAGCACTTTCTTTTGATGTGCTTTTTGAACAATTTCTGAAACTACTTTTTGATCACGGAACATTTCAACATCTAACCAATCCATGAACGGATTCTTTAAGTAAGCTTGATAAGTCTTACCATAATCCACATCACTAATTTCAAGCTGGCCGCCTTCGTTTTTCGTACGAATGGTGGCAATCATTGGCTTATTGCCCAAAACCTTTTTCAACTCATGGCCCAAAGCAATCACTTGTTTTGTATCACTCGCAAAACTAAGTAAATCGATACGAAACTCTGCCAAATCAGCATCTGCTGTATTTGCAATGACTTGAGCTTGTGCCAAAGCTTGTTCTTTGGTTTTTGCGGTAATCGGAACAATCGTTTTAACGGCTGTATTAGCAGGTTGTGTTTGAGCAGCTAAAGCAACAGGTTCAGCATTCACCTGTGCAGTAAAAAATGGGAGTGCAAGCAAACTTAGGCTTAATAATGTTTTCATGTTCATATCGTTCATCCTTAAAAAGGCTACACGCATCCTTGAATAATCAGGTGTAGCCTTAGGTGTTTCTTAAATATCAAAAAATACAGTTTCGTCATCACCTTGAATACGAATATCAAAGCGGTAAACAACTTCACCATTTTCTTCAAAACGTTTTGCAATAAGTGTTTGGCGACGTGGTGCCCATTCAATGCTATTTAGAATTGGGTCGTTAGCATTTGCTTCAGCTTCATCTTCAAAATAAACACGTGTATGAAGACCCAAGTTAATACCGCGAGCGAAAATAACTAACGCAATATGTGGAGCTTGAGTTGAACCTTTACGGCCTGCTGTCGCGCCCGGTTTAATCGTATTGAAACTCCAAACACCCGTTTCAAAGTCAGCACCTGTACGGCCCCAACCTTGAAATGCTGGGTCAGCTTTTTGCTCACGCGTATCTGCCTGACTTGGATAAATACCGTTCGCATCAGCTTGCCAAATCTCAATCAGCACATCGCGTAGCGGTAAACCCAACCCGTCAAACACTTGGCCTTCAAGACGAATACGCTCACCTTTGGTCTGATCTTGTACTAGCTGGTTATTAAAGTTGTTTTCAAACACTTCAATATTTGCTTGTTGTGGCAATAGCCCAATGTGAACGTAAGGACCACCTGTTTGAGATGGAGTTTCTTTTAGTTCCTGAAAATTCCAGTTATTCATGCTAGTGCTCCCGATTAAGTCAATTCGTTTTCGAAGTAAGTCGCTCGACGTCCACGTAAAGTGATGTCAAAACGGTAACAACGGCTATCTGCTTCGATAAAGTTGTTTTTATCTTCTAGTGCAATCAAGGCACGACGTTGATCTTCAGAAGGAATCGTTTTTAAGATCGGGCAAGTATCAATGAGCGTATCGCCTTCAAAATAAAACTGCGAAATCAGACGCTGAGCCCAACCATCAGCAATTAAAGAGAAATGAATATGTGCAGGACGCCATTCATTAATACGGTTACGCCATGGGTACGGACCCGGTTTAATGGTACGGAAAATATAAAAACCATTTTCATCAGTTAAGGTACGACCACAACCACCAAAGTTAGGGTCCATTGCACCAATAAACTTATCGTTTGGATGACGGTAACGACCAGAAGCGTTGGCCTGCCATACTTCTAGAAGTGCATTTTTTACAGGACGACCAAATTGGTCACGAACATAGCCATGCACAATGACACGCTCACCAATTGGTAAACCATCTTTGGCATAGTTCAAAATCAAGTCGTTATCTTTTGGACCAAACAAGTTTGAAGAAAAATGCGGCGCAGTAACTTCAGTTAGAGTCTCGTTAATAGAGATCAATGCATTTTTTGGCGAACGTAATACACTTGTTTTATAACCTGGCGTATACGCTGGTGGATGATCATCTGTATTACGTTGGGCGTAAGCACCCCAGCTATGTTGTGACATCTTTATCTCCTTAATCCTGTTCTTTCGCTGCAATTGGGTTTACTTCTATTCCCAACTCTTTAAAGACTTCTTCGGCCATATGCATTGCAGCATTTGCAGCAGGTAAACCTGCATACAGTGAGCTATGTAAGATCAGCTCTTTTAAATCTTCTTTAGTTACGCCATTGTTAAAGCAAGCACGTAAATGCATGCGTAGTTCGTCTTCACGGCCAAGCGACAATAAAATTGCGATAGTGACTAAACTACGTGTATGACGTGGTAAGCCCGGCCGAGACCACACCTCACCCCATGCGTAACGGCTAATAAAATTTTGAAAATCTTGGTTAAAGTCATTGAGGTTTTGCAAAGACCGACCAACATGCTTTTCACCCAAAACTTCAGTCCGCACTTCAATGCCTTGTTTATAGCGTTGTTCATCATTCATTGTGATAGACCTCTATTAAGTTGCATCGGTATGCGCAACAAGTGATTTAACAAATACAGCAACAGCCGCAGCAGTCGCCGGAATTAGTAATAAACTAAGAATGGCAGTAAACGACCAATCATTGCCGAGTAGCACTGCACCAATCCATGCACCAAATACCGCACCGAAACGTCCAATACCCGTCATCCAAGACACACCCGTTGCACGGCACTGCGTTGGATAGAAACGTGCACTTAAAGCTGGCATTGAAGATTGCGCACCGTTAATCGCGATACCGGCACAAAGCACCAATACTGCAAGTAATGTTGAGTTTCCTAAGCTTTGACCAACAGCAATCGCAAATAGACCTGCAGCAAAGTAAAAAATGGCAATGACTCGGTTCGGGTTAAATTTGTCCATCGCCCAACCAATGAACAATGCACTTACCACACCACCAAACTGGAATAATCCACCGATAAATGCAGCGCGCTCCATTGAAGCACCGGTTTCACGCATCAGTGTTGGTAACCAGCTTGTAAGCAAGTAAACAACCACTAATCCCATAAAGTAGGTCAACCAAAGCAAAACCGTTCCTTTCGCATATGGTTTAGAAAACATAATTCCAAAGACATTTTTCTTTTGAGCTGTCTCAGTTTTCTCTTCTGGTACATGAAATGCAGTCGCATTTTGAACTTGAGTTGGTGCGATATGATTTAAGATTTTGCGTACTTTTTCAGGGTTCTTACCTTTCACAATTAAAAAGCGGTAAGACTCAGGTAAAACCAAAATCACTAAAACCATTAAAATCAAAGGTGACCAACCGCCAAGTAAAAATAGACTGTGCCAACCGTAGGTCGGGATGAGCCAGCTACTAATAAAACCGCCTGTAGCCATACCTAAGTTGTAGCCACAGAACATGCATGTCACCAGCAGTGAACGAATGCGTGTTGGACAATACTCAGAAAATAATGTGGTGGCATTCGGCATTGCTGCACCAAGCCCAATACCTGTCAAAAAGCGTAAAACGACAAGGCTATCTAAGTTGGTTGCATAAGCAGATGCCAAGGTAAATCCACCAAAAATCAGCATTGATACTGCTAAAACAATTTTGCGGCCAAAACGGTCAGCTGTTGGACCTGAAACTAAAGCTCCAATAATCATTCCACCAAGTGCAGCACTCATTACTGGTCCTAACTGAGAGCGGTCAACCCCCCAGTCCTGAGCCAATGCTGGAGCGATAAAACCCATCGCTGCAGTATCAATTCCATCAGTAAAAATAATTAAGAAACAGATGATTGCGATCATCCATTGATACTTACTGAGTGGAGCATCATTAATCAGTGCTTGAGCATCGATACTTTTATTTGGTGCAGCGTAATCCTGAGACGCCATATTTGCCTCCTTAAGGCCAATTCCTTTTAAACTACTAAGCTATTAGATTTGCTGAATAAACCTACTCAATTCCTGAGTAAATCTTTGCGGTTGCTCAATATTAGAAAGATGAGATGCTTCCAATTTAGCAAGTTGACAGTTCTTGACTGCATTCTGCATAAACTCAGCATCTGCTACTGTTGTCACTGGATCTGCTGTTCCTGCAATTAGCAATACCGGAACTTGGATTTGTGCAATTTCATCTCTTAAATCGGCATGTGCTAATGCACGACATGCATTGGCATAACCTTGTGCTGGTGTGTTTGCCAGACTTTGAATAGTTGTTTGTGCAACCACATTATGTTGATAGTCGAATTTTTCGCTAAACCAACGTGTGTGCGTGGTCTTAACCAATTCAGCTAGTCCATTTTGTTCTACTGATTCAGCGCGGCTTAACCATGCATCAGCTTGACCAATTTTGGCTGCCGAGTTCGCGACAGTAATGCTAATAAAACGATTTGGATGATAAATACCTAACCAAAGTCCTGTGATACCTCCCATTGAAATGCCACAAAAATGAGCTTTTTCAATATTTAAGGCATCTAAAATATCAACCACATCTTCCGCTAGGTTTTGCAATGTAGTGTCACTAATTACATCACTTTCACCATGACCACGTGTGTCATATGTAATCACATTAAAATGACTTTTTAGCTCCTCTACTTGCGGCTGCCACATTCCATGATCTGTTCCTAACGAGTTAGATAACACTAGTGCTGGAGCATCTTTTAATCCTTCGGTATATACAGCGAGCTGCTTACCTTGTCGATTAGTTATAAGCTGTTTCACTTTATGTCTCCTCCTTGCGCTTCTTGCAGAACAGCATCAATTTGAGCTTGAATGTTGCCCAAATAGTTTTCTGCTTTAAATATTTCCAAAATTTCTGTTGGGCTAAAATGTTCTTTTACTTCATCTAACTGACTAACAACTTCAGATAAATGCTGTTTTTGTGCTACCGCTGTTTTACAAGCTGCTTCAACAACATGATGTGCATTTAAACGTCCAATTTTTGGAGCAAGCGCCATCATTACAGCTTCCGCCATAATCAACCCATTGGTACATTCAAGGTTACGTTGCATATGCTCAGCATTAACTTCGAAACCTTGTAAAACTTCACCAGTACGACTTAATGCTCCAGCACAAAGCTGAAAAATTTCAGGGATTGCTAGCCATTCTGCATGCCATGCGCCTAAGCTACGCTCATGTTCCTGCACCATGCTTTGATAAATGCTAGACATCAGCGCTGGTACACGATTCGCCGCCGCTAACACAGACGCTGCCGCAACCGGATTACGCTTATGAGGCATGGTCGATGAACCACCGCGACCCTTTGCAGTTGGTTCAAACAATTCTGCAATTTCAGTTTGCATCATCAGTGACCAATCCCGTGCCATCTTGCCCGTATTCCCGACAATCATGCCAAGCACACTTGCAATTTCAACGATACGATCTCGCTCGCCATGCCATGTGCTTGTCGGTACAGTCAGATTCAGTTGCTGAGCAAATGCATTGACCACAAGCGAACCTTGATCTTGCAAAGAAGCCAGTGAACCCACAGCACCGCCTAACTGAGCAGTGAGCACACGCGATTTCATAGCTTGTATACGGTCTAAATCGCGTTTAAATGCAGAAGCCCAACGAGCAAGTTTATGTCCCAAGGTAATTGGTAAAGCTTGCTGTAACCATGTACGTCCAATCATGACTTGATGGCGATATTGCTTGGCTTGCTGTAATGCAGTCGCATAGCATTGTTGAATTTGGCCTTCCACAATATTCAACGCATCACGGCATTGCAAAATACAGGCTGTATCTAAAATATCCTGACTTGTTGCGCCCCAATGCACATAACGTGAAGCATCTTCATCAATTTCTTTAACAATTGCTGTAAGCTGCTTTACAAATGGAATTGCGATATTTCCAGCTAAGCCAGTTGCTACAGCCAACGCTGGGAAATCAAACTTGTCTAATGCCTGCTCAGCTACTTGGGCAATGGTATTAGCTGCATTTTGAGGAATCACACCAACTTGTGCCTGTGCTTGAGCTAAAGCGACTTCAACCTGAATCATATATGTGATTAAAGATGAGTCACTAAAGATGTCAGTAACGTCTTTTTGATAAAACAAGCTGGCATATAACTGGCTCATGATTAGACTCTCTCAATAATCAAAGCAATCCCTTGGCCTACACCAATGCACATTGAACACAAGGCATAACGGCCATCTGTCTGTTCAAGCTGGTTTAAGGCTGTGGTCACGAGGCGTGCGCCTGATGCACCAAGTGGATGACCTAAAGCAATTGCACCACCGTTTGGATTTACCTTGTCAGAGTTATCTGGCAAACCTAAATCACGGGTCACTGCCAAAGCCTGTGCAGCAAAGGCTTCATTCAGCTCAATTACATCCATCTGATCTAAAGTCAGGTTGGCGTTTTTAAGTAACTTTTTAATGGCTGGTGCCGGAGCAAAACCCATAATGCGTGGTTCTACACCCACTGCTGTTGAAGCAATGATCTTGGCACGCGGTTTGAGGTTGTAAGCTTGAACTGCACCATCAGAAGCAATCAATAGAGCTGCTGCACCATCGTTAATGCCTGAAGCATTACCCGCAGTAACCGTGCCATCTGCTTTAACCACAGGTTTAAGTTTGCTTAAACCTTCAAGGGTGGTTGATGCACGTGGATGTTCATCTGTATCAATCACCACAGCATCACCCTTACGCTGAGGGATTTCAACTGCCACGATTTCTTTAGAAAAAAAGCCTTTGGCTTGCGCGCTTGCGGTGCGTTGTTGGCTCACCAAGGCAAACTGGTCCTGATCTGCACGATTAACGTTAAACTGTTCAGCCACGTTTTCGGCAGTCTGGGGCATGGTATCTACACCATACAATTCTTTAAGTTTAGGGTTAATGAAGCGCCATCCCATGGTGGTGTCTTCAATCTTCTGGCTACGACCAAAAGCACTGTCAGACTTACCCATCACATAAGGTGCACGGCTCATGCTTTCCACACCACCTGCAATCACCAAGTTCGCTTCACTGGCTTTAATGGCACGGGCAGCAATGGCAATGGCATCAAGTGAAGAGCCACACAAACGGTTAATAGTCGTTGCCGGTACTTGGTATGGTAAACCTGCAAGCAGTGCTGACATACGGCCGACATTACGGTTATCTTCACCGGCTTGGTTGGCACAGCCATAGATCACATCATCGACCTGTTCCCAATCTACATTCGGATTACGCTGCATGAGAGCTTTGATCGGCACAGCACCAAGGTCATCGGCACGGACAGGTGCAAGGCCACCGGCGTAACGGCCGAATGGTGTACGGATGGCATCGATGATATAAGCGTTTTTTAATGTCATTTCCCTATTTCCTTACCCTTGAGTCGCATCAATCAAAGTTGCACCAGTCAAAGCCTGTAACTCATCAAAGCTAAGACCTTCCACTTTCTCAATCACCTTTAAACCATCTTTAGTCACGTCAATCACACACAGGTCGGTGTAAATACGATCCACACATTTTTTACCTGTAACCGGATAAGTCAGCTCAGCCACAATCTTCGGTTCACCTTGCTTGGTCACATGGTCTGTGGTGATAAATACTTTCTTGGCACCTACAGCTAAATCCATCGCACCACCTACTGCAGGAATCGCATCCGGTGCCCCCGTGTGCCAGTTCGCCAAATCACCATTCGCTGCAACCTGAAAGGCACCGAGTACAGCAATATCAAGGTGACCACCACGCATCATCGCAAACGAGTCGCCATGGTGGAAAAAGCTGCCGCCTTCAAGCATGGTCACAAACTCTTTACCCGCATTAATCAGTTCAGGATCTTCTTCACCTGCTGCTGGTGGTGGGCCAAAAGCCAACAGGCCATTTTCAGAATGAAGAAAAATATCTTTGTCGCTAGGTAAGTAGCTGGCGATCTTGGTTGGTAAACCAATGCCCAAATTCACATAGGCACCATCGGGAATATCTTGTGCCACACGTTTTGCAATCTGGTCACGGCTGAGTTTCTGGTAGCTCATGTTATTTCTCCTTATTGCTTATTGTGCGGGCTGTACTTGAACAACGTTCTGTACAAAGATACCTGGGGTGATGATGTGCTCTGGATCTAATCCACCTAGCTCAACCACTTCAGAAACCTGAACAATCGTGACATCAGCAGCCATGGCCATAATCGGGCCAAAGTTACGTGCAGATTTACGGTAAACCAGATTGCCCCAGCGATCGCCTTTGTAAGCTTTAATTAAGGCAAAGTCAGCCTTGATCGGATATTCAAGTACATAATCTTTGCCATTGATCTGGCGGGTTTCTTTACCTTCAGCTAAAAGTGTTCCAAAGCCAGTTGGGGTAAACACAGCACCAAGTCCCATACCTGCTGCTTGAATACGGCAAGCCAGATTACCCTGTGGAACCACTTCAAGTTCAACTTTTCCGGCACGGTACAGTTCATCAAACACGTAAGAGTCTGCCTGACGTGGGAAAGAACAAATCACTTTTTTAACTGAACCGGCTTTAAGCAGTTTCGCCAGACCATAGTCACCATTACCAGCATTGTTGCTGATAATGGTTAAATCTTTAACACCCAGTTCAATCAGTCCATCAATGAGTTCAGCGGGTTGTCCTGCGGTACCAAAACCACCAATCAGAATGGTTGCACCATCTTTAATCTGCGAGAGTGCCTCGCTTAGTGAGGACTTACTTTTGTCAATCATTAGACAACTCCATTGTGCTCATTGAAGAAGAAATAGGTAAGAGAGTTAGGCACACTGAGGCGAGAAGAATAGATAAATATTTCACTCAATCCCGAGTGTTTCCCTTAGATTTCCCTTTTAATCATTTTTGATAATTTTCGTATTTTGATCTAGTAAGCTACATACAGTTTTGTTCGGTATAAATATATTTTGTGCGATTATCGAACATTATCTAAAGTATTCTCTTCCTGATAAATCGTAAATCTTATCAATGTAAAAGAATGTGAGATGTTATAAAGAGATATATAGAACAATTTGCTTAGATCATTTAAGCACCTAAGCAGTTTCAAAAATGAGACAATTAAGATTGAGATTGAAGAATTAAGCGTGCAAGTTCTAAGTCATCGGGATAGGTAATTTTTATATTATCAGAACGCCCCATTACGACTTGGACAGTTTCCCCCATATATTCAAGTGCGCTTGCCTCGTCAGTAATAGCAATATGATTTTCTATAGCATATTCAATTGCTTTTTTGAGCTTACCAATTTTAGCAATTTGAGGAGTTTGAGCTTGCCATAAAGAATCTCGGCTTACCGTTTTATTAATATGATTATTTATCTCAACATGCTTTAATGTGTCACGAACAGGAATCGCTAAAATAGCACTATGATTTGACTCAATTGCTTGTTCAACAAGGGTATTTAAACAATCAATGGTTACGCAAGGCCGTGCTGCATCGTGGACAAGGACCCAATCATTTTCATCAGCAAAAGTTAAAAGGTGATTTAAAGCATTTAATACCGAATGGACTCGTTCAGCTCCACCAATGCAAAAATGCGCCTTATCTATATTTTGAAATGCAAGAGTCTGGGCGAAGGTATCTTGGGCACCGATTGCTAAAACATAACCATTTAATGCAAGTTGACTTATACGGCCAATCGTATGTTCTAAAACAGTCCTATTCTGAATATATTGATACTGCTTCAATTCAGTTTTAGAAAATCGACTTCCTGATCCTGCAGCGGGAATAACTGCCCATAATTTAGTCTGGGATATCTGGGGATGCAGGTGTCTCATTCGTTTCCAAATCAACTTTAGCGTTCGGGTCAATATAAATAGGCTTGTAATGGGTACTGATTGTACTCATTTGAACAAATGTCTCATGTGGTTTAACCAAACCAAGATCAAGGCGTGCATGTTCTTCAATTGCTTCTGTACCATTTTTCAGGTCAAAAACCTCTGCTGCCAAAATACGGTTTCGTTCTTTAAGCTCTTCATTTACCTCAGCTTGTTGCTGAATTTGTTGCATGAGAGCTTGATGAGGGATATAACCACCCTCACCTAACCAAAATTGATATTGCAGTATGGCTACTAAAACAATAACAAGTAGCAATATCAGTTTGCTTGAAGTGGATCGAAATACTTCTAACATATCATTAAGAGTTTTAATTAAAAACTTTGATTAAGCTTTTGTATTGTATAACAATTTAAAAAGAGCATGCAAAATTCCTGCAAAATCAGTGCAAAACTATTAATGCGCATGTTACTTTAAATTGACCATTGTGACATGTTTCATTTTGTCAAAAATGAATGGAATTTGAAAGGGAAATCATATTTATAAGTACAACTGCTTATAAATCAC
>NZ_JABVBF010000076.1 GCF_013344765.1 Acinetobacter lactucae
ACTTATGCGACTCTATTAGAAATGTTAATGGCTGCTTATAAAATGGTAAGCCGTTTAAAAGAGCAGGGCCACACAGCACTTTTTGAGCAGGCTTATATGCCAGAGCTCCAAAAACTAATTGAGTTTAGAGCTGATTTTCAAACAACAGGCTTTTTTTATCCGGAAATGGCGATGTATATGGCACGGCCAGATAAAATTTTACATGCGTTTTATATCCGCCATGACCGTTTTCGGGTACGGATTGATGACCAAGAACATAACTTATCGGGCTACATCGCCTATGTAAAAGATTACAAAGGTGATGAGTCATGAAGTATCAATCCGTTGAAATTAAGTTATTAGCTCATATCGACAATACAAATTTTGATGAAGCTTTATGGCAATTCGAATTTGACGATGATATTTCAACACTACTGCTAATCGACTATGCATTAGAGCAATTTCAGCAAAAAAATGTGCAAGCTCAAGATGTCTATGTTGTGCCACAAAAAATGAGTAAGCAGATTGGACAGCAAAACTTAGGTTTAAAAACATCAGAAAGTTATACATTTACTGAACTGTTGCAGTTCTTAATTTTTACTCAAGCAGCAGATGTAAAAGATGCTTTAAGTAAGATGCTCTGCGGTACAAATGAGCAAGCATCTTTAATTTTCTCTAAAAGAGCCGCTACCTATAACTTAAAATTAAGAAATGAAGGTAACCAAAATCAGCTAAAGCATTTATTTCTATTGCTCAGAAAAATTTATAGCTATCCAACTCAAATAAAAAACCTGTTCTTTATTAAAGAGCTTGTTTTTAAAGGAAAATCTTATCTTCCTCAGCCCCCGCTAATGGCAAAGAGCGTAGTAGAGGTCTTATATCTTACTAATTCTTTTAGAAAAATTTATCTGACGTTCTTTGAAGAAAACCAAACCATTGGTTTCTTTTTATTCTTAGATGATATTCATCGTGCTGAGCACTTGATTCCTTATTATCATTGTTTTCAGGCTCAGACTGTGAGACCTAAAGTTTGCTCAGCTCCAAGTGGCATCATTAATATTTTAGGGGATACTTACTTTGGAGAAATCTACACTGAAAAACGTAAGGCTAGAGGGCAAAAAGATGCCCTACAACAATATGGGTATGGCTATTCATTTGAAAAGATAAAAGCTTTTTTAGGCGAAAATGACCTAAATATTGCTAATTTTGAAGCGGTCTTTGCTTTAGAAACTCAATCTCCTTTAGCACATAAAAAGCCATTCATTCTTAAAGCTGATGCGGAACAAACATTAGGTGCGTTCAAAAATATTCACCTTAATCATGTTGTACTGGCAAATAACCATCTAAAAGATTATGGGGACCGTGGACTAGTTTATACATTAGAGCAACTTGATCAGGCGAACATTTCTTATGTTGGTGCTGGCCTAAATCAAAAAGATGCTCATAACTACTTTGAACTCTCTTTTGAAAATAAGCACTATGCCATTTTTAATGGCTATTGGCACAGAGACACGGCCTATCTAGATTATGATTTTTACGCTTTAGGGCATAAGAGTGGAGTCGCGTGTCTAAATGGGGTTTTGCTTGAACAAATAGGCCGCTATAAGTTGACTCATCCTGAACATAAAATTATTGTTATTTGCCATTGGGGTGTCGACTTTAAGCCCATTACACAAGAGCAAAGTAAGCTTGCTACGATTCTAACCCAAGCTGGGGCGGACCTGATTATTGGTCATGGTGCTCATACCATTCAACCTGTCCAGTTAATCAATCAAAAGCCAGTCGTGTTTGGTATTGGTAATGCTGTTTTTAATAGCAATGGTGAGTATGAAAAACACAATGCTTTGCCATATGGATGTATAGCAAGGTTAGATTTGTCAAAAGATCGGCTGCATTTATATCCTATTTACACCAATAATTTAAAAACATTTTGGCAGCCGCACTCAGTGGATGCTGAGGATTTCTTAAAGGCCAGCAAGCATCTAACTACTTTACTGACCTCTGAAAATTACATTGCTACTCAAGATCACTTAGGAGCGTATATTGAAATTAAATTTTAGGGATATTGTTTGTATGTCGATAAAATAGTTTGAAGTTGTACGGGTGAAAAACCTAAATTCCTTAAGCCACCACTGCCTAATTTACAGTCGGCACTCGCCATGATATTGGTTGGAGTACGTTTTGTAGCATTAGGTGCACAGACATGTTTTAGTCCGAACACATGTCCCATTTCGTGTACGCTACCAGCCTGAATGTTATAATTGAGTCGGTTCCAGTCTAATAAAACAAAAGGTTTACCATTATTGCGAAATGCTCTACTTGTTACATCTTCAAACTTCCATTTGGTTGAATAGGCATCATAAATAAAAACAATAACTTCTTTACTCGCAGTTCGTTTAGGAAAACAGGTATTTACACTTGCAGGAATAGTTTCAGTAGAAATTGGATAAGGCTGATTAATTTGTTGCTTTAAATCACAACGTAACTTTGAAAATTCTTCATAAGGAATATAACGATGTAATTTAAATTTAAAAATTTTATGATTTTTATCATCGACATAGTATCTATTTAATATCTTAATCTCTTTACGCATCTGTTGCTCGTTATCAAACTTTGTAGCTTCAGTTGAATTAGTTGTAAAAACGAAAGTGACTGGAACAATAGGGCGGTCATCTGTAGAGACTTTAGGGGCTTCTCCTGAAGGAACTGGGGGACGTGTAGTACAAGAAACAGATAGCAAAGTCAAAGTAATGACCAGTAATATTTTTTTCATGCAGATCTCCCTTAATCCCACCTTGGATTGCATTTAATTTTAGTCAAAAATTCTTATATGATACGAATTACGTCAATTTTTATGGAGTCCATTTTGACAACTCAGTATGAACTACATCGGCAAATTTTAGAAGTCATTGCTTTGATTCCTTACGGAAAAGTTGCAACTTATGGACAAGTGGCTCGTATGGCAGGATTACCGAAACATGCGAGATTAGTGGGCTATGTTTTGAAACATCTTGAAGCTGATCATCAAGTTCCTTGGTATCGTGTGATTAATTCTCAAGGCAAAATTAGCCTAAGTAAATTTAATGAAAAGGGCGAAAATATTCAGCAAGTAAAGTTAGAAGCTGAAGGTATCTATTTGTTAAACGGTAAAGTTAATTTGAAGCAGTTTACTTGGCAGCCTTAATGTTCAGGTTAGATCGTAATTAAACATGCACAAGAAAAATAATATAGTTTAGAGGGGCAATGTTATTTTTAAGTTTGATGGCGCAGATGAGTTTTGCTGAAGAGGATGTTGTAATTCAACTTTTTAGAAATAAAAGCCTATCTTACTTAATCTAGCAAGACAGGCAATCTCACTTTAGCGCACAATTAAAACAGGAATATGGCTTTCACCTAAGACTTTCTGTGCCACACTTCCTAATACAAGTTTTCGGACCCCAGTGCGACCATGAGACCCCATAACAATCAGATCTGCATTTAAATCTTGGGCAGCCTGAATAATTTCCTCATGTACGACGAAACCCTCCAGCAGTTTAGTTTCAACAGTAATGCCTTCATTAAAAAATTGTTGTTTTGCTTGTTCTAAAATATCAAGTAAATAAGTTCGTGTGCGTTCGATCAAATCATTAGTTTGACCAGTTTTTACATAGGCATCGGCAATATAGGGGTCAAGAGCCATAACTTGTACCACCGTAATTTTACTATTGAGTGCCTTTCCGAGCTTAATGGCCTCTTTCATGGCGACCATAGAGGTTTCAGAACCATCAATTGGTACAAGAATATGTTGATATAACATGAGTGTTTTCCTTATTGTAATGATGCTTATTTATTAATACTTTATACTTATTTTTTGACGATTTAAATTCAAGCACGTAATCATTTATGGGTTTTATAACAAAAAAAATTGTATATACATTTTTATAAATTGCGCAAATTTTCTATATGTGTAGATAAAGCATCTATATCCTCAGTTTGCAAATATTCACGTATTTTTAAAATTTGCTTCTCATCTAAATCATACAGTTTTAAAGCAAGTAGTTTGTCGATTTGTTCTTGAGGAAAGCGATATTTAATAATTTTCGCAGGCACGCCACCTACAATTGCATAGGGGGGCACATTTTTAGTGACTACAGCTCCGGTTGCGACCACTGCGCCTTCACCAAGTTTTACACCTTGCATAATCATTGCACGACTGCCAATCCAACATCCGTCAGCAATTACAGTATCGCCAGCTGCCAAGAAACTACGAGTATCAAAAGGGAAAGTTGAAATCCAGTCAGGTCTATGAAGCTGATTACCGCCCATCATGATTACACACTCAGCGCCAAAACAAACAAAATTGCCAATATAAAGTTGGTCAATCGGTTTCTCTGGCGTTGAAGCTTTGTCATGTAAATAACGGACTACACAACGTTCAAAGCCTTGATCCCAATAAGCTGAATAGTAAGAATAATTTCCTTTAATGTGGATGTTGGGATTTTTCACAGTTTTGGAAATGAACTCAAATTCGCACCAATGACGGACTGGTGTGTTAATCAGAGGCGTATCCATAATCTAGTATCCAAAAAATGAGCTAAACCATATTAAATAAAAAACCCCTCAGGAAGAGGGGTTCAAGAGCAGTATCTTAGAGATATTCTACGCTTACAACTTCGTACTCAACTTCGCCTTGAGGAGTAGTGATTTTTACTTCATCACCTTCATTTTTACCCAAAAGACCGCGAGCAATTGGTGAGTTCACCGAGATTTTATTGATTTTAAAATCAGCTTCATCATCACCAACAATTTTATAAGTCTTGCGTTCTTCAGTATCAAGGTTTTCAATCGTTACCGTAACACCGAATACAACACGACCGTTTTGTTCTAAGTCTTTAACATCGATGACTTGTGAAGCACCCAATTTTCCTTCGATATCTTGGATACGTCCTTCACAGAAACCTTGCTGTTCACGAGCAGCATGATATTCTGCATTTTCTTTTAAGTCCCCATGTTCACGTGCCTCAGCAATTGCTTGAGTAATACGTGGACGTTCAACAGATTTCAGATGTTGTAATTCTTTCTCTAAGGCGATTTTACCTTCAGGGGTCATTGGATAACGTTGCATTTCGGTCCCTCTTAAGTTGAGAAAACACAGTTAAAAAAATGAAAAAATCCCGCCACCGATAAGGTGGCGGGACTTATCGGTAAAAAATTAACCTACAGTTAAATCTTGCAAGCGGTATACATCCATTGGCAATTTCACAGCAAAGGCTTGGCAAACAGCTTCTGCACCATTGATCGTCGTTGTGTAATACACTTTGCCTTGTAGGGCAGCACGACGGATCATTGCAGAGTCATATTGAGCCTGTTTACCTTCAGTGGTATTGACAATAAGGTGTATTTCACCATTTTTCAAGCGGTCAACAATATGTGGACGACCTTCAGTAACTTTATTTACAGATTCACATTCTAAACCTGCTTCTTTAAGCACTTGGTAAGTACCACCTGTTGCAACAAGCTTGAAGCCATACGCAACTAATTTCTTAGCGATATCAGCGATGTATTTCTTGTCAGATTCACGTACTGATAAGAAAGCATGTTTTACTTCGCCTTCAGTTGGTAAACCCGGTAAGCGTTCATTTGAGCCTAAAACAGCTTTATAGAATGCTTCACCAAATGTTTTACCTACACCCATCACTTCACCTGTAGATTTCATCTCAGGTCCAAGCATTGGATCAACACCTTGGAATTTCGCGAATGGGAAAACTGCTTCCTTCACAGCAAAGTGAGTTGGAATGATTTCTTTGGTAAATCCTTGAGATTCAAGAGATTGACCTGCCATACAACGCGCAGCTACTTTCGCTAAAGAATCACCAATACACTTCGATACGAATGGAACTGTACGTGAAGCACGTGGGTTAACTTCTAGAACGTAAATATCGTCACCTTTTACAGCGAACTGAACGTTCATCAAGCCAACAACACCAAGTTCTTTTGCCATTGCAATCGTTTGACGACGCATTTCATCCTGAATTTCTTTTGATAAAGAATAAGGAGGAATTGAACATGCAGAGTCACCTGAGTGAATACCGGCTTGTTCGATATGCTGCATAATGCCGCCGATCACAACGTCTTTACCGTCAGATACACAGTCAACATCAACTTCAGTTGCATCATCTAAGAAACGGTCAAGAAGAACTGGGGCTTCATTAGATGCTTGAACTGCTTCACGAAGGTAACGTTTAAGTTCTTCTTCGTTATATACGATTTCCATCGCACGACCACCTAATACATAAGATGGGCGAACAACAAGCGGATAACCTACTTTAGCAGCTTCAGAGATACCTTCTTCAGCAGATTTTACAATGCTGTTGTTTGGTTGACGAAGCTGTAAACGTTGGATCATTTGCTGGAAACGTTCACGGTCTTCAGCGCGGTCAATTGCATCTGGTGATGTACCGATAATTGGAGTACCTGCTTCTTCTAAAGCACGTGCCAATTTAAGTGGGGTTTGACCACCGTACTGTACGATTACACCTTTAGGCTTCTCGGTACGTACGATTTCAAGTACATCTTCAAGTGTTACAGGTTCGAAGTATAGACGGTCAGATGTGTCATAGTCGGTAGAAACAGTTTCAGGGTTACAGTTCACCATAATTGTTTCGTAACCGTCTTCACGCATAGCTAATGCAGCATGTACACAGCAGTAGTCAAATTCGATACCTTGACCAATACGGTTTGGACCGCCACCAATGACCATGATTTTGTCACGGTTTGATGGGTTTGCTTCACATTCTTCATCGTAAGTTGAATACATGTATGCAGTACCAGATTCAAACTCTGCTGCACATGTATCAACGCGTTTGTAAACTGGATAAACACCCAAGTTCCAACGTTGTTTACGGAATTGCTTTTGTGAAATGCCCATGAGGTGAGCAATACGAAGGTCAGATAAACCTTTACGCTTGAACGAACGGATGTTGTCAGCGTTTAAGTCACCAAAACCTAAAGTTTTCACTTGAGCTTCAGTTTTAACAATGTCTTGAATCTGGATGAGGAACCAACGGTCAATTTTAGTTGCTTCGAAAACTTCATCTAAAGAGAAACCGTGACGGAAAGCATCCGCTACGTACCAGATACGCTCAGGACCCGGAACTTTAAGCTCTTTTAAAATAGTTTCTTTTGCATTTGTTGCACCAGCTTCGATTTTTTCATCAAAACCGCTTACACCAACTTCAAGACCACGTAATGCTTTTTGTACAGATTCTTGGAAGTTACGGCCAATTGCCATGACTTCACCAACAGATTTCATCTGAGTGGTAAGAACTGGTTCTGCTTGTGGGAATTTCTCGAAGTTAAAACGAGGAATCTTCGTTACAACGTAGTCAATTGATGGTTCGAAGCTTGCAGGAGTTATGCCACCAGTGATGTCATTTTTCAATTCATCAAGGGTATAACCAACAGCAAGTTTTGCTGCGATTTTAGCAATTGGGAAACCTGTTGCTTTAGAAGCAAGTGCAGATGAACGAGATACACGAGGGTTCATCTCAATGACAACCATACGTCCGTCTTTCGGGTTAATACCGAACTGAACGTTAGAACCACCTGTCTCAACACCAATTTCACGAAGAACTGCAACTGAAGCATTACGCATCAATTGATATTCTTTATCCGTTAATGTTTGAGCTGGCGCTACAGTAATAGAGTCACCAGTGTGTACGCCCATTGGGTCGAAGTTTTCGATGGCACATACGATAATACAGTTGTCGTTTTTGTCACGAACAACTTCCATTTCGTATTCTTTCCAACCAATTAAAGATTCATCAATCAATAACTGGTGAGTAGGAGAGAGGTCAAAACCACGTTCACAGATCTCAAGGAATTCTTCACGGTTATATGCAATACCGCCGCCCGAACCACCCATTGTGAATGATGGACGGATAATTACCGGGAAACCAAAGCGTGACTGGATTTCTAAAGCTTCTTCCATTGTTTCAGCAATAGCAGCTTTTGGACATTCCAAGCCAATTTTACGCATAGCGATATCGAAGAGTTTACGGTCTTCGGCTTTTTCAATTGCGTCTTTAGTTGCACCAATTAATTCAACATTATATTTTTCAAGAACGCCGTGCTCATCAAGTGCAAGAGCACAGTTCAATGCAGTTTGGCCACCCATAGTTGGCAATACTGCATCTGGACGTTCTTTTTCAATAATTTGAGCAACTGTTTGCCAAGTAATCGGCTCAATATACGTTGCATCAGCCATTGAAGGGTCTGTCATAATGGTTGCTGGGTTAGAGTTAACCAAAATAACACGGTAGCCTTCTTCACGAAGCGCTTTACACGCTTGAGCACCTGAGTAGTCAAACTCACATGCCTGACCAATCACAATCGGGCCAGCACCAATAATTAAGATGCTTTTAATATCCGTACGTTTAGGCATTATTCGCTCCGTAATTACTGTTTAGATGCTTCGATAAGTTCGATGAAGTGATCGAACAATGGGGCACAATCATGTGGACCTGGGCTTGCTTCAGGATGACCTTGGAAGCTGAAAGCTGGTTTGTCTGTACGGTGAATCCCTTGTAAGGTGCCATCGAACAATGATTTATGCGTTGCTTTTAAGTTAGCCGGTAAAGTTTCTGCATCTACAGCGAAACCATGGTTTTGTGAAGTAATCATCACTGTACCATCTTCAAGATTTTGTACAGGGTGGTTAGCACCGTGGTGACCATGGTTCATTTTTACAGTTTTTGCACCAGAAGCGAGTGCCAAGATTTGGTGGCCTAAGCAAATACCAAATACAGGTAATGTTGTGGTTTCAACAATAGTTTTTACAGCTTCGATTGCATAATCACAAGCAGCTGGATCGCCAGGGCCATTTGAAAGGAATACGCCATCCGGATTAAGTGCCAATACTTTTTCAGCCGGAGTTTCTGCAGGAACAACGGTTAATTTGCAACCGCGGTCTGCAAGCATACGCAAGATGTTGGTTTTGACACCGTAATCGTATGCAACTACATGATATTTTAATTCAGGTTGAGAGAAGCCTTGGCCTAGAGTCCATGAACCTTCAGACCATTCAAAACCAGTTGGGTCGCAACATTCTTTTGCAAGGTCTAAACCGTTTAAGCCACCAAAAGCACGAGCTTTGGCAATTGCTTCTTCTTCAGTAATATTTTCGCCAGCAAGGATGCAACCATTTTGTGCACCTTTGTCACGCAAAATACGCGTTAATTTACGTGTATCAATATCAGCAATCGCAACAACATTGTGCGCTTGCAGATATTCACTCAATGACTGTTCAGCACGGAAGTTGCTGTGTAGTAGTGGAAGGTCACGAATAATTAAACCATTCGCCCATACTTTATGGATACGACCAGATTCAACGTCTTCCGCGTTGCAGCCAGTGTTTCCAATATGTGGGTAAGTTAATGTCACAATTTGTTGTGCATAACTTGGGTCAGTCAAAATTTCTTGATAGCCTGTCATGGCTGTGTTAAAAACGACTTCTCCAGTCGTACTTCCCGTTGCGCCGATTGACGTTCCTTTAAAGATCGTTCCATCTGCGAGGGCTAAAATGGCGGGGGTGCTCAAACCAAAGCTCCTGAATTTCGGCTGTAAAAAAGCGAGTAGACCCAAAAAAGATAGGCGATGTTGTGATAAAACATGCCCCTCCCTATCGGTCTGCTCGCTTGTAACTTAACAGCGCATTATACGCATGGAACCTCAAAAAGTCTATTTATTTTCTGCTAAAAAACATAATTCATTGCTTGCTTTTTACAAAATTATTTCCACTCATCTGAATCTAACACTTTTGATGGATTGTCTAACAATTTGCACGGTCGATTTTTGGAACTGGATTTATCGTTATTGTTAGTTAAAAAATAACCAATACGAGGAAATAGTATGAGTAATGATCAAGTTTCAAAAGATGTGAGCGAGAAAGCTCAAGCAGTAGTTGATTCGGTAAAAGCTGAGGTAAGTGAGGTCAAAGAAACCTTGGCTGCTACTACAACTAAAGCTAAAAGAACAGTCACTGCTAAAACTGCACAAGTAAAAGAAAGTGTGGCTGAGAAAGCTGAGCAGATCAAAGAAGTTGCTACAGAAGCAAAAACTCAGGTAAAAGAAGCTATCACTGAAACTCAAGAGCAGGTAAAAGAAGTTTTAAGTGAGACTCAAGAAAAAATTGAAGCTGAAACTCATGAGTTAAACAAGAATATACAGAATCAATTTATTCAAATTAAACAAGATATTTTACAACGTCTTGATGTGATTAAAGCTCAGTTTAGTACTTCACAAGAAGGGCTATCTGAACTTAAAAATGCTTTGAAAGCAGAAATTAATGCACTTATTGAAGATTTGACTAAAGTAAGTAAAGAACTTAAAGGTGATATTAGTCAGATTTCTTTGAAGCACAAAGATTCTTTAAGTGAAAGCATTAAGCGCACTAAAAATAATGCAGTCGAAGCTTGGAATAAAGCGCGCGATAATTAATAGCCTTAGTTTTACCTAACTATAAAAAAGCGAGAATTAATTTCTCGCTTTTTTACTTTTAAAACTGATGTAACCAGTCACGCTTATTGTGGAAATCTGCGTTTTTTCCACTATGCTGCATCGCATAGTACTGTATACCTTCTTTGGTTTTTAAAACTGCAGTTAAACCTAAATAAAGGTTTGCCCATTTCAAGTGATGCTGTTGCATAAATTGTCCCAAATCAAGACTAACATTTAAGCCATAATGAGTACGCTTGAGATGGTTCAGCTCAATATCGTAAGCAGCAAGGGGAGGCATACTTTCTGGATAGCGATATTCTTCAAACTGATAAGACTGCCATGCTTGAGAAGGGGAAAGGTTAATTTCCCGATAATAATCTTCATCATGCACGCCAACAAAAATTTCGAAACAAGTTTCTTCCCACAAAAAATCCTGACGAGGATGAGCCGCGACTTCTTGGGGCCAGATAATAAGTTGATTTGGATCACGAATCCAAAAACCGACATTTAAGGTGTGCGGTGCTTGCTGTTCAATTGCACCAACAACGGAAACAGCATGAAAACGATCAAAAGCTGAAAGTTCGTAACTTGCCATAGTTTGTCAAATCACATTAGTTTGCTAAATGAGCGTGTCGAACAAGATTAGACAAATGCTGGTTTTGTTTAGCTGCCTTTTTGTAAAGTAAAACAATTTTACCAATCTTTTGAACAGCTTCTGCACCAGTCGCTTCTACAATTGCGTCAATTACGGCAGTACGTGCTTCACGATCTTCACCAGCAACCTTAACTTTGATAAGTTCATGATCATTTAAAGCACGAAGAGTTTCTTCGATTACAGCATCTGTTAAGCCTTGTCCACCAATCATGACAACCGGATTAAGCACATGACCAATTTGACGTAAACGTTTACGTTCATGGATAGATAAAGCGGCCATTAAAAATACCTGATTTTAAAAACGACTTAGTATAGCAAAAAACTTAAATTCAGAGGTACGAAAAACTGTATAAATAATCGATTAAGATTATTGAAAAAAAACTGTAAAACTTGGTGAGATTACGCTACATCCGTACTGTAATGAGAGGAATTTTCACGTACAATGAACGATCAGAAGTTTTTTTGATATTTAGTGAGTTATGGCAACACGCATTACAAACCAGAAATTGTCGAAAAGTAGTCGTGCGTGGATGAGGGAACATCTAGACGATCCTTTTGTAAAAAAAGCACAAAAGGAAGGGTATCGTGCGCGAGCAGCATATAAACTTCTTGAAATCCAAGAAAAATATAAGTTGATCAAGCCTGGCATGACTGTAGTTGATTTGGGTGCAGCACCTGGTAGTTGGTCTCAAATTGCTGGAAAACTTGTTGGTAGCAAAGGTTTAGTGATTGCTTCTGACATTTTGCCTATGGATGCTTTGCCTGATGTCACTTTCTTACAAGGCGACTTTAGAGAAGAAGCTGTATTTGAAAAATTGTTAAATATTTTAAATGGGCGACAAGTAGACATTGTAATTTCTGATATGGCCCCCAATACATCAGGTAATAGGGCTGTTGATCAACCTAGACAGATTTACTTGTGTGAATTGGCTTTAGATTTTGCTCAAAAGGTTCTGGGTCCTAATGGACAGTTTGTTGTTAAAGTGTTCCAAGGCGCAGGATTTGATGAGTTTCGTAAACAAGTGGTTGATAGTTTTGATGTGTTAAAAACAGCAAAACCAGCAGCTTCTCGGGCGCGCTCTAAAGAAGTTTTTTTGGTTGGACAAGGGCGTAAGAAAGCATTGCAATAAAGTTTACTTGCCAAGCTCCTAAAAATTGTGCATTTTGTACTTTTAGGTTATCCGCAAGCAATACAGTTGCTGTTTTTATGACGATCAGCCAAGATTGGGCATGATCAAATTAGATCGATATGGGAATAAAGCTTTGAGCGATTACTTCAAGAATGCCGTATTGTGGCTAATAATACTTGGTGTTCTGATTTTAATTTTCAGTAATATCAGTGACCGCAATAAGCCTACTGCGATGAAATATTCAGATTTCGTTGCAGCGGTGAATGCTGGCCAAATTAAGCAAGTCACAATTGACGGTTTAAATATTAATGGTGAAAAAACTAACGGATCACAGTTTGAAACTGTTCGTCCGCAAGTTGAAGACACTGAGCTTATGCCGAGCTTAAATAAGCAAAATGTTGTTGTAGAGGGAACGGCTCCTCAACGTCAAGGCATTTTGATGCAACTTCTCATTGCTAGTTTCCCTGTACTGTTAATCATTTTGTTATTCATGTTCTTTATGCGTAACATGGGTGGTGGTGCAGGCGGAAAAAATGGACCGATGAGTTTTGGTAAATCGAAGGCAAAAATGCTTTCTGAAGACCAAATCAAAGTCAATTTTTCTGACGTCGCCGGCTGTGATGAAGCAAAACAAGAAGTTGTTGAAATTGTAGATTTCTTAAAAGACCCTGCAAAATTCAAACGTTTGGGCGCTACTATTCCTCGTGGCGTACTTATGGTTGGTCCTCCGGGTACTGGTAAAACGTTATTAGCCAAAGCAATTGCTGGTGAAGCTAAAGTTCCTTTCTTCAGCATTTCAGGTTCTGACTTTGTCGAAATGTTCGTGGGTGTGGGTGCGTCTCGTGTCCGTGATATGTTCGAGCAAGCGAAACGTCACGCCCCATGTATCATTTTTATTGATGAGATTGATGCAGTTGGTCGTCACCGTGGTTCGGGTACAGGTGGTGGTCATGATGAACGTGAGCAAACCTTAAACCAAATGCTCGTAGAGATGGATGGTTTTGAAGGTAACGAGGGTGTAATCGTAATTGCTGCGACGAACCGTGTTGATGTATTGGATAAAGCATTATTACGTCCAGGTCGTTTTGACCGTCAAGTAATGGTAGGTTTACCTGACATTCGTGGTCGTGAGCAGATTCTGAATGTACATTTGAAAAAATTACCTTCGGTTACGGGTGTGGACGTTAAAGTTCTATCACGTGGTACTCCAGGTTTCTCTGGTGCACAGTTGGCAAACCTTGTTAACGAAGCTGCATTATTTGCTGCACGCCGTAATAAGAACACTGTCGACATGCATGACTTCGAAGATGCAAAAGACAAAATCTACATGGGTCCAGAACGTAAGTCGATGGTTCTACGTGAAGAAGAGCGTCGTGCAACGGCTTATCATGAAGCGGGTCATGCGATTGTTGCTGAAATTTTACCAGGTACAGATCCTGTTCATAAAGTAACGATTATGCCACGTGGTTGGGCCTTGGGTGTAACTTGGCAGTTACCTGAACAAGACCAAATTAGCCATTATAAAGACAAGATGCTAAACGAAATTGCGATTTTGTTTGGTGGTCGTATTGCTGAAGAAGTATTTATTCAACAGCAATCTACTGGTGCTTCAAATGACTTTGAGCGAGCTACTAAAATGGCGCGTGCAATGGTTACAAAGTACGGTATGTCTGACAAAATGGGTGTCATGGTTTACGAAGATGAAAACCAAAATGGTTTCTTTGGAAATGTAGGAAGCCGTACGATTTCTGAAGCAACTCAACAGTTAGTTGATGAAGAAGTACGTCGTATTCTTGATGAGCAATACAAAGTCGCACGTAATATCTTGGAGAGTAATAAAGATATTGCACACGCGATGGTAAAAGCTTTAATGGAATGGGAAACTATTGATCGTGATCAAATCCGTGACATTATGGAAGGTCGTGAGCCACAACCACCTAAAGTATATGTTGCTGAAAACCCAGTGGCTGCATTTGAACCACCAAAAGATGGTCCATCTACACCGCCACCATTGCCAGCAATGAACTAATAAGTTAATTAAAAAAGCCACAGTCATGTGGCTTTTTTATGGGCTTGAGTTTGTTAAAAGCTGAAAACAAATCAACACCATATATAGCTGATAATTGCTAAAATACTACCAGATTTTAAACCGGAGCTTTTTATGCAGTTAATGCCTTTACCCCAGCAAATTTTACAGTGTGGACAGCTTCAGTTAGATCTATCACAGCCTCATGTCATGGGTATTTTAAATGTCACACCAGATTCTTTTAGTGATGGTGGAAAACATAATCAAGTAGATCAAGCTATTGCTCATGCGCTAGCCATGGTAGAGCAAGGTGCCACCATTATTGATATTGGTGGGGAGTCTACCCGCCCAGGGGCATCTGAAGTAAGCATAGAAGAAGAAATTAGACGTGTTGTACCTGTAGTTGAAGTTTTAGCTAAACATAACATTATTCTATCAATTGATACGAGTCAGCCTGATGTTATCCGTGCAGCGAAAGAAGCAGGAGCCCATATTTGGAATGATGTACGTGCGCTTACTCGACCAAATGCATTAAAAACAGCAGCAGATCTGGATATTCCTGTAGTGATCATGCATATGCGTGGTGAGCCTACTACAATGAATCAGTTAGACCAATATACGGACTTAACATTAGATGTAATAACGGAGCTTCAGCAGCGCGTGAATGAAGCTCTGAATGCAGGTGTGAAAAAACATAATATTGTTATTGATCCAGGGTTTGGTTTTGCAAAAAATGCGCAGCAAAATTTGAGACTTCTCAATGAATTTTGGAAGCTTAATGAAATGGGTTATCCGATTTTATCTGGCCTATCTCGTAAACGTTTTATTGGCGAAGCATTACAGGGTGCAGCTGCAGATCAGCGTGTTATAGGAAGCGTTACGGGGCATTTGCTTAGTATTCAGCAAGGAGCATCCATTGTTAGAGCACATGACGTGAAAGCAATGACTGATGCAATTCTAGTTTGGAAGGCGATGATACAAGCTTAGCTAAGTAGGCTTTATAAAATCAGGTTGTGGCTCATTAATGTAATGAGCTAGATGATTGAGTCAGGGAAAAATATCGTTATTCTTTTGAAAATATGTTATAAGCGGCAAGTTTTTGCTGTTGTGTAAACTTTTGTATGTTCGAAGACTTACTTCTCCCGATGTTTGATGATGAATATTATCCAGATATTTTGGTCGCTGAACTCAAGCAGCTCATTGAACAATTTGCTAAAAAAGTTCAGAAGCCTGCTTTAGCTGAGCAGGATATCTATCGATATGCTCATCAAACTGTGATTGAAATTAATGAAATGAAACCTCAGTTTGAGGATCTAGATTCTTCCTTGGATGATAGTGCCGCTGACTATATTGCTGAAGCAATGATGATGGTGGCACAGGATGCAGGATATTTAGATCTTGAAATGGAAGAGCTGGTTATGAATCGAGAGTGGTGATTACTCTCGATTTTCAATATCTTCAAATGCATCTAACAAGTGGCAAGATGTCTTTAAATGTATTTCGT
>NZ_JABVBF010000077.1 GCF_013344765.1 Acinetobacter lactucae
ATCCAGAGTGGAGAGCCGTTTAATACTAATTCTTAATGATGTTGAGTTAACTCAATTTCATCTTCACTGTTTAATATTTCTTTATCAGTCTGGCCCATTAACTGACTCGTCACAACACCCGCGGTCATTGAACCATTTACGTTTAACGCAGTACGTCCCATATCAATGAGTGGTTCAATTGAAATAAGCAATGCAACCAATGTTACTGGTAAGCCCATCGCAGGAAGCACGATTAGCGCAGCGAAAGTCGCACCACCACCTACTCCGGCAACACCAATTGAACTTAAAGTCACAATACCGACTAACGATGCAATCCACATTGGATCTAAGGTGTTAATGCCCATAGTTGGCGCAACCATCACTGCGAGCATTGCAGGATACAAACCCGCACAGCCATTTTGACCAATGGTGGCACCAAAAGAAGCTGAGAAACTTGCAATCGATTCAGGAATACCTAAACGACGAGTTTGCGTTTCAATACTCAGAGGAATACTGGCAGCGCTTGAACGGCTAGTAAATGCAAACGTCAAAACAGGAGCAACTTTTTTGAAGAACTTAAGCGGAGAAACGCCAGTCATGGTCAAGATAATGGCATGTACAACAAACATGATGGCTAAACCTAAATAGGATGCCACCAAGAACCCGCCTAGATTTAAGATATCTGCAACATTCGAACTTGCCACAACTTTTGTCATAAGCGCAAAAACACCATACGGTGTAAGTGTCATAACCAGACGAACAAGCTTCATTACCCATGACTGTAAAGTCTGAATTGCAGTTAAAATACGCTGACCTTTCTCTGCGTCATCTTTCATTAGGTTGAGTGCTGCTATCCCTAAAAAGACAGCAAAAATAACCACACTAATAATTGAAGTTGGGTTTGCACCAGTTAATTCAGCAAATGGATTACTTGGAATAAAGGAAAGAATAAACTGCGGTACGCTTAAATCGGTAACTTTGTCTACATAATCTGTATTAATGGCAGTTAAGCGCGCAGTTTCAGCAGCACCTTGCACCAAACCTTTTGCCGTTAAGCCCAAAAGATTCGTAACAAATACACCTACCAGTGCAGCAATCAGCGTTGTAAAGAGTAAAGTGCCGATTGTATAAAAACTAATTTTGCCTAAAGATGAGGCTTGGTGTAATTTTGCAACCGCTCCCAAAATAGACACAAATACCAAAGGCATAACAACCATTTGTAAAAGTTTTACATAGCCGTTTCCAACGATATTAAACCAGCTAATAGATTCAGCAAGAATCGGATGGCCACCGCCATAAATCAAATGTAGTCCTAAACCAAACACCACACCTAGAACTAAGCCAGCCAGAACTTTTTTCGATAAGCTCCAGTCTGTTTTACGTGTTTGGGCGAGTAAAAATATTAACCCGACAAAAACCACAATATTGATGATTAAGGGTATATTCATTCCCAAACTCCAAATTATTGCTTGTGTCATCTTTCAAGGGGGCATATTTGACCATAGCCAGCCTATATAAACTACCCTTTTCCACAATTTTATAGCATCAAGATGATTACAAACTTGCGTGAGAATATAAAATGACTTTTAAATACATATATATCACTTTTAATTTATAAATTAAGTGAGATATTTATGTATAAAAATCAGCCTCTACTTAAGCAACCTTTAATTCAAATTGTTGCTCAATAAAATGAATGAATTGCTTTAAATTGGTTCCCCATGTTTCTGGTGATTGGGCAACTAAATAGGTAGTAAAAAAAGCAGATTCCGTATTTAATCCAAAACAATTGACTGAAACTTTATCTGCAACTTTTGTGAGATATGATTTAGGTAATAAGGCAAAACCCACACCCAATTCTACACAGCTTACGATTCCGTCAAGACTTCCCATTTCCATAATTTGTGAAGGCGGAACACTAAAATCATTCAAGAAAAGCTCTATGGCATGTCGATATGAGCAACCTTGCCGAAATGCTATAAATCTGGTCTTTGCAAGGGTTGCCTTGTCTGGAAAGCTCAATTGTTGCTTAGGGCAAACCAGAACCAGTTCTTCATGCCACACAGGAAAACTATATAACTCAGGAATTGAATGTTTAGATGCCACAAAAGCACAGTCCACTTCTCCCTGATGTACAGCATTTAATAAATAACGTGTCGGATGAGTTTGCAACTCGATGGGTAAAGTAGGATATCGCTGCATACATTGATTGAGCAACTGTGGCAAACGTATTGCGGCGGTTGTTTCCATACTGCCTAAACGAATAGTTTCATTCGGGTCAATATCACCCTCTTGAAAGACTTTTTTAGCTTTATTGTGCAGCGCAATCATTTGAACAGCATAACTATGAAGCTGTTGTCCGGCGTTGGTTAAAGTCACCGGGTTATTACGATTGAATAAAATAACCCCCAACTCTTCTTCAAGTTTTTTTATATGGCTCGTGATATTCGATTGAACGGTATACATTTTTTGCGCAGCTAATGAAAAACTTCCACTCTCTGCAACAGCTAAAAAGAACTCTAAAGACTTGAGCAACATTTCACTATCTCTAAATAAGATAATTGCTATCATATTAAATCATTTTTAAAGATTTAAAAACTCGCTTTTAATAATAAAAAAACTGAGCGTCTTCTCATGTCTACGTTTTATC
Organism: Acinetobacter lactucae; assembly: GCF_013344765.1. Taxonomy (GTDB): domain Bacteria; phylum Pseudomonadota; class Gammaproteobacteria; order Pseudomonadales; family Moraxellaceae; genus Acinetobacter; species Acinetobacter lactucae_A. The sequence goes on from NZ_JABVBF010000077.1 coordinate 2,630, forward strand.
GAATGAGCTTAATTGTCTTTTTGGCAACTTGTTTGGGAATTGGCGTTTTTAGGTTTTCCTATACCGCACTCATGCCCATTATGATCGAGCAATACCACTGGACCCATGATTTTGCCAGTTACTTAGGCAGCGCAAATTTATTGGGATATCTTATTGGTGCCTTATTGGCGCTATTGAGTATTAAAGAAAAGTACATCCCATCCATGATCGTACTTTCGACTATAGCTGGTAGCCTCAGCCTACTATACTGTTCATTCATAGAGATGCCTCTGGTGTGGTTCATTGTCTGGCGCACAATTTCAGGTATTGCTGGCGGCTTACTTATGGTTTTGGCACCTAGCTTTGCAATGAAATACATTCCCACCGCGCAAAGATTAAAAGTTAACTTTTTAGGATTTAGCGGAATTGGTGTGGGGGTTTTATCTGCCACCATTATTATTCCCCTACTTAAAAATATGCCTATTCATTATGTTTGGTATATTTTTGCAGTTATTTCTTTATTAGGAAGCTTAATTCTTTATCGCTTATTAAGTCGTAATACGGCCCAGATTATTAAGCCACCATCGACCATTCTTCAAGCCTCACAAAAATCACATTTAGGTCTGGTCATTGTTATTGCCTATATGTGTAGCGCCTTTGCCTATATTCCACATTCTTTATTTTGGATGGATTATTTATCTGGAACTCTGCATTTTCCATTACAGCAAAGGAATTTATTTTGGGTTCTCTATGGAGTAGGAAGCTGCATTGGCGCATTTGTCTCTTATTGCTTAAGTCGAATAATCGGATATCTACAGACTATTAAATGGTTATATGCCATTTACTGCCTAGCCGTTGTTTTGCCTTTCATTTCACATACGGCTTCTTTACTGGCCTTATCTTCGCTTTTGACAGGCTTACTGACTCCCGCAACCGTATTTATTAGTTCTTATAGTCTGCTACAGATTTATGAGCAACGTTATCAAAAGCTTTGGAGCCTTGCCACCATTGGGTTTGCTAGCACTCAGCTTTTAGGTGGGGTGGTCATTAGTACTTTACATCATTTGCATTGGTCTTATGCCCACCTCTTTCTTTTGGGTGGAACCGTTCTTCTCTTTGCGGTTTGCCTTTTACTGCCTGTACGCCCTTCTTTCACCTCAACTCTCGGAGAAACCAAATCGTGAAAACTCTGCTCTTTCCTTTATTTCTAGTTGCTTTCGTTCTTATTATTCAAGCCCTAGACCAGAGTTATCAAAAGAAAACTGGTTTTATTAAAACTCCGAAACATCCCGAATTTATGCAATAAAGAAAGCCCTCAACCGAGGGCTTTGTTATATAAGATTTATTTAATCTTCCATGTGTTTGATAATCGCATCACCAAACTCAGAACAACGTAATAAAGTTGCACCCGGCATTAAGCGCTCAAAATCATACGTTACGGTTTTGGCAGCAATCGCCCCCGAAATTCCTTTAATGATCAGATCAGCAGCCTCTGTCCACCCCATATCACGCAACATCATTTCCGCAGAAAGAATAATAGACCCGGGGTTTACTTTATCCTGACCTGCATATTTAGGCGCAGTGCCATGGGTTGCTTCATAAACTGCAATTGCGCCACCAATATTTGCACCCGGTGCAATACCAATGCCGCCTACCTCTGCTGCTAAAGCATCAGAAATATAATCACCGTTTAAATTTAGGGTGGCAATAACAGAGTAATCGGCTGGACGCATGAGGATCTGTTGTAAAAACGCATCTGCAATGACATCTTTGATAATGATATCTTTACCAGTTCTAGGGTTTTTAATTTTAACCCATGGACCGCCATCAATTAGTTCACCACCAAAACGATCCAGAGCCAATTCATAACCCCATTCTTTAAATGCGCCTTCGGTATATTTCATGATATTACCCTTGTGAACCAGCGTCACAGAAGGCTTGTCATTTTCGATTGCAAACTGAATGGCTTTACGGACTAAACGCTGTGTTCCTTCTTTTGAAACTGGTTTAATTCCAATCCCACATCCTTCAGGGAAACGAATTTTTGTAACACCCATTTCTTCTTGAAGGAACTTAATTACTTTTTTTGCTTCTTCAGAATCAGCTTTCCATTCAATACCTGCATAGATATCTTCCGAGTTCTCACGAAAAATCACCATATCAGTTAATTCGGGGTGTTGAACTGGTGAAGGAACGCCTTCAAACCAACGCACTGGTCGTACGCAAACATACAGATCTAATTCTTGGCGCAAAGCAACGTTGAGTGAACGAATGCCCCCACCTACTGGTGTGGTTAAAGGACCTTTGATTGATACCACAAACTCACGAAGTGCTTCGAACGTTTCTTCGGGCATATAGTTGCCATAAATTTTATTGGCTTTTTCACCACAATACACTTCCATCCATTCGATTGAGCGTTTGCCACCATAAGCTTTTAAAATCGCAGCGTCTACGACTGCTTTCATTGTTGGTGTGATATCCACACCAATACCATCACCCTCAATGAAAGGAATAATTGGATGATTTGGTACATTCAGTGACAGGTCTGCATTTACTTTGATTTTGTCGCCGTCGGCAGGAACCACGATCTTCTGATAACCCATTGTGTAGATTCTCCCTTTTATAATACTTAATTAACTAAAAATAATTATCGATAAACAATACTTTCAACTTTTATTAACGCATAATAGCTTAATCGAATTTAATTCTTTTTGAGATTTATGTGGGAAATAAGCAAATTTCGCACTTAAATATAGCTCAATGTTTTCTCTAGTTATTTGAAAGAAGAAGCCATTTTTTATGAAAATTGTGATTCTCAACAAGCCATATGACGTTCTCTCCCAGTTTCGTAAAGACGAAGCGCATATGACCGTCTCTGACTTTGTTGATGACCCGACTTTGCGCTTGGCAGGCCGTCTAGATATGGACTCTGAGGGTTTAGTTTTTTTAACCGATCATGGTGGTCTGAATCAGTTCATTACCAACCCTGCAAATAAAAAATACAAAACGTATTTAGTTCAAGTTGATGGCGATGTAACCGAAGAAGCGCTTGAGCAACTTCGTAAAGGTGTAGAATTGAACGATGGCATAACGCTTCCAGCTAAAGCCATTAAAGTCAGTGAACCTGAATGGTTATGGGAACGTAATCCGCCAGTACGTTACCGTGCAAATATTCCAACCTCTTGGATCGAGATTTCAATTTGCGAAGGCCGTAACCGTCAAGTTCGTCGTATGACTTCTGCGATAGGTTTTCCAACTTTACGTTTAATTCGTACTAAAATTGGCTCAATCGACTTAGTTCAACTTGGCCTAAAACCAGGTGATGTTAAAGAAATTGAACCATTACTCTATCCTGACTTTAAAGATGTACCAGCTGAACAGCCTTATCGTTCACGTTCATATGTGAAAAAGCCAGGCGGTACTGGTGGCAAGCCAATGGTTCGTAAAAACAAAGATGGTTCTGCGAAAAAGTCTGGTACAAAACGTATCTGGCAAATGGATGAAAGTGAGAAACCACGTCGTAAGACCAACGGCACAACTCGTCCAAACACAAAAGCACCACGTGGTCGTGGACGCAACAATGGTCGATAAACACATTTAAGTCTTAAAGCTCACATCAGTGGGCTTTTTTAATGTCTTTTTTTAGGCAATAAAAAGCCAGTGTTTACACACCGGCTTTTAAGCTATTTACTAATGAGTTAGTAATTAAGCCTCAACTGTTGCAAGCGCTGCATTGAATGTAGCACTTGGGCGCATTACAGCATTTACTTTAGTTGGATCGATTGCGTAGTAACCACCGATATCCGCTGGTTTACCTTGTACTTGAGCAAGTTCAGCAACAATCTTCTGTTCGTTTTCAGCTAAAGCTTTAGCAAGAGGAGCAAATTTAGCTTTCAACTCAGCATCTTCATTCTGAGCAGCAAGCGCTTCAGCCCAGTAAAGCGACAAGTAGAAGTGACTACCACGGTTGTCGATTTCACCAGTACGACGTGATGGAGACTTGTCATTATCAAGTAACTTATCAGTTGCTTCGTCAAGTGTTTTCGCAAGCAACTTAGCACGCGTATTATTTTCTTTAATACCCAACTCTTCCAAAGATGCCGCTAAAGCAAGGAATTCACCAAGTGAGTCCCAACGCAAGTGGTTTTCTTCAACAAGTTGTTGTACGTGTTTTGGTGCTGAACCACCTGCACCAGTTTCGTACATACCACCGCCCGCCATAAGCGGAACGATAGACAACATTTTTGCAGAAGTACCAAGTTCCATGATTGGGAACAAGTCAGTTAAGTAGTCACGTAAGATGTTACCAGTCACAGAAATCGTGTCTAGGCCACGTACTACACGCTCAAGTGTGTAACGCATTGCACGTACTTGAGACATGATTTGGATATCAAGACCAGTCGTATCATGATCTTTTAAGTACTTTTGTACTTTCTTGATCAATTCATTTTCGTGCGGACGGTACGGGTCAAGCCAGAAGATCGCAGGCATACCAGAGTTACGTGCACGAGTTACTGCAAGTTTAACCCAGTCACGAATCGGCGCATCTTTAACCTGACACATACGCCAGATATCGCCTTCTTCTACATTTTGAGTCAATAACACTTCACCAGTGTCAAGATCGGTAATATTTGCAATACCTGCTTCTGAAATCTCAAAAGTCTTATCGTGAGAACCGTATTCTTCAGCTTTTTGAGCCATCAAACCAACGTTTGGTACTGTACCCATAGTCTTCGGATCGAAGTTGCCATGCCATTTACAGAAGTTGATCATTTCTTGGTAAATACGGGCAAATGTTGATTCTGGCATAACAGCTTTAGCATCATATTGCTTACCATCAGCACCCCACATTTTACCACCAGCACGGATCATTGCTGGCATAGAAGCATCAACGATGATGTCGTTTGGTGAGTGGAAGTTAGTGATGCCTTTTGCCGAGTCAACCATTGCAAGTGCAGGACGGTGTTCTTGACAAGCATGTAAATCTTCAATGATTTCTTCACGTAATGAAGTAGGAAGAGTTTCGATTTTCTCGTATAACCCAGCCATACCGTTATTTACGTTAATGCCTAATTCGTCAAATAACTTACCGTGTTTTTCGAAAGCTTCTTTGTAATAGATTTTCACACAGTGACCGAAAACGATCGGGTGTGAAACTTTCATCATTGTCGCTTTTACGTGTAAAGAGAATAAAATTCCCGCTTCTTTACAATCATCAAGTTCTTTTTCATAGAAATCACAAAGTGCTTTCTTGCTCATGAACATTGAATCAATGATTTCACCGTCTTGTAGCGCAACTTTTGGCTTAAGAACAATGCTCTTACCACTATTCGTGATAAGTTCCATTTTCACATTACGCGCGCGATCAAGTGTCATTGATTTTTCACCATGGTAGAAGTCACCTTCTTCCATATGTGAAACATGAGTTTGTGACCACTGTTTCCACTCGCTCATTGAATGAGGATGTTTTTTCGCATAGTTTTTAACTGCTGCTGGAGCACGGCGGTCAGAGTTACCTTCACGAAGGACAGGGTTTACTGCTGAACCAAGGCACTTACCATAACGAGCTTTGATTGATTTTTCTTCTTCAGTCGTCGGATTTTCCGGATAATCAGGAATTGCATAACCTTTTGATTGAAGCTCTTTGATACATGCAGTTAATTGTGCAACAGACGCACTAATGTTCGGGAGTTTGATAATGTTTGTTTCTGGATCTTGTGTAAGACGACCTAGCTCTGCAAGGTTGTCAGATACCTTTTGCTCTTCACTTAGGTAATCAGCGAATTCTGCGAGCACACGTGCAGCTACAGAGATGTCACTTTTAATAATCTCGATGCCAGCTGGCTTGGTAAAGGTCTCAATGATCGGCAGTAGCGAATAGGTCGCCAATAATGGCGCCTCATCAGTCAGTGTGTAAATAATAGTTGACTTTTCACCAGCCATATATAGCCCCTTCCGTTTGATTGAGTGTTGAGGACCGAGCTTGTGGCCCAGTGCCTACGAACCGATATGCTTAAATAAAACCCTGAGAGTATCGGCTCTCATTGTCTTCCAGTCAACGAAATATCCAGTGATAACGACATTTCGCAGTGAAATAATACATAATTTAAATCTATTGATAATATTCTTATACCCAACTTAAAGTAATATTCACAGCTTTACCAATCTTCTAGGTATAGAACAGTCTTAAATTACATGAGATATCTTTCAGAGTTCTGACAATTATTATACTTTTCATTCAAAACAAACTCAAAGATAAAACGGCGATCATCTTTTAGAAGTGCTTAAAAGTAAAAACCGATGTGTAAAACATCGGTTTTTTATAAACTATTTAACTATTATTTAAGCTTTTAACCATTTTTCAGTTTTAGCTTGATCTTCAACTACAAGTTCAACTTCAGTTAAATCAGATGTAGCACACTCAACTTCAAAAGATAGTAACTCATCACGACGGAAAGCAAACACAGTATAAGTAGCGCCCTGTTTGGCATATTTCTCAATCAGTTTAGTGGTCGCTTTTAACCCATCAATTGCAATAATTACATCATTGGCAGAAATACCTGCCTTAACTGCTGGGCCATCACGACGAGCACTTTGTACGAGTACACCTTCTGGCTTATCAACAAGTTTCAAACCTAATGGCAAAGATTTGTCAGTTTTAACTCTATAACTTAGGCCAAACTCAGGGAACAATTGATCAAGTGGTAATTCATCAGTCGTATTAATCAAATGATTAATTTGTTCAATCCAGCTATCACCCGTCAGTTCCTTACATAAATCAAAAATGGTTCTTTCATTTACTTGCATACCATTTTGAGTATTTTCATATAACCGACGCATTAAAGCATCAAGACTAGAACCACGTAGACGCAAACCTAAATCTAGGCATAATGCAACTAACGAACCTTTATTGTAGTAACTGGTGCCCGCATTATTCGAGTTTTCATCTTGACGATAAAATTTGATCCAGGCATCAAAACTTGATTCAGCCACTGTTTGAACAAAACGTCCAGGGTTTTGTAAATAGCGGTCAATTTGTGCTTTGAGTAAATCCAGATAAGACTTCTGAGAAATCACGCCGCTACGTAATAAAATCAAGTCGTCATAATATGAAGTAAAGCCTTCAAATATCCAAAGTAGAGAAGTATAGCCTTCTTGATGTAAATTATAGTTTGCAAAGTTTTCTGGACGGATAAACTTGACTAACCATGAATGAAAATATTCATGACTACATAAGCCTAAAAAGCGTTGATAATCTTTAGAAGGTTCAGCTGGTTCATTCGACTTTGGCAAATCATCACGCGGTGTAATCAAGCTTGTGCTATTGCAATGCTCTAATCCACCATAACTATTCCCTGTTGCCATAGTCATAAAGGTATAGTTTTTAAATGGTGCTGAACCGAACATATTTATTTCAGCTGCACAAATCTTTTCAATATCGGCTTTTAGGCGATCAATATTGGTATTGTGCGAACCAGAAATTACGAACTCATGTTCAATGCCGTTCGTCTCAAAACTAAAGCGTGTTTGATCAGCCAATTCAAATGGGCTATCGATCAGTTGATCGTAATGATCTGCTTTTAAAGTAAATCGACCTTTAACTAAGCTTTTTGAAGCTAAGCCTGTTGCTAACTGAAAATGCTTTAATTCATCTGGCAAGAAAACTTCGACTTCACAAGCAGACTGCTCCTGCCCCTCTAAAGCCAAACATACACACGCAGGATTGATATATAGACGAGTTTGGTCTACATACGCACCACGAACAGACAAATCATATGCATACACATCATATTCAATCGTCATTAATTCATGATCTGTATTAAATAAACGCCAGCGATTCTTGCTCGTTTTTTTAATGTCCAGCAGACGTCCAGCTTCATCATAAGCTTTAACGGATTCAATATGTTTTGAGAACTCTCGAATTAGATAACTACCCGGAATCCACGTTGGTAACCAAAGTTCCTGATTCGGGTTGGCTAAAAAACGAATTGTCACGTGAACAAGGTGCTGTTTGTAATCATCGAACTCAATTTGATAATGCAACATAAATTCTTCAATTTAAAATAAGAACGGCTTGATATTAGATTATCACTTTTTTATATCGTCTTGCGTAGATGTATTTTTTGGCAACAATTCCCACTAGCCTTCCATGAAAAAAAGGCATAGCATGCTGTGCATCTGTGTCCCGTATTTGCCAGTGAAAGTTAAGGTCATCCGTGAAATTTTTTCTATCTCTTTTTACCCTCTTTAGTATTTTCTGTACCAATCTAACCCATGCTGCATTACTCAATATTGCACCTGAAAGTGTTGAAGCTGCTGCATGGACTATTGTAGATACTCAATCGGGTCAAATTATTGCTGAGCATAATAGCCATGTGCAACGTGCACCAGCATCTTTAACCAAAATGATGGTTGCCTACATTGCCCTAAAAGAGATTAAAGCTGGGAAGCTGAAAAAAGAAGAAATCATTACTGCTACTCCAGTGGTTAGTGTTGTGCAGTGGGATGAATCACAAATGTATCTTAAAGCTGGTGAACAAATTTCAGTTGATCAGTTATTGGCAGGTTTAATTGTGATGTCTGCTAATGATGCAGCCGTGACTTTAGCTGAAAAAATTTCTGGTGATGTTCCGCGCTTTGTACAACGTATGAATCAGGAAGCTCAAGCTTTGGGTATGAAAAATACTCATTTTAGTAATCCTGCCGGAATTACGATGCCTGATCATTTCACGACAGCACACGACCTTAGCTTATTAAGTCAGGCTTTAATTAAACAAACCCCTGAATATTTACATTATTCAAAAATGCCAAGCTTTAGCTATAACCAACGCTTCCACCATGCAACAAACCTTGCGCTCAAATATGATCCATATGTAGATGGTTTAAAAACTGGATATACCAAGGCAGCTGGCTACAATTTGGCACTAACAGCTTCACGTCCTTCATTCTCATCTGACTTAACTCAAAGACGCTTATTAGTCATTGTTTTAGGTACGCCAAGTGCAGTCAAACGCGCTGAGATTGCAGATAAATTAATGAATCTTGCTTATGCCTATACACGTGATGAAGTGATTATTCCTGAGCAAAAATTAATTGCTGAGCTACCTGTTGTAAAATCTACTTTAAAAATGTTTAAAGTAGAGACAAAGCAACCGACCATTGTAACGACGTCTTTATATGCAGACCCTGCACCAATTGACTTAAATAATTTCGACAACGTAACTCAACGTGTTCAAGTTCTTGATAGCAATCAACAACTCAAAGTCATTTCTCCGCTTGAAACGACCCAAACACACGTAAATATTGAACTTAATGAAAAACAATTAACTGCGCCATTAATGAAAGTGGTGAGTTTAGCAACAGTCTCTATTTATCAGAACAATCAACTGATCCGCAGTCTTCAAATCGAAGATAATGTACATATTGAAGAAGCCAATATTTTCCAAAAAATCGCAATGTGGTTTTCTAGCCTCTTCTCTATTTTTTCATCAAGTGAACATAGTGCAGCAAAACTCTATCCTGTAGATTCGCACTAAAAACATCAAATTGTGCACAGACGCACAATAAATTTTATAAATAAAAGATGGCATAATTCAGCCATCTTTTTTTATAGAAAAATAATTAGGTGATAAAAATGACCCAAGATTTACATCATATTGTAATTGTTGGTGGTGGCGCTGGTGGCTTAGAACTGGCCACACAACTCGGTGAAACTTTTGGGAAAAACCATAAAGCGAAGATTACGTTAGTTGACCAAAACCTTACCCATATTTGGAAACCTTTGCTTCATGAAATTGCTGCGGGCTCTTTAAATCCACACGAAGAACAAACTAACTATTTTGCGCATTCAGAAAAACATCATTATGAATTTGTGCTCGGAACATTAGTTGGTATCAATAAAGATAAAAAATTAATTGAGTTGATTCCTCCTCAATTGTCTAAGGACCAACAAGCTCACCCACAAGAGCTAAGTTATGACACACTTATTTTAGCACTTGGTTCAGTATCAAATGACTTTAATACCGCGGGAGTGCGTGAAAACTGCCATTTCCTCGATAGCAGAAAGCAAGCCGATATTTTCCAGCAAGATTTATTACATCTTTATATTGAAGCTCAAAATCAACCTAACCAGCGAACTTTAAATATTGGAATTGTTGGTGCGGGAGCAACAGGTGTAGAGCTTGCAGCTGAGTTAATTGAAACAACCAAAAACTTTTATAAATATGGTTTAAAGAAGATTCACCCAAACCAAGTCAAAATCACACTGATTGAAGCTTCTGAACGTATTTTACCTGCTCTAAATGATAAAACTGCCGAACACAGTGCTGAGCAACTCAAAAAAATGGGTGTTGAAATTTTAACTCAACACCGCGTTGAAAAAATTGATGAGCATTGCATCTACTTTAGTAATGGCAACCAACTCAAAAGTGATATTACCGTTTGGGCAGCAGGCGTAAAAGCACCTAAAGTACTAGAAAGTTTTACAGACTTTAAACGCGATAACATTAACCGTTTAATGGTCTATGCAACGTTGCAAACCTATTCCGACCCAAATGTATTTGCGTTTGGTGATTGTGCTCATTGCCAACTTGATGCAAGACATCCTCCACTTGGCCCACGTGCTCAAGTTGCAAGCCAACAAGCAAGCTTCTTAGTCGATGCTATGGCTGCTCGACTAAATGGCCGATCACAACCTATGTTTACCTTTAATGAAAAAGGTTCTCTCGTGTCTTTAAGTCGTCATAAAGCCGTTGGAGAATTACTCGGGGACGTAAGCGTGCAAGGCTATATTGCAAAAACAATGTATGTCTCTTTATATCGTTTACATCAAGCAACGATTCACGGATATACTCAAGCTGGACTACTCACAATGAAAGATTTACTTACAAGACGTGTACGTCCAAAAATTAAGCTGTATTAAGTTGAATTTTTTAAGTTCGTCCCTATTTATATAAAAACGCATCAGAAAAAGTGCCAAAGATTAAGATTTTGTAGTCTACAAAATTTATTTTTCACTTTATGATGTACGCTTCAATTGATTGAATGGATCAAAAACATGACTGCTATTGCAAATAACCACGTGGTTTCATTCCACTACAAATTAACAAACGCTGAGGGTGAAACACTTGATCAATCTCAAGGTGAACCACTTGCCTATTTGCACGGTGCAGGCAATATCATTCCTGGTTTAGAAAATGCATTAACAGGTAAAACTGTTGGTGAAAAATTCACTGTTAACGTTCCAGCTGCTGAAGGTTATGGCGAATACAACCCAGACCTAGTTCAAGAAGTTCCAGCTCAAATGTTCCAAGGTGTTGAGAACATTCAACCTGGTATGCAATTCCAAGCTCAAACAGATGACGGCGTACAGATCGTTACTGTTAAAGCGGTTGAAGGCGACAACGTTGTTGTTGATGCTAACTTCCCACTTGCTGGTCAAGATTTAACTTTTGAAGTTGAAATCGTAGAAATCCGTGATGCTTCTCAAGAAGAATTAGATCACGGTCACGTACACGGTGCTGGTGGTCATCACCACTAATTCATCTTTAAAGATGATAAGAGCAAAGCTTCGGCTTTGCTTTTTTTATGTCTTTATTTTTATATAATATTTTGATAATAATTCTCTCAGTCACTTCACTCTAAAAGGTCTACTTTTCATGTCAAACGTAAATCAGCTGATTTGGTTTCGTCAGGATTTAAGAGTTCGAGACCATGCTGCTTTATGGCATGCCTCTCAACAAGGACCTTGTATTGGGTTAATTATTTTATCGCCTAAACAATGGAAAATACATCACGACGCACCTATAAAAATTAATTTCTATTTACGCCAACTTCAACAACTCAAAAAAGAATTAGAACAGCTTAACATTCCACTTATTATTCAAGTCATTCCTTATTGGAAAGATATTGCTGATTATATTCGTGAACTTAGTGCTCAACTTCATATCGAAAATGTCTATTCAAATATAGAAATCGGCGTTAATGAATTAAAAAGAGATAAAATTGTACAAGAAGTTTTAAATCAACAAGGTAAAGAACTCTTTTTGTTCCATGATCGTACGATTTTTCCTTTACGCTCGATTCGCAATCAGTCACAGCAACCCTATCAGGTGTTCGGTGCATTCAAAAAAGCATGTTATTCAAAATTGGATATCAGTGGTCTACCTCAATGCTACCCAATTCCTGAAAAGCAAAATAGTTACCCAGCCTCTTTTTTAAAAATAAATAGCTTAAGTCTAGGAGATATCGAAGCTTTTTTTGATCCATCTGTTTCTAAAGAGCAAGATGATTTATGGCCAGTTGGAGAAGATTTTGCACTAGAGCAGCTCGATGTATTTATTAAAGATCATTTATCTAATTATAAATTAGAACGTGACTTTCCAAATGTAAAAGGTACTAGCCAACTTTCCCCTTATCTGAGCCTTGGAATTTTGTCTATTCGCCAGTGCTTACAAGCTCTTTTTAGGGCTGAACATGGCAACTTTCATTTGACGAATGAAGGCCAGCAGACTTGGTTAGATGAACTGCTTTGGCGAGAATTCTATCAGCATATTTTGTTTGATTTCCCCCATGTTTCTAAACACATTCCATTTAAAAAGAATACTCAGAAAATCAAGTGGAATCATAATCCAGAGCACCTAACGGCATGGCAAACTGGCCAGACGGGTATACCGATTATTGATGCTGGAATGCGTCAACTTTTAAAAACGGGATGGATGCATAATCGTGTTCGCATGATTACCGCTATGTTTTTATGTAAAAACTTGCTTATCGATTGGAGAATAGGTGAACAATGGTTTATGGAGCATTTAATAGATGGTGATTTAGCAGCAAATAATGGAGGTTGGCAATGGTGCGCTTCTACGGGAACAGATGCTGTACCTTACTTTAGAATTTTTAATCCTATTGCTCAATCAAAGAAATTCGATCCAGATGGAGACTATATTCGTCAATGGGTAGAAGAATTAGCTCATTTAGACAATAAAATCATTCACGAACCGTATTCAAATAAAACGAATATGCAGTTAAATTATCCAAAACCAATTGTTGATTTAAAAGAAACTCGTCTTAAAGCAATTGAAACTTTCAAGAGTATTTAGATAAGAGTTACGT
>NZ_JABVBF010000078.1 GCF_013344765.1 Acinetobacter lactucae
TATTTATTTAAAATTTGGGTTTTCTATTACCTGATTTTTAAATTTATAAATTATTTTTATTTTAAAATCTTAATTATTTTATTTTCCTATTTTTGTGGGAGGGTTAATTATTATTTAAAAAATTATTTTAATATTTAGACCAATCATATTTTTGTTTTATTTAAAGATATAAATAATCATGAGAATAATATGAAACTTCATAAATTTATATTAGTTTTAAACCTTGTGGTCGGTGCTTACGGTATTACAAATGCTGATGCCAATGCTCAGCAGGAATTTAAAAGAATTTGCTTGTCAGGTGAACACATGCAAGCCAGTTGTGCTTGTATTTGCCAACAGCTTGCACAGGTGTATTCACCTCAAACTGTGCAACGTTTAAAACACACCAGTTTGCAAAGTCCTGATCTCCCACAGGACTTTGCCCCTAACATGCTCAGCATCATTCGACGCTGTGACAAAAATGAAATGGGCTAAGTTCGCTTAGCTCCTTTATCTCTGTGTCGCAATGATCTCTCAAACTTTAAATCAGCGCAAAAGTAAAAAGTCGGTTGTGGCACAGGGTAGTGTTCTTTATGTTCTGGTATGAACGCAATAAAAAGCCCGATATGCAGTTATACATATTGGGCTTAATCAATCAGTTATTAAAGCAGGGGATGCCTTAATAATGATCTTTTTTGAATTACTCTACAGTTACTGACTTCGCCAAGTTTCGTGGCTGGTCAACGTCTGTACCACGTAAAACAGCAACGTGATAAGACAATAACTGAACTGGTACGCTATAAACAATTGGAGCAAGCCATTCGTTTACTGCTGGAATATGTACAACGTGTTGACGGTCTTTTTCATTCACTCCGCTATTTTCATCAGCGAAAACAAATAACTCACCACCACGTGCCTGAACTTCTTCCATATTTGATTTTAGCTTATCAAGCATTTCATCATTTGGCGCAAGAATCACAATTGGCATTTCGCTATCAACAAGTGCCAATGGGCCGTGTTTTAACTCGCCAGCTGCATAGCCTTCAGCATGAATATATGAAATTTCTTTTAGCTTTAATGCGCCTTCCAATGCGATTGGATAATTCGTACCACGGCCTAAGAATAAGCAGTGATTTTTTTCAACGAATAATTCAGACAAACGCAAAATTTCCGGATCATTCTTAAGCGTATCAAGAATAACTTTCGGGCTGTGCCATAGCTCACGTGTAATTTCTTCAAGAAGAGCAGGGCTAATACGTTGTTTCACTTGACCAATTTTCAAGATTAACAACATCAGCGCAGCAAGCTGAGTCGTAAACGCTTTAGTTGAAGCAACACCAATTTCAGGACCAGCAAGAGTCAATAAGTGATGATCAGTTTCACGAACCATTGAAGACGTAGCAACGTTACAGATAGTCAAAGTCTGAATATCGATATTGTTTGCTTTCGCACGTTTCTGAGTTTCACGTAGTGCCGCTAAAGTATCAGCAGTTTCACCTGACTGTGAAATACAAATATAAAGTGTATTTTCAACAATTACAGGGGTGCGATAGCGGAACTCACTTGCGATTTCCACTTGGCAAGGCACGCCAATCAGTTGTTCAAACCAATATTTCGCAATCATTCCTGAGTGGTAACTTGTACCACACGCAATGATTTGTACACTTTGAATTTTGTTGAAATCTGCATCAGCATTTTTCAAGAAATCATCACGTAAGCTATTGCCATCAAGTGCTTGAGAAATCGTTTGCTTGATTGCTTCTGGCTGCTCATAAATTTCTTTGAGCATGTAGTGTTTGTATTCACCTTTTGATGCACTACTTACGGTTGCGTCAAGCTCTCTCACTGGACGTTCAACGCGCTCACCATTTGCAAATACTTCAATTGAAGTACGGGTAAGACGGGCAATATCACCTTCTTCTAGGTACATAAAGCGGTTGGTCACAGGTAAGAGTGCAAGTTGGTCTGAACTAATAAAGTTTTCACCAATACCTACGCCAATGACTAAAGGTGAACCTTCACGTACAGTAATTAGCTCTTCTGGATAATCGCTATGGATAATGCCTAGCGCGTAAGCACCTTTAAGCTGTGGTATCACAGTTTCAACAGCGTCTAGCAGGCTATCTGTGCTTTTTAGAGCTTCAGCAACTAAGTGCGCAACAACTTCAGTATCTGTTTGAGAAGTGAAAACATAACCTAAAGCTTGAAGGTCATCTTTTAGCTCTTGATAGTTTTCAATAATACCGTTGTGTACGACAGCAACCTTACCAGAGATATGCGGGTGAGCATTGTTTTCAGTTGGTTTACCGTGTGTTGCCCAACGGGTATGTGCGATCCCGATAGCCCCTGTAAGCTGGTGTTCAGCAACAGCATCTGCAAGGTTAATAACTTTACCTACACGACGCTCACGTAAAATTTGTTGGTTATTCAGTAAAGCTACACCCGCAGAATCATAACCGCGGTATTCAAGACGTTTTAAACCTTCAATTAAAATCTCGGTTACACAACGTTCTGCAACGCCTCCGACGATACCACACATATTTCAATCCTCTTATTTTTTAACCTTTTGGGGACGTTGATAATTTGCTTTTGAAATTTGTTGCGCACGTTCAAAGGAGAGACTTTGTTCGGCTACATCTTTCGTAATCACAGAACCCGCACCAACTGTTGCGCCATTCCCAATGGTCACCGGAGCAACCAGCGAGCTATTAGAACCGATAAAAACGGCATCGCCAATAGTGGTTTTGTGTTTATTTGCACCGTCATAATTACAAGTAATCGTACCTGCCCCAATATTCGATTCAGCACCGATTTCTGCATCACCTAAATAGGTGAAATGGTTAGCTTTACTACCCAATCCAATTGTTGTGTTTTTAACTTCCACAAAATTGCCAATATGTACTTCATTTGCCAATTTAGCACCTGGGCGTAAGCGTGCAAATGGCCCAATTTGAGCATTTTCACCAACAACCGCACCATCAAAAACGCTATAGGCCTGAACTTTAGTGCCTGCTGCAATTTTGGTATTCTTTAAAATACAACCAGCGCCGATTTCTACAAAATCGCCAAGCTCGCAGTCGCCTTCAATAATCACATTGACGTCAATACGAACGTCATGTCCAACTTTCACCGTACCGCGTAAGTCAAAGCGTGCAGGGTCGGCAAAAGTTACGCCTTGTTGCATAAGCTCTTTTGCTTGCTGTTGCTGGAACTCACGTTCAAGTGCAGCAAGTTGCAAACGGTCATTGACGCCTTCAACTTCAAAAGCGAGTTCTGGTTGAATAGATGCGATTTCTAGCCCATCTGCAACAGCCATTGCCACGATGTCTGTCAGGTAATATTCGCCTTGTGCATTTTCATTGGAAAGTTTAGGCAGCCACTCATGAAGTTTTGCGTTGCTAACACAGTAGATCCCTGTGTTGATTTCTTGAATCTGGCGCTGAGCTTCTGTTGCGTCTTTATGCTCAACAATCGCTTGAATCTTACCTTCTTGACGAACAATACGACCATAACCTGTTGGATTGTCGACATGTAAAGTAATCATGCCAATACCCGTTTTACTTGATACTTCAAGAAGTTGCTCAAGCGTTGTTTGACGTACTAAAGGTACATCACCATAAAGAATTAATGAAATACCGTCTTTAGGAAGTACGGGTAAGGTCATTTGTACTGCATGACCTGTACCTAATTGTTCTGCTTGTTCGACCCACCCAATATTTTCTTGTGCAAAAGTTTGTTTGACGTGGTCGCCACCATGTCCATAAATTGTAATAATATTTTCTGCATGTATTTTTTTTGCTGTTTGAATGACATGTCCTAAGAGTGGACGACCCGCTAAAGGTTGTAGCACTTTAGGAAGCTTTGAACGCATACGCGTTCCTTTGCCTGCAGCAAGAATAATGACGGTAGTAGACATGAATAACTCTAATGACTTAACTCAAATGGATAATAATTAGTGTACAAAGAGCAGCCCATACACCGGCAATAATATCGTCAAGCATAATACCAAAACCACCATGCACTTGACGATCAATAACGCGTATAGGCCAAGGTTTCCAAACATCGAAAATCCGAAATAATATAAATCCCCCGATTACCCACATCCAATTCATTTGTTGTAAATAAAGCAGAGGAAGAAAGGTAATAGATTGACCTGCAAATTCGTCCCACACAATTCGACCATCATCATGTACATCTATAACTTTTGCAGTTTGACCACAAATATAAATCCCGACCAATGACATGATAATCATCGCGATCAAGCTTAAGTTAAAGCCAAGCGATAGCCAGATTGGAACGAAGAGTAGGGCAAAGGCAGAGCCAAAAGTACCAGGGGCTTTAGGTGCGAGACCAGATCCGAAACCAACTCCACAGAAAACGATGCAGCGGTTGAACCAAGACATGTCCTTAAAATGAATCGGTGGCTTATGCAAAGTGTTGGTATCCATGAATTTGCAATGGGTAATCTGAACCCAAATGCTCAAAAGTTAGTTGTGTTTGCTCAACGATCTCTCCGATCATTGTAATCTTAATGTCTAGTTGTTTTTGCAAAAGTTTTTCATAATTTTGCGGTGTTATTGTAAAACATAATTCGTAGTCATCACCACCAGCGAGTGCATATTGCCAGCGCTGCTGTTCTGTTAGTTTTTCTAGCGTTGAATCAATCGGTAACTTTTCTAAAAATAACCGAGCACCGATGTGTGAGGCTTTTAAAATATGGCCTAAATCTTGGGCTAATCCATCAGAGATATCAATCATGCTAGAAGCTAACTCCTTCAACTGTTGTCCAAGCTGACAACGTGGTGTTGGGTAGTCCAGTCTCTTTTGTAATGGATGACCTAGGTGTTGTAAACCATACGCTGCATCACCAACTTGACCGCTCACACAAACATAGTCACCGACTTTGGCACCTGAACGTAACACGGCTTGTCCGGTTTCAACCCAGCCCATGGCTGTGACAGTAATGGTGAGATGAGGGCCTTGGGTCGTATCTCCGCCAATGAGAGCAACCCCAAATTGATTACAGCAGTCATAGATTCCCTGACTGAATCCTTCAAGCCATTCATGGTCAATAGTAGGGAGGCTGAGCGCGAGTAAAATACTATGCGGTTTTGCACCCATTGCTGCAATATCTGAAAGATTGACAGCTACGCTTTTCCAGCCAATTGCATGGGCAGAAGTATCGAGAGGGAAATGACGTCCAGCAACGAGTGTATCTGCACAGATCACCAATTGTTGGTTTGCAGGAGGGGTAATTAAGGCTGAGTCATCTCCAATACCTAAGGTGACATCCGTATAAGATTGTCTGTTAAAGTACTGGTCAATAATAGAAAACTCAGCCATATCAACTTCAAACCTGTTAGTTTGCTTGTTGTTTTTCAGCACTACGTAGTGTTGAACTTAAACGATCTAAAACGCCATTAATGTATTTATGGCTATCTGCTCCACCAAAGTGTTTAGCGAGTTCAATAGCTTCATCTAGAACGACTCGATATGGTACTTCTAAATGATCACGTAACTCATAAGCACCTAAGCGTAATGTTGCTAGCTCTACACCATCAAGTGCACTAAGTTCACGGTCAAGTACCGGAATGAGTAATGCATCAAGATCTTCGTGCTGTGCAATCACTTGTGTGAGCAGTTCGTGATAGTAGTTTAAGTCTACCTTGTGCATTGCATTTTCAGCACGAGTGCGTGCTTCGATTTCATGTACAGGGTTGTGACTCATTTGCCACTCATAAATACCTTGTACAGCAAAACGACGTGCTTTACGTTTTGCTGCATAAGCGGCTTGCAGTGTTTGAGACATGCTTTAAATTGCCTTTAATAAATTAACCATTTCAATTGCAGTTAAAGCAGCTTCGCTACCTTTGTTTCCTGCTTTTGTACCTGAACGTTCGATGGCTTGCTCGATGCTATCAGTAGTTAATACACCATTGATGACAGGCAAGCTGCTTTCTAACGCCACTACACCTAAACCTTTTGCACATTCACCAGCAACGAAGTCAAAGTGTGGTGTGCTACCACGAATCACTGCGCCAAGTGCGATGATTGCATCAAATTGGTTTGATGTAGCTAATTTTTTAGCAACAATCGGGAGTTCCCATGCGCCAGGAGCATGAATAACAGTAATGTTATCTTCATTTACACCATGACGTTTTAATGTGTCGATTGCACCATCCAATAAGTGTTCAACAACAAAACTGTTGAAACGACCCACTAAAATCGCATAACGACCTTCGCTTGCGAGATGTAATAAACCTTCAATACGGCGAATTGCCATAGCAACCTCGATTATTTCGTTGTGATTTGATCAGCAGTGACATATTCCACTACTTCTAAATTAAAGCCAGATAAAGCATTGAAACGTAATGGTGAGCTAAGAAGCTTCATTTTTTCAACACCTAAATCACGCAAAATTTGAGCACCTACACCAATGGTTTGATATTGATGTGAAAGTGCTGCATTGGATTTCACCGGTTTTGGCTTATTTAAATCATCCAACGCTGGCCCCAAGTCTTGCAAATGATCTTGTCCGATCCAGACTAAAACACCGCGATCACTCGCTGCAATCGTCTGTAGTGCACGGTCTAAATTCCACGCAGGTTCACCATCAGCTTTATTTAGCTTAAGCAAGTCGCGAATTGGGCTAAAACCATGTACACGTACTGTTGTAACGCCTTCTTTTGGCTCGCCTTTGACTAAAGCCAAATGAATGTCCGGGTTACCAATCTCACGATAACGATAAAGTTCAAATGAACCATATTCTGTTTGAATGGTTTTTTGATCCAGACGTTCAACCGTTTGCTCATTGGTCATGCGGTAGTGAATCAAGTCCGCAATTGTACCAATTTTTAAGCCATGCTTCTCGGCAAAAATTTCTAAATCTGCACGGCGTGCCATTGTGCCATCTTCATTAATGATTTCACAAATGACAGAAGCCGGTTCAAGACCTGCTAAACGTGCTAAATCACAACCTGCTTCGGTATGGCCTGCACGATGTAAAACACCGCCTGGTTGTGCCATTAATGGGAAAATATGACCCGGCTGTACGATATCAGTTGGTTTAGCATGCGCTGCAACAGCAGCTTGAATTGTATGCGCACGTTCTGCTGCTGAAATACCTGTGGTAATACCTTCAGCGGCTTCGATTGATAAGGTAAAGTTTGTACTGTGCTGAGCACCGTTTTGGTCAACCATCAACGGAAGGTTTAACTGTTTACAGCGCTCACGGCTAAGCGTTAGGCAAACTAGACCACGTGCATGGGTAATCATGAAGTTAATATCTTCAGGACGAACATGCGTTGCTGCAATGACAAGATCACCTTCATTTTCGCGATCTTCGTCATCCATCAAGATAACCATTTTGCCTGCACGAATATCGGCGACAAGATCTTCAACACGACTCAGCGGCATTCGCTTTCACCTTTTTTTGTCGTAAGACAATTTCTATTTAATAAATTTTGCATAGTTTACGCTGTTTAGATAATTTTGCCTATGATTCTGATTTATCCAAATTTGTGGCACCTAAGAATAGATCAAGATTTATTTATACAAATAAATCATAAGAAAATGGAGCGATTTTTAAATAAAAGCTATGAATTTAAATAAAAAAACCTAGCCAAAAGGCTAGGTTCTGATGCGCGTAATTACTTTTTATGAAGCTGCACTACTTGGACTGTCATTTTGTGGGATTGATTTTTTTCCCATTAAAATTTCAGTACGGATATTTTGAGCAAGTTCAGCACACTCTGCATTCATACCATTGATCATAAATGCATGACGTGTCATCACATTGCTTGGGTTTGGCATTGCAACAAGTTGATAGCTGTCTTGAATCGCCTTGAGCTGTTCATTCTCAAGATATAATGCAGACTCTTTTGCATGAAGATGCTGTACTAAACGTTGAGCAGCTTCTTTTGCATCGATCTGCATAGCTTCTACAGCATTACACGTTGCACTGCGAGTTTGCAGCGCAAAGCGTTTATCTTCGCGGTAACGTTTATATAAAACATCTGAAAGTAGTTGGAATACGGTTCCAATCATGAGTAGACATTCTACGGCATGAGTATGCGAAGTTGAAATCGCAAGTGTTGCACCCTCGGCATTAAACTCATCTACCACTTCAATATCTGTTAGCTTTAATTGGTAATGCTTAACGCACAATTCAATACTCTTGTTTAAGAAGAGCTGACAGAGTTTAAAGTACGGTACAGAAACCGATTGGTTAACGCTGCTTAATAACTGTTTAGGGTCATAAAACTGGATATTAAGTGCCAGAGTATGTTGATCAGTTGAGTCTGGAGTTTTTTCGGCTTGTTGGCGAACTGCTGGTTTAGCTTTCGCTTGTTGCTGCGCTTGAGCCACCAACGTGACCGTATTTTGTTTTTCTAGCGCCAATGCTTGGGTTAACTGCTGAATTTCATGCTTCAAGCGGTTTTCTTCATTAATGCGTGCCAGATATTCGCTACGGGTTGGACGAGCAATCGCGCGATAAGCAAGCCATAATAAAACATGCAAAAACAGAGAAGCTAAAATAGCAAGCCATTGAGTACGAAGAATTTCTCCAATACTTGGCTGAATCAGCGTAACTTCGATAGACCCCACTTTCTTTTCATTTTGAAGGGCATCACGAGCAAAAATCTCGCCTTGGCGGGTTTTTGAAATTCCGCTCGTTGCTAGAACCTGTTTGTTAGCATCAAGAATGCGAATAGACGCAACACTTGGATTGGTCGCATAGCGATTAGCAATCAAAGCTAAAGACACCGTATTGGCAGGTTCAAGCTCAGATAAGCTGTCTGCAACGAGCTGGCTGGTCATGAGCTGACCTTGACTCGCACGGTTTTCATTAAGCTGGTGTGTCGTTGCAATGACCAATAAAAAGGTATGCAATGCAAAACTAACGATCAGTAGGCTAGCAAATAGCCCTTGTCTAGGCGCAATCAAGTTAAACTTCCAAGGCAATTATATTGAAATTCGATTATGATTCTTACAATAGTTGTCACTCAGACTAGAGTCAATTCATGCGAGAAATCATTCTTATATCCTTTTTAGGACCGGACCAACCAAACCAGTTTACCCGATTAATGCAAGTACTATCCGTACATTCATTGCAAATACTGGATGTAGGTCAGGCTGTTATTCATAATCAACTTACATTAGGCATTGTGGTCGCTTCCGATAATGAAACTGCAACCGCATTGGCAATGAAAGAGATTCTGATTTTAGCACATGATATTGGCTTAACAGTGCGCTTTAAACCAATCACGGGCGCAGAATACGATCAATGGGTAAGTGAAGGTGGCCGGACTCGTTATATCGTCACGGCTTTAGCCCCAGAACTCACTGCTGCACATTTACAAGCGGTTACACAAATTGTGTCTAGCCAAGGCTTTAACATCGAAACAGTAACACGTTTATCAGGTCGTGTAGACTTTGAAAGAGATAACAAATTCCCACGTCGTGCTTGTGTACAGTTTGGTTTAAGTAGCGGTCCAACTCTAGATGCACAAGCCATGCGTGCTGCATGTTTACGTCTTTCAAGTGAATTAAACATTGATGTTGCCGTTCAAGAAGACAATGCGTATCGACGTAACCGCCGTTTAGTGTGTTTCGATATGGACTCAACCTTAATTGAGCAAGAAGTGATTGATGAATTGGCGATTGAAGCAGGGGTAGGCGCTCAAGTTGCTGAAATTACTGAAAGAGCGATGCAAGGTGAGCTTGATTTCCAGCAAAGCTTCCGTGCACGTGTTGCATTATTGAAAGGTCTAGATGCTGCTGTTTTACCTAAAATTGCTGAGCGTTTAACCATTACCGAAGGAGCAGAACGCCTCATTTCAACATTGAAGGCGCTTGGCTATAAAACAGCAATTTTATCTGGTGGATTCCAGTATTTTGCTGAATATCTACAAGGCAAACTTGGTATTGATGAAGTTCACGCCAACATTTTAGATGTGCAAGACGGCTTTGTAACAGGCGAAGTGAAAGGTGCAATTGTAGATGGCGCCCGTAAAGCTGAGTTACTACGCGAGCTTGCGAATAAAATGGGTATTTCTCTAGAACAAGCGATGGCAGTAGGCGATGGCGCAAACGATTTACCAATGCTTGCGATTGCGGGTCTAGGCGTTGCATATCGTGCAAAACCATTAGTACGCCAAAACGCAAATCAAGCGATTTCAAGCGTTGGTTTAGACGGTGTGCTGTATTTACTCGGTATGCATGATAAAGATTTAAATCGTGCTTAACCCATAGGGATAAGCTTTAAGCGCTACTTCAGAGTAGCGCTTTTTTTATGCAGAATAGTCATAAAAACAAGCAAGTTATGACAAAATTTTGCACAGAAAAAAGGCAATAAAAAAATCTGAAAAAAACTTATTTTGGTTCTTAAAAACAGCATATTTTGTTGTAATGACACGCCAGAATTGATGCCATATAGGGAATCGATCTTTTTGAAATTTACAAAAATGTAATGACAAAAGAATGTTGCGACAAAGTATGTCGCATTAAGAAAAAACGGGTCTTTTTTTCTAAAAAAAAACATCCATAATGCATCGTAAGCTTCAACACAAATCATGAATTAAAGTTGTTTTTGGAATGAGGTCGGGTATTAAAGACCGAATGTTTTTAGACGTTTTCATTAAGACGGAGGTTTCTATGGTAACAGCGAATTTTGCCGCTATCGCCGGATTCAGCTTAATTGCTGTCGCGCTTGTTGCTGTTTTCTTTTCTCCTTACCGTCGTTGGCTTGGTTTTATGCTTGCAGGGATGTTCTTTTGGGGGCTATTGGAAGTGGTCCGTTTTGGAGTTCAAGTCACTTTTGAAATGCCAGTCACCTATAGTTATTTAACTGCACTAAGTCTAGCGATGGTAATGGTTACATTTATTTTGTTACGTGAGGATAAACAAGCACAAAAGGCTTTGGCAAATCGCCAATATATAGAACACACGCCAGTATATGAAGATGATCAGCAGCAATGTTCTAGCCGATAATTAAATTGTTATCTAACGGTAAAAAGGTATGCACAGCATGCCTTTTTTATTTACGAAACATGATTTTTATTATACAAAGCATTTATTAAAAAATAGCCAGTTATGCTACGATAGATAGGTCTGTTGACGTCTCATCCAGATTGCGTTGCCAGCTAAAAAATTATCAATTGATGCATAAAACATAAGCAATGGTATGTCCTTGCTAAGTTTTGCTCTAAAGTTTTCATAAAAATACAATAGGCGTGAATGTTCATGAAACTTTCTTCTATACCTGTAGTCAAGTTACCTCTCGTTGATGTCAGTACAGACCCGTTAGATTTATTGGTAGCAGGTTTAGTGCTGCGTATGAAGCAATTGGCACGTACTAGCCCTAAGTTTATTGAACTGATTCATGACCGCGCTTTCCGTATTCAGATTGGTACGGATTTAGGTGTTGCACGTCAGATTATTATTAATAATGGCCAGATTGACACGGTTGCAGGCGCACCTGAAAAGGCTGATTTTATTTTGCAATTTGCAGACAGTGAGCAAGGTGTAAAAACTTTGATCAAAGGTGACCCAACAGCATTTATGACGGGTATGCAAGAAGGCAGTATTAAAATGGAAGGTGATTTCAGCCTATTGGTATGGTTTAACCAAGTTGCTAAGCTCATTCCACCTAAGTTACCAAAACCAGTTAAAGAGAAAGTACGTCAAGCGCGTGCTTTCATTAAAGAGAAAACTGGTCGCTAATATCCAGATATAAAAAAACTCCCATTTTGGGAGTTTTTTTATATTTACGCTTCTACTTCCAGATTGAATGTCACCGGACCATCATTTATTAAATGTACTTTCATATCAGCAGCAAATATCCCAGTTTGAACATTTTCAAATTGAGAATGCGCATATTCAACCAATTGTTCGTATAGTGCTTTTGCGTCACTAGGTGGCATCGCTGGGCCAAAGTCTGGCCGTAAACCCTTTTGTGTTTGTGCCATTAAAGTAAATTGTGACACGAGCAGAATTCCACCATTTGCTTGAGACACGTTCCAGCCCATTTTGCCTTGCTCATCATCAAAGATTCTATATTTTAAAATCTTATCAATAAGCTTTTGGCCAACAGCCAAAGTATCATCTCGGCCAATCCCTAAAAATACCAGTAGGCCGTGTTGGATTTCGCCTGTAGTTTCACCGTCTACAACCACTTTGGCTTCAAGAACTCGTTGTATTAAAGCGCGCATAATTAAAGCAAATTTCTATAATTAATTGAATTAACGTAGTTTAGCAGAATTTAAATTAAATGATTTTTAAAAGGAAATTTCATGGAACTGCAACAATGGTATAAAACCTCGCAATTCATCCATAAAAATATGCTTTAATGCTAAGAAGCAAGCGAATAATCATTGACTATGTCTCCAATTATCCATTCTTTACTAGATACAGACTTGTACAAATTTACGATGCTACAAGTGGTTTTGCATAAATTCCCGCAAACACATAGTGTCTATCATTTTCGTTGCAGAAACTTAGAAGATACAGTTTATCCGTTAGTGGATATTTTGGATGACTTAAACGAGCAACTCGACCATTTATGTAATCTCAAATATAAAGAAGACGAGCTACAATATTTACGAAAATTACGATTTATTAAAAGCGACTTTGTCGATTATTTAGAATTATTCCAACTCAAACGACGTTTTATTCAGGCAAGTATTGATGCCGAAGGTCGTTTGGATATTCGTATCGAAGGTCCGATGGTTCAAGCCATGATGTTCGAGATTTTTGTTCTGGCGATTGTAAACGAGTTATATTTTAGCCGTATCAAAACAGATCAAGTTTGGGCCGAAGGCGAACGCCGTTTACAAGCAAAACTCGAATTGATTCAGCAATATGAAAAATCTCAGCAGCCGAATGATCCACCGTTTTTAGTTTCTGATTTTGGTACACGTCGTCGCTATAGCTTTGAATGGCAAAAACATGTTGTGGCAGCTTTTCATAAAACTGTACCAAATGTGTTTCGTGGTACAAGTAATGTATTACTGGCTAAAGAGCTTAACATTACACCAATTGGAACCATGGCACATGAGTTTTTACAAGCGTTTCAGGCGCTTGATGTCCGCTTGCGTGATTTCCAAAAAGCAGCTTTAGAAACATGGGTACAAGAGTATCGTGGAGATTTAGGGATTGCCCTAACTGATGTGGTGGGGATGGATGCCTTCTTACGCGACTTTGACCTGTATTTTGCAAAGCTATTTGATGGTTTACGTCATGACAGTGGCGACCCGTATGAATGGGGTGATAAGGCTTATGCACATTACCGTAAATTAAAAATTGATACTAAAACCAAAATGCTGACCTTTAGCGATGGTCTTGATTTGCCAAAGGCGTGGGAATTACATCAATACTTTAAAGATCGTTTTCAGGTGAGTTTTGGTATTGGAACTAATTTGACCAATGACATGGGGCAAAAGCCGCTCAATATTGTGTTGAAACTCGTTGAATGTAATGGTCAGTCAGTTGCGAAAATCTCTGATAGTCCGGGTAAAACCATGACTGATAACGATACTTTCTTAGCCTATTTACGTCAGGTTTTTGAAATCGAAGAACTTGAAGAAGTGGTTTAAGTAAAAAGTAGTCTCACTATTTTTATTTTTAAAACTGAGAATGCCAATATCTGATTTTCTGCTAAAGCGTAGCAGGAAATCAGAGTTTTTTAGATATATGCTTATGCTAATATGAAATTAAGCTGGTATAAAAAGAAACCATGACGATGACCCTCCCTGATTTTAAACTCGATTTATTAATAGAAGCAGAAGAGTTGGTGCCTTATTTAGGCAATGAATATATTCGCATTATAGATTTGAGCCGTGCGTCGGTTTATGAACAACTACATATTCCGCATGCTATTCACTTACAGCCTAAATGGTTAGTGACTCAGCACGAAGAAGCCACTGGTGTTTTGCCAGATGAAGCGGGTTTACAAGCACTTGTTGAAAAATTGAATATTTCACCCAATCACCATGTCGTGGTTTATGACGATGAGGGCGGAGCATGGGCTGGGCGTTTAATCTGGAATTTGCACTGCTTAGGATTCACCCGTACCAGTTTAATTAATGGTGGTATCCATGCATGGTTAGGAGCAGGGTTGCCTACTACGGCAGAAGTCGAAAAATTTTCTCCTGTTGCAGACTTAATTCAAATCGATTTATCGCATGCTGCTCAGTTCCGAGTGAACTATGAAGAGTTACGCAAACAAGTTGAGCAAGAAAGTGTGCAACTGTGGGATTGTCGCACAAGTGATGAATATAGTGGCGTCCGTTTAGCAGCGCGACGCGGCGGTCACATTCCAAATGCTCTCCATTTTGAATGGAGTACTGCACTTAATCGTGAAAATCATCTAAAATTGCATCCGCTTGAACGCACGCGGCAGCGCCTTGAACAACTTGGGTTCGATTTACAACAACCTGTAGTCGTGTACTGCCAGTCACATCACCGTTCCGGTTTGGCCTATATTTTGGCTAGACTCTTGGGCTGGGAAGCAAAAGCCTATGATGGTGCGTGGAGTGAATGGGGCAATCGCCTCGATAGTCCTATTATTACTGGAGAATCACCGTCGTGAGTTTCACATCTCGATTAAAAAAAGAATTATTTATTAAGGCACAAAACCTTGTACCACAGCATCAATTGAGCCGTGTGGTAGGTAAAGTTGCTGCGAGTGAAAATCCAGTTATTAAAACCGCTGTTATTCATGCGTTTAAAGCCAAATATGGGATTGATTTATCGATTGCTGAACAAGGCAATGCACTGAAATATAAATCTTTTAATGATTTTTTTACCCGTGCATTAAAAGAAGGTGTACGTTTGGTTGATGAGAATGCAGATAGCATCGTTTCACCAGCCGATGGCGCGATTTCCCAAATTGGTAAGATCACTGCAGGTGAAGTATTTCAAGCAAAAGGCCAAAGTTTCTCTGTAGAGAAACTCATTGGTGATCCACAACTTGCTCAGCCATTCCAAGACGGTAAGTTCGCCACTGTTTATTTATCACCACGCGATTACCACCGTGTACATATGCCATTTGCAGGGAC
This sequence comes from Acinetobacter lactucae, assembly GCF_013344765.1. Taxonomy (GTDB): domain Bacteria; phylum Pseudomonadota; class Gammaproteobacteria; order Pseudomonadales; family Moraxellaceae; genus Acinetobacter; species Acinetobacter lactucae_A. Next base: position 15,039 of record NZ_JABVBF010000078.1, read on the forward strand.
ATTAACAGAAACGTTGTATGTACCAGGCGAGCTATTTTCAGTAAATCAGGTGACTGCTGAAAATGTACCGGGTTTATTCGCCCGTAATGAACGTATGGTGTGTTTGTTTGATACTGAACTTGGCCGTATGGCGGTTGTTCTAGTGGGTGCAATGATTGTTGCTGGTATTGAAACTGTGGCAACAGGCAAGGTAAAACCTTCAGGCCGTATCGAATTGCAGCATCATCAGTTAAAGCTAGAGAAAGGTGCTGAGCTTGGACGTTTTTATTTAGGTTCTACAGCAGTTATTTTATTTGAAAAAGATAAGATTGAATGGGAAGAACGTTTTAAAGCTGAGTCTGTATTGGTAATGGGCGAGCGCATGGGACATGTGCTTTAACC
>NZ_JABVBF010000079.1 GCF_013344765.1 Acinetobacter lactucae
TCTCTATATCTCTAAATGTAATGTGAATCTGATTAATTATTAGAAGAAACGGCATATTTATTGCTTATTATGAGAATAAGGCGCTTTTTAGCACTTTTTTGAACCATATTCTGCCAGAAATATAAACGTATAGGGCAGAACAGTATTTTTGTTTATTCGGGAAAAGGAATTTTAGTCTTCCTCGGGTTTACATGTTTTATGAAATGAAATTTCACATGACATATACCCCAAGAAATAGTGCTTTATTTCGAATAATCAAAAATAAATAGAGATGTCTATAAACAAAAAAACAGAGATCTTAAATGATGAAAATTATTGCTTCCCTTGTCGTATTGCTCGGCTTAGTTGTCGTTGTTCTCTATTTTAAGCCATCAAGCGGTGCATCTGATGTGTTTAATTCTGCTTTACACAAGCCAAATTCATCACAATCAGACACTTCATCTTTACATTCTACACTTAAGGAGCCTGCTCAATCTAAAAACGTACCTTTAAATTCAACTCAACCCAAACCAGTATCCGCAGATACTGTTCCTTTATATGACACAAAAAGTGATCTTTCTATTCAACCGATTGATCCAGAAAAAGATCCTGCTAATGAAATTAAAACACTTTAAATAATCTAGTTTTCTTTACCAAAGAAATACTAGACGTTCAAATGTTCTTTATCAAAGAACTGCGGAGAAAAATAATGCAAAGTAAAACGTTACTCCTATTAGGTTTATCTACAATATTAAGTACAACAGCTTTCGCTCTTCCTTTGGATTCTAAAGGTGCCAAACAGCAGTTAAATCAGGCAGCAAAACAAAAAGTGCTTCAGGGTAGAATCAATTTAGATGCTCTGGTCACTAATGATTCGAATGATTTAATTGTCGAATATAATATTCCTTCTGTTAGTGTGCCGTCCGGCTTAGAACGGCGGAGTTTGATCGCAACCAATAAAAAAAATATACAGGCAAGGTTTAATCGAGCTGGCGGTGTCCAAGTACTTCGGGATTACAATAATTTGCCTTTAGCTTTCTATCGGATTAGTAACCGCGAGGCTTTGGTCTCTTTACTCAATGATCCGAATGTTAAAGCAGTTTATCCGAACCGCATTAATCAAACCACAACCAACGAAAGTTTACCTTTGATCAATCAACCACAAGTAAGCACGAATGGTTTCAGGGGGGAGGGCTCTAGTGTGGCGGTAATTGATACAGGTGTGAACTATCAGCATTCCGATTTTGGCTGTACAGCTGTTAATACACCATCAAGCACATGTCGAGTTGTTTACTCATTTGATAGTGCACCAGATGATGGCGCCTTAGATGATGATGGGCATGGTAGTAATGTTTCAGGCATTGTGTCCAAAGTTGCGTCTAAAACTAAAATTATTGGTATCGATGTTTTTAGAAAGGTCAGATCCCAAGGTAAATGGGTAAGCACAGCTTATGATAGTGATATCCTCGCAGGGATTAACTGGGCTGTAAATAATGCACAAACCTATAATATTAAAGCGGTGAATTTAAGTCTTGGCGTACCGGGTGTTAAATATACCTCAGAGTGCAGTGATAGTAGTTATGGAACAGCATTTGCAAATGCGCGAGCTGCTGGTGTAGTTCCAGTGGTAGCTTCAGGTAATGATGCATTTTCGGACGGTATCTCGTCTCCTGCTTGTGTTGCTGGTGCAGTAAGAGTGGGTGCTGTTTATGATAGCAATATTGGTGGTGTGTCATGGGGAAATCCAGTGAAATGTTCTGACCCAACCACAGCAGCAGACAAAGTAGCGTGCTTTAGTAATGGTGGTAAGCTCGTGACTTTATTGGCGCCGGGAGCAATGATCACTGCGGGTGGTTATACCATGGGTGGTACATCTCAAGCGACACCGCATGTGGCTGGTGCGATTGCTTTATTACGAGCGAATAGTGTGAGTCCAACAGAAAGTATTGATCAAACCATTAGTCGTTTAAAAACGACAGGTAAACCAATTACTGATTCAAGAACAGGCTTAGTTTTCCCTCGTATTGATTTATTGGCAGCAACAAATGGTTTAACCATTAACTAAATAGTTTATTTATATTTTTTAAAATAAGGTCCAAGAAATTTAAATGGCTATAACTCGTTGCAAAAGAAAGCTTCTGCAACGAGTTTTTTATGGAAAAGCCTTAATTACATTTTGCTAAATTAGCTGCACTAAAATTATTTTGGAGTTTTTTGAAGTTATTTTGAATTTCTGGATCTTGAATGTTAAAAGTCGTTGAGCTTTTGGTTGTAGAGTTGGTTGCCTGATTTAATATGCCTGATTCATCAGGATACTGCATAGTCGAAGAGGTCGCTGAAATCAGACCATTATTATTAAAAGTCCAGTGTTCAGTTACATGTCCACCTCCTAAATAGCCAGTAAATTCAATCATACAAGCTTGTTTATCTTGTTTAATGAGTTTGGCTACATTACCTGTGGTGGATGGATAAGCCTCGATATTCGTATCTTGTTCTAAAACTTGTGCTTGAGAATAAGATGAAGAAGGAGGTGTCGAGGTCGCACATGCAGTTAATGCCAAGCAGCATAGAGTTGAAAAGAGAAGTTTTTGACTATTCATAGGGCAGATTCCTAGCTTTCTTATACTTAATGACATTATTTCTAGATGAATATCTGTGTTTATAAGCGCGCGAAGTTATCGCGCTATCCAAAAAATTAGTTAGCTGTTGTGCTCGATTTACTTAATTCACCTTGCTCAATCGGGATATTTTCACCATTTCGACCACTGGTAATATTTTGCTTGGCTTGTTCTATTTTCTGTTCAGTAAATACTTTTGCTGTATCTGCTTTTTGTTGAACGACTTCTGCTTTTTCAGCAGTAAATTCTTTGGTGTTTTGCCATTTCTCACTAATTTTATTCGATGTTTTTTCAGAAGCACCTTGAATAGAGTTTCCTAAATTTTGTATGCCTTTGCCTGTTTTATACAACAGTACGCGCCCTAAGCTAGGATTGTCACCATAAGGTTGTGTTTTAGGTGTCGTGTCAACAACTTGTTGTGGCTGTGTTGTTTCTGCAAATAAGGTTGATGAAGCCAATATAGAACTTGCAACGCATAACACTTGTAAGGTTTTCATATGGATCAATCTCCCCAACCAGAATCAAAAGATGAAGTGGTGATCTTACTGTTAAAAATAAAGTTTGTACTGCAATGAGATAAAACCCATACGATTTGATTACGATAAATCACCATTTAATAGCGCTAAACCAATCATTGCAATGATTCATAAACTAAATTCAGTCTTAATCAATTCTATAAACATGTCTCTGGCTTTATGGTTGCTCACATTTTTGTGCCAGAAAAAGTGATTTTGCATAAAGGCAAGATATTCAAATTTATAACTTTTTATATGGGCCAAATTCTTATATTGCTCATAAATACTTTTAGGTACTAACGCCACCCCTGAGCCTGCACTGACACAGCCAATAATCGTGGCATAGCTGGTAATGCTGGTGATGGGAAGAGAGATATTTTTAAGCTTAAGCCATTCTTCGAGGGCTGCACGGTAAGGACAGCCTTCCGTCCACATAAAGATTTCTTTGCCAATCAGGTCTTCTTGGCAATTAATTTCTCCCAAAGAGTGAGATGCAATTAAGACCATGTCTTCTTGGTAAATGCCGAGTTTATTAAGCATTGGAAAATCAATATTGCCCGCGACAATCGCACCATCGAGTTTATGCTGAGAAATATCAACTAATAACTGTTTCCAAGTGCCAGTAATAATTTGAATGGAAACTTCTGGAAAACGTTGATGATATTTCGCCAGTAAGTTTGGCAGACGAGTGGTGGCAGAAGATTCAATTGCTCCAATTTTTAATGGGCCAGAAGGTGGTGCATCTGGATGAATGCTTCGTTTCGCTTCATCGCATAGCGCTAAAATTTTATGGCAATAATTGAGAAAAATTTCTCCAGAGGGACTGAGTTTTAAACTTTTTCCTTCCCGATAAAACAGCGGTACACCTAGTTCTTCTTCGAGTTGTTTAATCCGTGTCGTAATGTTGGATGGTACGCAATGCAGTTGCATTGATGCTTTAGCCATTGTTCCGCATTCAACCACGGTTTGGAACATTTTTAACTGAGCGATATCCATGTTTTATCATTCACTTTTAATGAATATTTAACTCAATATAAGTTAATTTTATTCAACTATCCATGCGCATATGATGAAAGAGTTCCAATTCGTTAGTGCAGATTTAACATGGCAATTTCTCTTGCTGCCGTAACTCAGCCTCCAGCATTTAAGCTCTATTTATGTATTGCTGTGACCGTTTTTTGTTGGGGCTATTCACCTATTGGCGTACATAGTGCTTTGCATTCATATACACCGCAGCACATTGCCTTGCTCCGCTTTTTGATTGCATCGTTTTTTTTACTGCTTTTGGTCATGAAAAAAGGCATTCAGCCTTTAAAATGGAAAGATGCTCCTGCACTTGCTGTATTAGGATTTTTCTCTGTAACTCTGCATCATTTGCTGATAAATACAGGCCAGCAATATGTGACTGCGGTGGCCTCCAGCATTTTAAGTCAGTCTATTCCGCTATTCACCTTTATTATTTCAGCTTTGCTTTTTAAGGAAAAAATCAGTTTCAAACAATGGTTGTGTATTTTGCTAGGACTTTGTGGCGCCGTTTTGGTAGTCAGTGGTGACCATGGTTTTGGTGTGCCGAGCCCTTACAGTTTATTGATTGTGTTAGCCGCAATTGCATGGGGCCTTTATTTTAATTTATATAAGAAATTTGCTTTAAATTATGATGCCTTGAGCATGATGTGTTACATCATTTGGTTCGGGACCATTCCTTTACTATTTTATAGTGCTTATTTACCTAGTGAAATTTTACATGCTACTTGGCAAGCCAATATGTCTATAGTTTTATTAGGTATTTTCCCAAGTGCGATGGCTTATGTGCTTTGGGGCTATGTACTTAAAAATATGCCGTTAACGATTGCATCGAATTTTTTGTATTGCTCGCCGATTGTCGCCATGAGTTTGGCAGTGCTTTTCTTAAATGAAAAACCATCACTGATTGTGCTGCTGGGTGGAGTAATTATTGTGGGGAGTTTGGTATGGATGAATTGGGGGAATAGGCGTACTATCGAATAATCTATAGATCATTAAACTGTCTGTAGACTAATGCTATGTCATGCGCTACTTGCTTTAAGAGAATGAGATGATTGTTGTTACCTTGACCTATAAAAAACCATTAGCCGAAGTTGATGCTGTACTGAAAGAGCATATTGCATTTTTAGACCATTACTATGAGCAAAAGAAATTTCTGGCATCCGGACGTCGAGAAAATAGAGTAGGTGGGGTAATTTTAGTTCTCAGCTCTTCGATTCAAGAAGCTGAAGAAATCATGAAAAATGACCCGTTTTATATTCATGATGTGGCTGATTATGATTTTATGTGGTTTGAGCCATCGAAAAGTTTAGAAGAAATTAAAGCATTTGTTTGATTACATTAGAGAACTATTTAAATTTAAGTAGTTCTCTATTTGTTTGATATTTATTGGTAAATTTTATTATTGTTCAACAATATAAATATTATTTTGAAATACATCATCCCCTTTGTTTGTTTTAACTACACCAACACATAAATTGTCAGGAGTTTGAATAAAAGAAACTAGGGATGTATCTGCATTAGTTTTACAGTTCTTTTGCTTGTTCTCATCAAATGCTTTTAAATTTAATTGATGTTGTAAATCTAAAGTGAATACTTGGCTAAGAGCACTAAATGCTTGATCTGCTTTTTTCATAAATAATAAATTATTTTGAGCTTCCCATTCAGATAAAGAGATACGGTCCTTGCTTACATAGTGATATAAGCGTTTTGTATCTGCATTATTGTCTGCCGCATTTTTAAATTGGGTCTTTAAACCAAAATTTACTTTTACAACTGGCTTTTCACGGAAAGAAAGACGTGAATAAGGCACAATTTTAATTTCGGATGTCTGATTTAAATCGAGTAGTTTGAGTGTAGGATCTGCTTTATTTTGGGTGAAAGAGTCGGTAATTTTTTGATGTATTAACTGGTCAAATTTAATAGGTTGATTGAGAGAGCTTTTTTCAATGGCTGAACTATTTGCATTCTTATCAATTGCCATTGCAACACCTACTCCGATAAGGCCAAACATTCCAGAAACTGGGCTGGCTGAAGCATTGCTTGAATCACCAACTAATATTTGGCTGTCCTTTATAAAGTAATCACCTGCACCTGATTCAGTCATTGAAGATAATTGTTCAGAAGAAACAGAAAGAGAGGTTTGCTTACCTGCAGCTGGATATTGAATCGATTTAGTCGTTGCACACCCAGTAAATAATAATGTTGATATGAGTAATAAATTTAAGTTTTTCATTGCAATGGCACTTTGTTAAGTTTGGTAATTATTTGTTTTAGTTTATTGAATTATGGATAAAATGTGAAGGAAGTAAATAATTCTTATTTATTAATTGAGTATAAAATAATCATTATAATTATAGTAAATGAAATTCTTCAATAAAAAAACCATGTTTCCAACTAGAGTGAAAACATGGTTCCATTAAGCTTTAAATACAAGAAAATTAATTTCTATATAATCTTAGCCCTGCAACACACTCACATCAGCCACAGCAGTAAACAAGTTACGTAACTGAGCCAATAAACGTAAACGGTTTGCTTTTAGGTCAGCATCATCTGCCATAACCATTACACCATCAAAGAATGCATCAATCGGCGCGCGAAGTGCTGCAAGCTTAGAAAGGGCAGCTGTGTAATCTTTTGCTGCAAGTAATGGTTCAACAGCAGGGGTAACTGCTTGAAGCTCAGCAAATAATGCTTTTTCAGCATCTTCAACCAAGTTCGCTTCAACTACAGAACCTTCTGGGGCTGCTTCTTTCGCAAGAATATTAGCAACACGTTTGTTTGCAGCAGCAAGTGCAGCAGCTTCAGGTAATGTGCGGAAGTGATTAACAGCATTTACACGCTTGTCAAAATCAAGTGGAGATTTTGGTGCAAGTGCTTGAACTGCTTGAAGTACGTCAACAGCAACACCTTGGTCTTCATACTTAGCACGGTAACGACCTTCCAAGAATGCAACAGCATCAGCACGAGTTTTATCGTGGTCTTTAACGATATCGCCATAACCTTGAAGTGCAAGATTAACTAACTCTTCAATTGTTACGTCTAATTCATTTTCAATGATTAAACGTAAAATACCAATTGCTGAACGGCGAAGAGCAAACGGGTCTTTAGAACCTGTAGGCGCTTGTCCAATACCGAAAATACCAACAAGCGTATCTAAACGGTCAGCAAGAGCAATCGTTGTACCTGTTTTGGTTTTTGGTAAAACATCACCCGCAAATTTTGGTAAATATTGCTCACCTAAAGCTTCTGAAACTTCAGTGTTTTCACCTTCAATATGCGCGTAGTAAGTACCTGCAATACCTTGAAGTTCTGGGAATTCACCAACAAGCTCAGAGGTTAAGTCGCATTTAGCAAGTAATGCAGCTTTTTCAGCATCGGCTGGGTTTGCACCAGTGATTGAAGATAATGCAACAGCAAGTTTTGCAATACGTGTTGATTTATCCCAAAGCGTACCGAGTTGTGCTTGGAATACCATGTTTGCTAATTTTTCTTTACGAGATGCAAGCGGTTGCTTTTGGTCTTGTAAGAAGAAGAACTCAGCATCAGACAGACGAGGGCGAACAACTTTTTCGTTACCTTCAATAATTTGAGTCGGATCTTTAGACTCAATGTTTGAAACAGTAATGAAGTAAGGCTGTAATTTACCTTCCGCATTGATCAAGCAGAAATACTTCTGGTTGTCTTGCATTGTTGTAATAAGAGCTTCTTGAGGAACAGCTAAGTAGCGTTCTTCAAAAGTTGCACGTAAAGCTACAGGCCATTCAACTAGACTTGTTACTTCGTCAAGTAAGTCCACTGGGACAATCGCAGTTGCATTCACTTCATCAGCTAACTTTTTCACTTGTTCTTGAATAGTCGCTTGACGCTTTTCAAAGTTAGCAACGACGTAAGCTTTTTCTAAAGCGGCTAAGTAGTCATTTGCATGCGCTAAAGTCACAGCCTCAGGTGCATGGAAACGGTGACCATAAGTCACATTACCAGCTTTATGATCTTGAATAGTTGCGTCAACAATTTGGTCGTCTTTGAGTAAGAGAACCCATTTCACTGGACGTACAAATTCGGTACGGCTTGCAGCAGAACGCATACGTTTCGCAATTGGTAAATTGTCTAATGCAGTTTGCAAAATCTGTGGAAGTAAAGCATCAAGACTTTGACCTTTCACATCTTTTAGATAGCAAACTTTTTCAACTTTACCTGCTTGGAAAGTAGAAAGCTGATCAACAGTAATGCCTTGACCACGCATAAAGCCTTCGAGCGCTTTAGTCGGTTTGCCTTCTGCATCATAAGCCGCTTGAACAGCAGGACCATCAAAACGTTTTTGTGTGTCTGCTTGAGCAGCATCGATATCAACAATTTTAAGTGCTAAACGACGTGGAGCTGCATAAGCTTCGATTGATGCAAAGTTTAAGCCCGCATCTTTTAAGCCTTTTACCGTTTCTGCCTGTAATGCATCACGTAAAGTTTTTAAGCTTTTTGGTGGAAGCTCTTCACAGCCAAGTTCGAATAAAACAGTATGTTTGCTCATTAGTTTTTCTCCGCCTTTGCTGCTTCACTTTCAGCTTGTGCTTTTAGCTGTGCCAATACTTCATCACGTAAGTGTGGTTCTGCCATTGGGAAGCCAAGCTCTGCACGTGCTTGTACATAACTTTGCGCAATCGCACGCGCTAAAGTACGTACACGTAAAATGTAACGTTGACGCTCAGTCACAGAAATTGCGCCACGTGCATCAAGCAAGTTAAAAGTATGAGACGCTTTAACAACTTGCTCATAAGCTGGTAGAGAAAGTTTTGCTTCAATTAAACGGTTTGCTTCTGATTCGTAAAAATCAAAGAGTTCAAATAGTTTTTCAACTGGAGCGTATTCAAAGTTATAAGTCGATTGTTCAACTTCATTTTGATGGAATACGTCGCCGTAAGTTACGGTACCGAATTGGCCTTTCGTCCAAACTAGGTCATAAACCGAGTCAACACCTTGAAGGTACATGGCAAGACGTTCTAAACCGTAAGTGATTTCGCCTGTCACTGGGTAACATTCAACGCCACCGACTTGTTGGAAGTAAGTGAACTGAGTTACTTCCATACCATTAAGCCAAACTTCCCAACCTAAGCCCCAAGCACCTAATGTCGGAGATTCCCAGTTGTCTTCTACGAAACGGATGTCGTGAGTAAGCGTATCAATCCCGATTGCTTTTAAAGAATCAAGATAAAGCTGTTGGATGTTGTCTGGATTTGGCTTAAGCACCACTTGGAATTGGTAGTAGTGTTGCAAACGGTTTGGGTTTTCACCATAGCGACCATCTTTTGGACGACGTGAAGGTTGAACGTATGCAGCATTCCAAGTTTCAGGCCCTAAAGCACGTAAGAATGTTGCGGTGTGGAATGTTCCAGCGCCCATTTCCATGTCGTAAGGTTGTAGTACGACGCAGCCTTGTTCGGCCCAATAGTTTTGTAGGGCAAGAATTAAGCCCTGAAATGTATCAATGTGCGAGATGGCGCGACTCATGTAGCATCCACGAATTTATGAGAAAAATTGCCACTAAGTATAAGGATTTTGTGGGGGAGTGGCAAAGGCTTAATCATAGGAATGTGTGATTAGCCTATTTGTTTTCGCCTCAACCATTTCAAGCTCAGCCAATAGCAAAAGCTAGTAAATAAAATCATAAGGTAAAAACTATAGATCTTATAAATATGCCACCAAGGAGAAGGGAATGAACCGACAAAAATCAAGCGTACAATAGGGCTAATCAAAATCCAGATGACAGTTGCGCAGATAAAAATACTCATCAGATTTAAACGATTTTTACGGGCGAGAAAATAGGAAATGATATATGCGAAAGGAATAACCAGAAGGCCATAAAAAAGTAAATAAAATAAGAAATGGGCTAGAAAAATAACAGCAACCGAATAAAGGCTAAATTCCGCATTGAAGATGATTATTCCTAAGGCTGATAAACTCAATAAAGGGAGGGGAGCTAGCGCAAGTGCGCGAAGAATCGTTTTTTTGTTATATTGAAGCATATTAAAAATTATAGAATCGAGAATAAATTATGCTGAAATTTTGCTGCAAACTCCTTGTTTTATCCAGCCTTTTTTGTAGTACATGGCTTTATGCACAGACCGATGCTGAGGAGCAATATGAATACAACCAATGTGTAGAGCAGACCATTAAAGAAATGAAGCTTGAGAGCATTAATAATATGGTTGTGCATAGCTGTTCTGAACAAGCTAAAAAGACTTATGAGGAAAAAATAGTTGCTCTGATTGATCAAATTCGCACACAAAGCGAAGAATACAAACAGCCAGAGCGTTACCAAGATATTCTAAAATCTCAACGACTTTGGAAAGCTTATGTAGATCAGGAATGTAATAATGCAGGCTCATACATTGGCTCACCGATGTATTCATATTGCCCAATGCAAGAGTATGCCGAGCGCGTAGAGCAACTAGAAGAATACGTTAATTAAGACGGATTATTTAAAACGTCACCTCATGACGCTGATCGTACTTCAGTGGATTAAATTTAAGAATGCAAAATGATATTTTTTAAACGATGCCATAAATGAGTCGTTTGATATGTCTGATCGCATTCGAGAAAAACTACAGATTCTTGCTGATGCTGCCAAATATGATGTGTCTTGTTCATCAAGTGGCAGTGACCGTAAAAATAAAGATAAAGGTTTAGGAGATGCTAGCCATTCAGGTATTTGCCATAGCTATACCGAAGATGGTCGCTGTGTGTCTCTCTTAAAAATTCTATTTAGTAATGTTTGTATTTTTGATTGTGCCTATTGTGTTTCACGTCGTTCTAATGACGTCCAGCGTGCAGCATTTACGGTGCAAGAGGTGGTGGATTTAACCATTAATTTTTACCGCCGTAATTATATTGAGGGCTTATTTTTAAGCTCAGGCATTTTTAAATCGGCGGATCATACGATGGAGCGTATGCTCCAAGTGGTAAAGAAGTTGCGTCTTGAAGAAAACTTTAATGGCTATATTCACCTAAAAACGATTCCGGGTGCATCGCCTGAACTGATTCATGAAGCCGGTTTATATGCTGACCGTATGAGTATTAACTTAGAGATGCCGACCGAGGTGGGGCTAAAAACTTTTGCCCCAGAAAAATCACATCAAGAAGTGCAAAAAGATTTAGGTTTGGTCCGTGACAGGCTCATTCAGCTTAAAGATGAGCGACAAATCATTAAGCATGTACCGAAATATGTACCGGCAGGGCAGACTACGCAAATGGTAGTTGGCGCCCATCAAGAGTCAGACCAAGATGTCTTGTTTATGGCAGATAAGCACTACAAAGAATTTAAACTCAAACGCGTCTATTTTTCTGGTTATATCCCAATTAATACCGAAAATAATTATTTGCCCGCCGTTGGTTCTGCACCGCCATTACTGCGGGAAAATCGTCTCTATCAAAGCGATTGGCTGATGCGTTTTTATGGCTTTCAGGTTGATGAAATCGTCAATGAAAAACACCCAAACTTAGACCTTGATGTAGACCCGAAATTAAGTTGGGCGTTAAGGCATCCCGAACAGTTTCCAGTAGATTTAAATCGTGCCGATTATCAGATGATTTTGCGTGTACCAGGCATTGGTGTGAAATCAGCCAAGAAAATTGTGCAGGCTCGCCGTTTTGGCAAAATTCACATCGATTTACTTAAAAAACTCGGTGTAGCCTATCAGCGTGCAAAATTCTTTATTCGCTGTGAAGACAGTCCAAAATTCCAAAAAGAGTTATCTTCAAGTTTTATTCGACAGCAGATTTTAACGCAGGGATCTTCGAAATATGTGCAGCAACTCTCGCCACAATTAAGCCTTGGGTTTTAGCAATGTTTAATGATGAAGTCGCTTACTATTTTGATGGTTCAATGGTTGGGTTGCTAAGCTGTGTTTTTCGCGCATTTCAATTTAAAGAATTACAAGTCAGACTCTGTTTGAATGATGCGGCTCAACATGGCTTATTTGCTGATAAAATTGAGGTTTCAAATAACGAGCAACATGCTGAGCGTGTTTGGTCTGCGCTACAAAAAAAGCTTTCACCATCTTCGTTAAAACAATTTTATTTTGCCTCTTTATCTGAATCTTTAGATGCCTATCAGCACTTATTTGATTATTGTATCTATGTGTTTACTAGCCCTGTTTCCATTGAAAAAGATTATTCAAATCCTAGTGTTTTAGCGATTGCACAGTGGACGAAAAAGGTCGGACGAGAGAAGCATCGAATGGAGGCTTTTATTCGGTTTAAGAAAACCAAAGATGAGCTTTTTTTAAGTCTGGTGCATCCAGATTTTAATGTTCTACCGCTTATTCAGCCCCATTTTAAAAGACGCTATCAAGATCAACGTTGGCTGATTTATGACGAACAACGCAAGTTTGGAATTTATTATGATTTACGAGAAATACATGAAGTTTCACTCGAAGCCTCTGAGGTTGACCGCAATTTGAAAAATGGAATGAGTCAAAGCTTTCAACTTGAGCTTGATGAGCAGGAAGTTTTATATGATCAGCTCTGGAAGGATTATTTTAAGAGCGTAAATATTACTGAACGGCAAAATATAAAACTTCATGTGCAATATTTACCAAAACGTTACTGGCGCTATTTAAATGAAAAATTGATGGAATATTAAAGTTTTAAAATCATAAAAAATAGTTCAGCCAGTTTTCTATTTTTGAAAGATATAATTTAAATGCACTTTATGTAGCTTTGGGCGTATACTTTTGCCCGTTATAAATAACGGCATATCCCTAAAGGTGTACTGTGAGTGTTATACAGCGAGAATGGTTACAGATTTTAAAGCCAAATTTTAAGGTTTTACCTTTAAAAGAACGGTTACTTTGTGGTATTGGAGCGTTGTGTGGTTTAGCAATTTCTTCCTTAATTAGCTGGTATGTTCTCGGTGGAATTAATGCTTGGTACATCGCGCCAATGGGTGCTTCATCTGTTTTATTATTTGCTGTACCGACCAGTCCATTAGCTCAACCGTGGAATGTCCTTGTTGGTAATACTCTGGCTGGAATTATTGGCGTTGCCTGTGCACAGTGGATTCCAGATTTAACCACGGCTTTTAGTGTCGCAGTAGGTTTTGCCATATTTTTAATGATGACCACCGACTCTTTGCACCCACCGAGTGGAGCGGTTGCGATTACGGCCGTGCTGGGTGGGGCCGCAATTCATAAGTTGGGCTTTTACTTTATTTTTTATCCAGTTTTACTCAACTCGTTACTTTTGTTGGCTTTTGCCGTGTTTTTTAATCGATTGATTGGGCGACATTATCCAGTTACCGCACGCCTTAATGAACGTAGTAAAGATCCAACGCCTACTCAAAAGGTATCGATTCAACCCAAAGATATTGAGTATGCATTAGGGCATCACACTGAACTTTTAGATATTAGCCAATACGATTTAGAAAAAATTATTTTAGATGCACAAGAACATGCCAACGAACGCATAGTAAATCAATATACCTGTCAGGATATTATGAGCCGTGATGTGATTAAGTTGCATGAAGATGATGATATTCATCAGGCACTCGATAAGTTCAAGCATATTAATCTAATGAGCTTACCTGTCGTAAATGCAGAAAACCATTTGGTCGGAACTTTAGCGTTATATGAAGTCGTCGAGTGGTTTAAAGGTGCAGCCGACCCAAGAAACTCTTGGCAGCATTATGTAAAACAAATTATGAGCCGTCGAGTGGTCACAGTACTACCAACTCAACCTATTCAAGATTTAGTGCCGTACTTTGTCGAGAGGTCGTTTAACTATATTCCTGTGGTTGAAGATCGCAAGCTTATAGGAATGATTAGCCGGGCAGATATGATTGCTGCGTTACAGCAACAGTTAAATCAAAAGCTATAATTTTTAGAATAAAAAAAGCTACGGTTGATTTAGGGGATGCAACCGTAGCGACCAAAGTTATGAATTAACGTACTTGTTCTTCATTTACTGTTCGGACGGATTGTTGATAGCCTTCAATATGCTCTGGCTGTTTTTTCGGAATGACTAACCATAAAACCAGATAAACTAAAAGTCCGGGAAAGGCTGCACTCATTATCGAGATCAAAACAAAAATGACACGTAGTAAAGTTACGTTCCAACCAAAACGTTCAGCAATACCACCCATTACACCGGCGATCATGCTGTGTCGGTTCGAGCGATATAAACCAGAACTGGCCATCTAATTCTCCTTAAAGATAAAAATTACAAGAAGCTACTGCTCTTGCTTAATAAAAATATGGTGACGAAATTAAAGGTTTAAAGTCTTTTAAAAAGTAAAATAGTTAAAATATGTAAAGGATTGAAATGAAGGAAACCAACATCTACTAAAATGCACCCTTTCAGGGCTTAAGGGTTTAAAGCGGCAATCAGCTAATACCCGATTTGAATAGTAAATATAGCTGTTGCTGTGATCTGTGAATAATGTATATGTCTTTGAAGTGGTCTAGGTTTTCAGTTAAGCATGTGGTTGTAGCGGCTGCAATGTGCATGGTCCTGAGTGCTTGCGATATAAACCATACCAATTCAAAAGATCACTCAACTACAAGTTCTAGCTCTAATCATGAAGAAAACTTAATAAAAAGTAGCACGTCTATAAAAACATTAGACGATGTCGCTGGTCGTACTTTTTTACCTAAAGAAAACTCAGACCAAAGCAAAAAATTAAATGCGGCCTCATTGCAATATGTTGGGCGCTATCATACTCGTATTTCATGTGAGGATGCTTTTGCTGATTGTGAATCAGGCGAAGCGGAGTACATTTTAAACTT
Source organism: Acinetobacter lactucae (assembly GCF_013344765.1). Lineage (GTDB taxonomy): Bacteria > Pseudomonadota > Gammaproteobacteria > Pseudomonadales > Moraxellaceae > Acinetobacter > Acinetobacter lactucae_A. The sequence goes on from NZ_JABVBF010000079.1 coordinate 14,914, forward strand.
ATTACCAAATGGGTCGGCTTATTGGAATGTTATTCATTTTGGTCGCGTGGGAAGTAAAGACGGGGCTAAAAGTGCCGCTGTAAATCAGTTATGTCCTACTTTAAATTGGAAAGTAGATGAAAAAGAGCGTGAGTTAACGATTCAATGTCCGCTATCTAAAGTTAATTTTTATTTTGACCTTGATTCCGATAAAAGATTGGTCACGAACTTAGAAAAGCTACTTTATAGCGACTATGGAAAAAATCGTGAATTTTTAGAGCAAAACTATTTTGTTCCAAATCGGGCTTATGTTTTAACTAAAGAAT
>NZ_JABVBF010000007.1 GCF_013344765.1 Acinetobacter lactucae
GTGAAAAGCCCCCTTAATTTAAGGAGGCTTTTTTGTTATTTAAATTGTAGGGAAGAAAGGCAAATTAATTTCCTTTGCTCATTTGTTCAAGTTCATCCCAACGTTCTAATTTTTCAAGTAAGACCTCTTCAATTTCTGCGAGGCGTTGACTTGCTTTAGTTGCTTCATCGGCATTACTGACAAACCATGAACCATCTGCAAGTTTGTCAGAAAGCTCTGCTTGTTCAACTTCTAGCTTCTCGATTTCTGCAGGAAGTTGCTCTAGCTCACGTTGGTCTTTATAGCTCAGTTTGACCTTTTTAACGTTATTTTGGGCTGCAGCTTTTTCAGCTTCGGCTTTTGCCTGAGCTTTTTTAACGTCAGACTTTTGGTCTACGACTTTGTCATCTGGACGTTGTTGTAAATAGTCTTGGTAGCCACCGATGTACTCTGCAATATTGCCTTTGCCATCAAAGACCCAAGTCGATGTTACGACGTTGTCCATAAATGCACGGTCATGCGAAATGAGCAACAAAGTGCCTTTATATTCAGAAAGCATCTCTTCAAGAAGCTCAAGAGTCACCATATCCAAGTCATTGGTTGGTTCGTCCATCACAATCAGGTTCGATGGTTTAAGTAATAATTTAGCAAGCAAGATACGGTTACGCTCACCACCAGACAGGGCTTTTACGGGTGTACGTGCGCGTTCAGGTGAGAACAAGAAATCTTGTAAATAGCTGTAGATATGACGGCGGTTACCATTCACGTCAACAAAATCAGAACCTTCTGAAACGTTTGCCATCACTGTTTTTTCAAGGTCTAAGGCATTACGTAATTGATCAAAATAGGCTACTTCTAACTGTGTACCTGTTTTAACTGAACCGCCATGTTCGATTTCACCTAAAATGGCTTTAATTAATGTCGTTTTACCGACACCATTATCACCTACTAGGCCAATACGATCGCCACGCATGACTAGTGTAGAGAAATCTTTAATCAGTGGCTTATCATCATAAGATACGCTTAAGTGCTCAATATCAAATACTAATTTACCAGAGCGATTTGCTTCTTGAGTCGCCATGCTCACTTTGCCTTGTTGTGAACGGCGAGCTTTCGATTCTTCACGTAAAGCTTTTAAGGCACGAACACGACCTTCATTACGCGTACGACGTGCTTTAATCCCTTGACGAATCCAAGCTTCTTCTTCCGCTAACTTTTTATCAAATAAAGCATTTTGTTTCTCTTCTGCTTCCATTTGCTGAGCTTTAAGCTCTAAATAGCGTGAATAGTTGCCTTCGTAGCCACGTAGGATGCCACGGTCAAGTTCAACAATTCGAGTTGCAATACTGTCTACAAAAGAACGGTCATGCGAAATAAATAGTAGCGTTAAATTATTTTGATCGAGTAGAAATTTTTCTAGCCACTCAATACTTTCAACATCTAAATGGTTGGTCGGTTCGTCTAGAAGTAATACGTCTGGCTGCGTTAAGAGAGCACGAGCGAGTAAAACACGGCGTTTACGTCCACCTGAAAGATCTGCCAAATCCGCATTTGGATCGAGTCCCATTTTACTTAATAGGGCATTGACCTTGTTTTCGAGTGCCCAGCCGTCTAGTTGGTCGAGCTTGTGCTGTAGGTTCCCCATACGGTCACACGCTTCCATGTCGCCAAGCATACAAGCATCAGTTGCTTCATGATAAGCTCTGAGTACTTCGGCAGCTTCTCCTGCACCATCAGCCACAATGTCAGCAACTTTGCCAGAATCCATTGGAACGTCTTGGGCTAACATGGAAACTGTTAAACCATTTTGAATGGAAACTTCACCAGAATCTGGTAATAGGCTTCCCTCGATCAGTTTAAGTAAAGTAGACTTACCTTCACCATTACGACCAATTAAACAGACTCGTTCGCCACGTTCTAGATTAAAGTTCGCGCCATCGAGCAGGGCAGGTCCGCCAAAAGCAAGTTGGACATCCCTTAGGGTAATATAGGCCATAATGTTTTCCAGAATCTCAAATGAGGATTTAAATGACTAAACCACCATATCATGATGATCAAGCGTCATTTTCCGCACCCATTGAAGATTTGCAAGTGCGAATTACATTTTTGGATGATTTAGTTGAACAATTAAATCAACAACTCGCTATTCAAACTCAAGAAATAGCTGATTTGAAAAAACAAATGCAATTTCTTTATCAACGTGTGGAATCGTCGGATTTATCAGAAGGCATTGCACCTTTTGACCCATTAACAAATAAACCTCCCCACTATTAATAAAAAGGCAAGTTCGATACTTGCCTTTTTATTTGGGAATATTTTCAATTTTGTTTAAAAACCTTGTAAGACGATCTTACCTTTTGTTGTGCCACTTTCAATTTGCTGATGAACTCGTTTTAAATTTTCAGCATTAATTGGACTTATAACTTCAGTCACAGTTGTTTTGATTTTTCCTTCATCAACCAGCTTGCTGACTTCATTTAATAGTTCACTTTGTTTTGCCATATCTTCGGTCTGGAACATTGAACGTGTAAACATAAATTCCCAATGCACAGACACAGACTTTGACTTAAACGGTTTGATATCTAACTGTTCAGGATCATCAATAAGTCCAAAACGGCCTTGCGGTGCAATCAACTCTACAATATCTGGTAAATGCTGATTTGTTTGAGTGGTTGAGAACACATATAAAGGTGTAGTTAAACCTAATTGCTTGATTTGGGCTGCTAAAGGTTGACGGTGGTCTAACACATAATCTGCTCCAAGTTGCTTAACCCATTCTTGAGTTTCTGCTCGTGAAGCTGTTGCAATAATCGTTAAGTTAGTTAATTGTTTAAGAAGCTGAATGGTGATTGAACCTACACCGCCAGCTCCACCAATCACTAATATGGTTGTGTTTTCTGGCGCATTCTTTGGAACTTGCAGGCGATCAAAAAGCATTTCCCACGCTGTGATTGCAGTTAAAGGAAGAGCTGCCGCCTCGGTTGCTTCTAAAGTTTTTGGTTTATGACCCACAATACGTTCATCAACAAGCTGTAATTCGCTATTACTACCTTGGCGATTTAAAGCACCTGCATACCAAACAACATCGCCAATCTTAAATTGAGTAACTTTATCTCCAATCGCTTCAACAATACCTACTGCGTCCCAGCCAAGCGTTTTCCACTGATTATTCTCAGGACTTACATTCTTGCGGATTTTAGTATCTACCGGGTTTACTGAAACAGCTTGAATACGAACAAGCAGATCATGACCTTCTGCAACGGGACTGTCGAGTTCAATATCCACGAGTGCTTCTGGCGATGTAATAGAGCCAGCTTTTTGATATGCCACAGCTTTCATAATGATGATTCCTCTTGTTGATAGTTTGATCATAACGTAAGCTTAAAATGAGTGACTACAGACAAATAACGCTCATAGTGTCAAAAAGGATACTGTAAAATGGCAAAAGCAAGACATTCAAGTTTTGATTGTTCTCCGGGATGTTCCGTTGAGGCGGCGATTAGTTTGATTGATGGAAAATGGAAATGCGTCATTCTTTGGCATTTATTTAATGAAGGCACCTTAAGGTTTAACGAAATTCGAAAGCGCGTTCCGAGCATTACCCAAAGAATGCTGACCAATCAGCTACGTGAATTGGAACAAGACGGTATTATTCATAGAGAAGTCTATCCTCAGGTACCACCTAAAGTGGAATACTGCCTGACTGATTTGGGACAAAGTCTTGAGAAAATTCTGTTTGCTTTAAAACAGTGGGGGGATGCTCACATTGATCAATTTGGAAAGCTGACACTTGTTGATAGCCATCCGAATCCTTAATGATATTTGAGTCAGCTCATCGCAATTTGCACTGTGAAATCTCAATATTTTGGGCCTTGCGATCTTATCGGGCATTATTTTTATGATGAAACTTGCGTTTTCTGGTCAGCTTATGCAACTCTAATAAAAGAGATTAATAGGTTTTGCTATGGACAATATGGGAATTTGGGTTACCGTTATCATTGTTCTTTTCGTACTAGGCTCCATTTTTGGTTTAAGAGTGAGCCCACGTGAAAAGGCACTTGGTATTATGCGTGATAAAGCTCGTAAAATGGGTTTACACCCACGTGTAATCGTTGCACCTGAATGGACACATGTCCCAATGGCGACTGAAAAGCGTGCCAGCATGGTTGCTTATTATAGTGTATTGATTCCCGATGCTCGTTTATCTTTAATGCGTGCTCGCGTTATAGACGGCAAATTAAAAGTGGTTCAGGGCGATGAGAAATTTAATGATTCTCCCATTGCATTAAAAGGGATTTATGCTATTGATATGCAGGCAAACTGTGTAGGGCTTTATTGGGATGAGGAATCAGACCTGAGAGCAACACAATTAGATGAGATGAAGGCTTATCTGTTGAACTTGGCTAAAGCCTGATTTTTAAATTTATTGGTATAGGAATAACATTTTATATGGCGAATACCTCGCGCTCTGCATCTCAAAGCACAGCATCTACTGCACCTGCTGCACATAAACGTGCCTTAGTGATTGTGGAGTCGCCTGCCAAAGCGAAAACCATTAATAAATATCTGGGTTCGCAATACATTGTAAAGTCTTCTGTAGGTCACGTGCGTGATTTGCCAACAGGTGGCAGTAAATCAACTGAGAAAAAGCCAGCTGCACGGACTAAACTCACTGAAGCAGAAAAAGAACAAAAGGCCAGTCAGGCTTTAGTTAATCGTATGGGGGTTGATCCTGAGCATGGTTGGGAAGCTCATTACGAAGTTCTGCCAGGTAAGGAAAATGTTGTTGCTGAACTAAAAAAACTCGCCAAAGATGCCGATGCAATCTATCTCGCAACGGACTTGGATAGAGAAGGGGAAGCCATTGCTTGGCACCTAAGAGAAGTTATTGGTGGTGATGACAGCCGTTATCATCGCGTGGTATTTAACGAAATTACTAAAAATGCCATTCAAGAAGCATTTAAGCAACCTACGCGTCTAGATTTAAACAGAGTTAATGCTCAGCAAGCACGCCGTTTCTTGGACCGTGTTGTTGGTTTTATGGTTTCACCATTACTTTGGGAAAAGATTGCCCGTGGTTTATCGGCAGGTCGTGTACAGTCTGTAGCAGTGAAACTGGTTGTAGAGCGTGAAAGAGAAATTCGTGCTTTTATTCCAGAAGAATACTGGCAAGTTTTTGCAGACACGCAAGCCAAGAAAGATGACATTCGTCTTGAAGCAGTTAAGCAAGCTGGTAAAACCCTTAAACTGAAAAATAAAGCTGAAACCGATGCTCTATTAGATGTTTTAAAAGGTGCTGAATATAAAGTTGCACAACGTGAAGATAAACCGACTAAGGTGAATCCAAGTGCTCCTTATATCACTTCAACGTTGCAACAGGCTGCAAGTACTCGTTTAGGTTTTTCTGTAAAGAAAACCATGATGCTGGCACAGCGTTTATATGAAGCAGGTTTTATTACCTATATGCGTACTGACTCAACGTTCTTGAGTGATGACGCAGTAAGCATGGTACGTGCTCATATTGAAAGTCAATTTGGTGAGAAGTATTTACCGGCAAAGCCAAACCGCTATGGTAACAAAGCGGGTGCTCAAGAAGCCCATGAAGCCATTCGTCCGTCAAATGTTGCGCTTACAGGTGACCAACTTGCGGGCGTAGAGCGTGATGCTCAGCGTTTGTATGATTTGATTTGGCGTCAGTTTGTTGCATGTCAAATGACTCCAGCAGAATATTTATCTTCAACTTTAACGGTTGAAGCTGCAAATGTTGAATTAAAAGCAAAAGGCCGTACGCTTGTATTTGATGGGTTTACACGAGTTCGTGGTGCCAACAAGTCTGATGACGATATTATTTTGCCTGCTATTAAAGTAGGTGAAATCTTAAAATTAGAAAAGTTAGACCCAAGTCAGCACTTTACTAAGCCACCTGCACGTTTTACAGAAGCTTCTTTGGTTAAAGAACTCGAAAAACGAAGTATTGGTCGTCCTTCGACTTATGCAGCGATTATTTCTACGATTCAAGAACGTGGTTACGTTAAGTTAGAAAACCGTCGTCTTTTCGCCGAAAAAATGGGTGAAATTGTCACGGATCGTCTTGATGAAAGTTTTAATAACTTGATGAACTATGCCTTTACAGCAGACCTCGAAGGACAACTCGATAAAGTTGCTACAGGCGAGCGTAACTGGAAAGAGTTACTAGATACTTTCTATGGTGACTTCAAAAAGCGTCTTACCAATGCTCAAGGCGAGCACGGAATGCGCCGTAATCAACCGGTTGAAGTGCCAGCGGTACATTGTCCTGAATGTTCACGTCCAATGCAGATTCGTACAGGTACAACAGGCGTATTCTTAGGTTGTTCTGGATATAATTTACCACCTAAAGAGCGTTGCAAAGGTACTTTGAACTTAACGCCTGTTGAATCCTTAGCAGCCCTGTCTGATGATGATGGCGCTGAAACTGCAGACTTGATGTCAAAACATCGCTGTGCGAAATGTGGCACAGCCATGGACAGCTATGTCATTGATGGTGGTCGTAAACTACACGTATGTGGTAACAACCCTGACTGCGACGGTTTTGAGCTTGAAGAAGGTGAGTTCAAGATTAAAGGCTATGATGGACCAACTATTCCGTGTGATAAATGCGATGGTGAGATGCAGCTTAAGACTGGTCGTTTTGGCCCGTATTTCGCTTGTACAAGCTGTGACAACACTCGTAAAGTCTTGAAAAGTGGTCAACCTGCGCCTCCACGTGTAGAACCGATCAAGATGGAACATTTGCGCTCAACAAAGCATGATGACTATTTCGTATTGCGTGACGGTGCTGCTGGTCTGTTTTTGGCCGCAAGTAAATTCCCGAAAATTCGTGAAACACGTGCGCCAAAAGTTGCAGAATTACGGAGCGTTGCCGCTCAGCTTGATCCTAAATATCAATTTATTTTACAAGCACCAGATGTAGATCCTGAAGGTAATCCGACAGTTGTGAAATTCAGCCGTAAGAATCAATCACAATATGTAGGTTCGGAAACTCCAGAAGGCAAACAAACCAAATGGAGCCTAGTTTACCAAGATGGTAAATGGGTTGAGGGCTAATTAAGTCCATAATAAAAAATGCTAGCTCAGCTAGCATTTTTTATATCTAAAACAATAAAAGAAAATTTTAGTTTTATGGGGAAAAAGAATGTGGAAAAACATTCGGGTTTTATGTTTGTTAATTATTTTATTGATTGTTGCTGTTCAGGCATGGCGAGATCAAAACCAAGATTGGAATCAACCTATTGTTGTCGTTTTACATCCTATTAATGCCGATGGTTTACAGACAACACAGAGCTATATTCATCAGTTGCAATACTCTGATTTTGAGAGAATAAAAAACTATTTAGCGGAGTGGTCACAACATTATCGTGGTCAATCAGGAAACTTTGTAATACGTTTAGGGCAGCCGTTACAGCAACGACCTCCTGAGGTTCCTCAAAATGCCAATATCTTTCATGTGATGTGGTGGAGTTTAAAGTTTCGTTTCTATGCATGGCGACACCAACAACCTGAAGACAGTGGAGCATCACTTAAACTTTATTTAAATTACTATGATCCCAACTATCAAAAAGTTTTGATTCATTCGACTGCTTTGGAAAAAGGTCGTATCGGTAGTGTGAATTTATTTGCGACCAAAACACAAGCTTCACAAAATCAGGTCGTAATTGTTCATGAGCTATTACATGGCTTTGGGGCACAAGACAAATATGATTTACAAACAGGACAACCACTTTATCCTTTAGGTTATGCGCAAGCTGAAAAAGTGCCTTTATACCCACAAACTGACGCTGAAATCATGGGTGGTCGAACACCGTTATCTGAGCAGAGCAGTAAAATGCCGAATGGTTTACATGAAACAATAATAGGTTTACCTACAGCCCAAGAAATTGGCTGGGTGAAATAAAATTGTGGATAAATACTGCTTTATCCACATTAATTGATAAGAAACGATGCAGATTTTATACAGACAAAAAATGTGAAGTGCATCACTATTGTTAAGTAGATGAAATTCTAATACTTAATAATAAGAGTAGCCATGATGAAAACTGTCGGTAATGATTTGGTACGTAATCAGTTACATGCTGATCGTAAGTGGTATTTGATATTAGGCTTTGTGCTTATTGGCTTTGGTCTAATTTTGTTTAGTTCATTACCGTTTGCAACCTTTTCTGTGGTTTTTTTATTTGGAATACTGATGATGGTCGGAGGTGTTTTACATCTTGTCGCGGCTATAAGTGTCTTTAAAGGTGCTAGCAGATGGTTATGGGCACTTTTTGGCATACTTTATCTAATGGCTGGCTATTACGCTTTTTCTACTCCAGTCACTACAGCAGTAGTACTGACAAGCTTATTATCTATAGCACTGATTATTGCTGGAGCTATACGTTCGGTAAACGCGATTTTACTTAAACCAATTACTGGATGGGGCTGGACCTTATTTTCAGGGTTATTAACCCTCATTACAGGTATTTTAATTTTAGTTTCCAAAGATTCGCCTTTTTGGGTGTTAGGTATGTTCCTCGCAATTGATATTTTATTTCAAGGAATTAATTTTCTAGGTTTGGCTTCTGCGATTAAGCATCTGCCATCTAGTTCAAAAACAGTATCTTAAATAACAATATTTAATCAAAGAGCACTTTAGGTGCTCTTTTTGTTTTTAGGACGGGCAGACGCATCTGTGGTTGGGTCTGTTAAACTATGTCTTGGTGTTTTAGCGATATGTGTTATGAGTCTTGCAAAATTAATTAATGAACTAAATGCTCAGCAAAAAAAAGCAGCCACCACGTCTGCACAGAACTGTTTAGTTTTGGCGGGCGCTGGTTGTGGCAAGACTAAGACAATTGTTGCTCGTGCCGCCTATTTAATTGACCAAGGCTTACCAGCGAATCAAATCCAGATTTTAACGTTTACTCGACGTGCTGCGAGTGAAATTGTTGCAAGAGTAGAGCAGCATGTAGGAGCACAGGCAAAGGGCCTAAGAGCTTCAACTTTTCATACTTTTTGTATGTATTTACTGCGCCGTAATCCACAAGCTTTTGGCTTAAATCAATTTAGTATTATTGATCGTGATGACCAGTTGCTCATGTTTCGGCTATTACGTGGTAAAGACAAAGATAATGTTTTACCTAAAGCAGCAGAGCTGTGCGATCTATATTCCTATGCTCGAAATACTCAAACTAAGCTTTCTGAAGCATTAATCAAACAGCTTCCAGATGCATATGAGCATAAAACTCAAATTGCTGAGTTGATGAAAACTTATGAACATCGTAAAAGAGAGCGTAATTTTTTAGATTACGACGATATTTTGTCGATTGTGGCTGTTCATTTACAAAACTCAGAAGCGTTGACTAATTGGGTGGCAGGCTTCTGTCAGGCATTGCTAGTTGATGAAATGCAAGATACAAACCCTTTGCAATGGGCTTTATTGCAGCCTTTAATTGGTAAAGTAGAGTTGTTTTGCGTGGGTGATGATGCCCAGTCAATTTATGGTTTTCGCGGTGCAGATTTTGAAAATATTCACTCTTTTAAAGAACGAATACCTGATGCAGAAGTTCTTACACTCGCTTTAAATTATCGTTCGACCCAAGAAATCTTAGATTTATCGAACTGGCTGTTGGCACATAGCCCAATTGATTATCAAAAACAGCTACAAGCGCATCGTGGTCAAGGGCAAAAGCCACAGCTACATTTGTTTGGTAATGAGTTTGAAGAAGCAAACTGGATTGCACAAGATTTAATAACGCGTCATCAGCAAGGTGCAAACTGGTATGATCATATGGTGTTAGTCCGTTCTGGCTATAGTGCCCGATACCTAGAAGGGGCTTTTATTGCTGCTGAAATACCTTATCGCTTTATTGGTGGAGTAAAACTTCTTGAGTCGGCCCATGTAAAGGATGTACTGAGCTTGCTACGTATTGTGAGTAACCCTCACGATGATTTGGCCTGGATGCGGTTTTTAACCTTGTGGGACGGTATTGGCGATGTTGGCGCGAGTAAGTTAGCCCAAGAGCTAATGGGAATCGCTGATGTTGAAGAACGCTGTCAACGACTTGAACGCCATGGTAAGGTCCCTTTACAAGCGATTTTAATTTTAAAACAGCTAGATGTATTACAGCAGCATGTTGAAGCAAGTATTGGCTTGGCTCTAGATGCTTTAGGTGAACAGCTAGAGCAAAATTATAAAACTAAAGACTGGTCACGCCGTTTAAAAGACTTTGATTTGGTTAAGCAACTTGCGCGTAAGCATGCCTCGTTAGGTGAGTTTCTTGAGGAGTACGTGCTTGAACCTATTTCAGTTTCTGAAATTGAAAAAGCAGCTGATCAAGATTTGGTAACTTTAATTACGATTCATTCAGCTAAGGGTGCCGAACAGAAAGTTTGTTATGTACCTCATGTATCGCCAAATCAATACCCTTATGCAAGAGCACAGGGTGATTTTGACGATGTTGAGGAAGAACGCCGTGTACTGTATGTCGCCTTAACGCGTGCTGAAAATGAATTAATCTTGACGAAGCAAAATCTTAATACGTGGTCACAAGACACGTATGACGAGCAAGGTCGTAAAGTCGAGAGTTATTTCTTAAATGATTTGCCTACACATTTAGTTCAAGCAAAGATACATAGACAAGTACCTCAGCAATTTACTAAAAAACAATGGAACAGATCTCCTGCAGTAAATTTAGGTTTTGGTATCGATCTGGACTAAACTACTGTATAAGACGCTGTGATTACTTAAATGTATATTGGCCCTCCCTTTTATTGCCAATTAAGGTTAGAAAATGAAGATATTAGTTCGTAATTTAGATCGTGCTGTAAGTGAAACTGAAGTTTTAGAGTTGTTTAAGGCATATGGTAAAGTTGATACATGTGTTCTGGTGACTGATAAAGATACGGGTAAATCGAAAGGCTTTGGTTTTGTTGAAATGCCTAATCCCCGTGAAGCGATTAAGGCAATTAAAGGCTTAAATACGCTTAAAGTTAAAGGCTATGGAATTCGAGTTAAAGCAGCCGAAGAATAAGTTTTCCTGATGAAAAGACAATTTTTAGCTCTCTCGATTGTAACGCCAAATGGTCTTCGTATCGCTGAAGGTATAAAAACACTTGAAGTGCGTTCATGGGTACCTACCCAGTTACCAGTGAAAGATCTATTAATTGTCGAAAACCAGAACTTTCTGGACAAAGAGACTGATGAAGAGGAAGGAGTTGCTGTTGCTTTAGTTGATGTCGACTCTGTTCATGCTTGGCGAAATGACGAGGTCAATTTAGCCTGTGCATCTGCTTGGAGTGAAGGGTATTTTGCTTGGATTTTAAGTAATGTGCGCCCTATAAAACAGCCAGTAAAAATTTTAGCTAAACGTAAAATTTATCAAGTTGAGCTGGATTTACCATAAATAACGTTGATTTTATCAATGGAGTCGTTAAGCTAAGAATAGCTGTTGCAATGGCGATTTTAAAACAGGAAAGTTTATTTATGTCACGTGTTGCTCGTTATCATGCCGATCGTACCAATCAGAAGCTCTATTTTGCACGTCTAGCGTGTCAACAGGCAGAGCAGACCGATCATGTGCAACAGGTACAAGCTTACCGTGAAGCAGCTGTATTTCATTTACATGGCGCAATGTTAGCCTTCTTGCAAGAATTGGTACGTTATTACCGTTTAAATGATTTGCAACCCACTTTAAAATCTATTGAGGAACATATGGCGGCAAAAGGACAAGTTTCTCCTGAAGTGTCCGTTTTGCAGCAATTAGCAAAAGATGGTTTTGTTGCAGAGTTAAAACGAGCTTATCGTATGTGCCAATACGCTCCGGAACCAAAAGAACCGACGCCAGAAGAAGAAACTTCTTCTAATCTGATTATTAAAGTGACACAAGGGCCGCAATCTTGGTTGCCAGATGTTAAAATTTTGCGTGAATGGCACCGAGAATTAAGTCATTTAATTGATGGTTTTCGTAACGAAATGGTCGAGTTCTAAAATTAAACTGCCTAGGTGCTTGAAATTTAGACTAGGTGTGCCTATATAAATAAGACAAGAGATGCAAAGTGCAAGGGTGCTTTGCCACCATGTTGAAACATGGAGGAAGTATATGTCTATACAGCAATTGAAAGAGTTATTTGGAAATCAAGAAGCAGTGTTGGAATTAGTTCAACTCGAAGGTGGTGAACTCGCCTTGCGTAATGCAGGTTCTGAGAATGAACCCTTGGTTAAAATTCAATTTAGCGATGAAGTTAAAGCAATCTTGGGTGAGCAGACTCCAGTTGTTGCTCAGCACATGATTCAGGCTGCATTGTTTGGACTGCTGGAAAAGCAGGTAAACGAGTGGCAGGCTGAGGTATTAGACGAACAGCCTAAATTCTTGAGTTAAAAAAAGCGTACTCTTGAGTACGCTTTTTTATGTGTTAATGAGTCGTTGACTGATGAGCAATCTCGATCTGATTTAATATATGGTGGCTCATATTCTTTGCCATTTCTTCTTTTGCATAGAACACTTCGCCAATATTTTCGTCACGGATAACAGCAGCTTCTTCTTTGCTTTCTGCACAAATTAATACCTGAATTCGAGGGTTTAATTGCTTTGCAATCGCCACAATGCGGTGAATATCTAAAATATCCATAGGTGAGATCACCAACAAGCGTGCATGCATGATATGTGCTTGGATTAAAACACTCGGTTCAGTAGCAACACCGCTCACAGCAGCAATATTTGCGTTACGCAATTTTTCTACGATTTCGCGATTCTCTTCTGCAATGACGACCTTGATATTTTCATTAATTAAATTTTCAGTGATGCGTCGTCCTACACCGCCATATCCGACAATTACAACCTGATCACGTAAGTAAGCTTGATCAACTTCATCGGGTAACATTGCTAATGGGTCACCGCTACGTTCAAGAAGACGCGCTAAGTGAGAACGTTCACGAATCCAGCGTTGTACAGGCTCAATCGCTGAGAAAATGAAAGAGTTCAGCGTAATTGAAAATAAAGCGCCTGCTAGAATCAAGTTTTGAGCTTCTAAGCTTAATAGTTCTAAAGAAACACCAAGGGTCGCCAAAATAAATGAAAACTCACCAATTTGTGCAAGGCTTGCCCCGACTGTTAAAGCCGTATTGATTGGATAGCGGAAGAATAAAACCAATGCCATTGCAGCAAGTGTCTTACCTACCATAATAATCGCGATAACAGCTAAAATATGGAGCGGACTCTCCACCAGAATATGTGGATCAAACAGCATGCCCACAGAAACGAAAAATAAAATCGAGAAAATTTCACGTAGTGGGAGAGTCTCTTCTTCAGCACGATGACTAAAGTCTGATTCTTTAACGACCATACCCGCAAAGAATGCTCCTAAAGCCATTGAAACCCCAAAGATGGCATATGAACCATAGGCAATCGAAACGGCAGCAGCGACGACAGTCAGCGTAAATAGCTCTCTTGAACCTAAACGTGCAACGAACTGCATAATAATAGGCACAACGCGCTTGCCTACAATGAGCATAAAGGCAATAAAGCCAATCACTTTTAATAAGGTTATCCCAAGAGTTAACCAGATATTGCCGTCTGCACCTGCTGGTGCTTTTCCACCGATTAAAACTGCTGTAGCCGGAAGGAGTACTAACACAAGTACCATCACCAAATCTTCGACTAATAGCCAACCCACAGCAATTTTGCCGTTAACTGAATCTAAAAGACCTCTGTCTCCTAAGGCTTTTAATAGTACAACTGTACTCGCACACGATAGACTTAAGCCAAAAACGAGTGCTGAACCAAAACTCCAGCCCCATAGCATTGAAACGCCAATACCAAGTAAGGTTGCAACAGCGATCTGTAAAATTGCACCTGGTAAGGCAATACGCCGAACGAGTAATAAATCTTTTAATGAAAAGTGCATCCCTACACCAAACATCAGGAACATGACCCCGAGTTCTGCGAGTTGGTTGGCCAGATGAATATCTGCAACGATACCCGGTGTATTTGGACTAATAATAATTCCGGCAATTAAATAGCCGATAAGAGGAGGAAGGCGTAATCGGGCTGCAAGATAGCCAAAAATGAGAGCAACGCCGAAACCAACAGCAAGTAAAATAATTAAATCTACGTCATGCGGCACTAAAAACTCCTTTTACGTGAGTTAGGCTAAAGACAAGCATAAAAAATGCCAAGGCGGAATGTAGAGAAAGTTTAACAAAAAGGTAGGTATAAAAAAAATGCAAAAAAAAACGACTTCATAGAGAAGTCGTTTTTTTCGAGGCTAAAATTATTTGATTTTAGCTTCTTTGAAAATCACGTGTTGACGGATTTTTGGATCAAATTTTTTGATTTCCATTTTTTCCGGCATAGTACGTTTGTTTTTAGTCGTGGTATAGAAGTAACCTGTACCAGCTGAAGAAACGAGGCGAATCTTATCACGCATTGCTCAGACTCCTTAGATCTTTTGACCTTGAGCACGAAGGTCTGCAACAACCTTTTCGATACCCAATTTGTCAATAATACGCATACCTTTAGTGGTTAAACGAAGACGTACAAAACGTTTTTCGCTTTCTAACCAGAAACGGTGGTGGTGCAGGTTCGGCTCGAACCGGCGCTTGGTTTTGTTGTTGGCGTGTGAGACGTTGTTACCAACGACTGGACGCTTGCCGGTAACTTGGCAAACCTTAGACATGGTGTAACTCCATTGATTCAGCCAACAGCAAATCTGTGGCCAGTCATACTAAATGTAAACGGATGAATTCATTCAAGGGGCGTTTTATACCAAAAATACGATTAAAAGACAAGCGAAATTGGTAAAAACGAGGCATGATTTAGTATAACAGATCATGCCTTGATCAGTTAGCGCAACAAGGTTTTCGAAATGAAACGATGAATAGGCTTATTGAACGGTGGAAGAATGTATTTAAGGCTATAGAGTTTTGGATTCGACATCACCGAACGCTCATGAGAAAGGCTAAAAAAGCCCTCTGGTCCGTGATATTTACCCATACCTGATGCGCCAATTCCGCCAAAAGGTAAATCATCTTGTGCAACATGGGTAATCACCATGTTAATCCCGAAATGCCCTGAATGGGTGTGCTGTGCAATATAGTCAGCTCGCGCTTGATCATAGTCAAAATAATACATCGCTAAAGGACGAGGGCGGCTATTAATAAACTCGATCACTTCTTCTATCTGATCATATTCTAAGATTGGTAGAATAGGCCCGAAGATTTCATTTTGCATAATATCCATTGCAGTTGTTACACCAGTAACTAAAGTCGGCGCAATTTTACGGACATCATCTAAAATTTCATTTTGCGGGTTAATTTCAACAATACGTGCACCTTGATCACGAGCATTTTCGAGATAGCCCTGAATACGGTTGTACTGTTTATCATTAATAATAGAAGTATAGTCATTGTTGTTACGGAAATGAGGGTACATTCCAGCCACAATCAATTTAAAGTTTTCAATGAACTCGGCAGTTTTGCCTCTTGGTAAGAAAATATGATCCGGTGCAACACAAGTTTGTCCCGCATTCCATAATTTTCCTACCGCAATACGTTGAGCTACATCTTTCATATCCATTGATGCATGCACGAGGGCAGGAGATTTTCCGCCTAACTCAAGAATCACGGGAACTAGGTTTTGGGCTGCGGCTGCCATTACTGTTTTACCAACAGAGGTTGAGCCTGTGAAAATCATTTTGTCAAAAGGCAAATGACTAAACGCATCTGAAATAACGCCACCACCATTTACTACAGCAACTAATTCTTGTGGGAATGCTTCTGCCAATGCACTTTCAAGCACTCGTCCAAAGTTTGGAGAAGCGCTAGAGATTTTGATCATGGCATGGTTGCCTGCAGCGAGCGCACATATTAAAGGCCCCACTGAAAGCAATAATGGGTAATTCCACGGGGTAATAATACCAATGACACCCATAGGTTGGTATTGTACCCAACCTTTTGCAGGTTGATGTAATACACTAATATGGCGTTTTGATGGTTTCATCCATGCAGTTAGATGCTTACTGTAATATTTAATTTGTTCCAAACTGGTGAGTAGCTCACCAATTTTTGTTTCCATAACTGCACGATTGCCATAATCAAGGTTAATTGCTTCGGCAATCTGATCTTGATATTTTACCAAGACTCTTTTAAGACGAGCTAAACGATCAATACGCTCTTTAGCAGTGGGTACCGGATGGCGTAGGTAAGCCAGCTTTTGTTGTTCAAGCAAATCATGTAAATGCTTAACATCATAAGGAAGCTGAGTCTCTGGATTTGTTTTTGTTTGACTGTTCATCGGTACTTACCAAATATATTGATATACTTATTTTTTAGAGTAAATACTCTAAATAGTCAAGTCAGTTTATGTGTTCAAGTCTTAACCATGTGAATTATTAAAGGTTATTAAAATGTCTCAACCTAAAGCTCTGAAGACAAAAGACCGGATTTTACAAATCAGTTTGCAGCTTTTTAATGAGCGAGGTGAACGGTCAGTTACAACCAATCATATTGCTGCGGAGTTGGGGATTAGCCCTGGAAACTTGTACTACCACTTTCGAAACAAGCATGAAATCATTAAGGAATTAATGTACCAATATCAGGTTGAGACTCTAGATATGCTCTCTTTACCTGAAGACAGACCATTAACGACCAATGACAAAATCAACTATTTTCAGGTATTAAGTGGTCAACTTTGGAGTTACCGTTTTATTCATCGTGATGTCTATCATTTAGTTGAAAGTAACGAAGACTTTAAAAAGATTTATCCGCGTTTTGCGGGGCAGGTAATGCAGCAAGGGCAAAAGATTTATCAAGCCTTTGTTGATGCTGGTCTTATGAAAATGACGCCATCTGAAATTGAAGCGCTCATTATTAACTTGTGGATTGTATTAACCAACTGGACAAACTTTTTATATATGTCTGGCCATATCAGTGACAATAACCATTTAGAAGAAAAATGGGTTTGGCAGGCATTACGTCAAATGGTTTTCCTTGAAGGTCCTTATCTTATGGGTGAAAGCCGAGCAACTTACGAGCAGTTGCTTGAATCACTGGGGCCTTCTGATCTATTCGCCAGCTTGTCGTCCCTAAAAGATGAATAGTTGTGCTTGCCTATTTAGAGCGCTAGAATACTCGGCTTATTAAAAAATTTGACTCAATTAAGTGATATTAACCAAATGAATATGACCACTGCCAATACAGCCCGTTTACTGATTACTTGTGAAGACAAGCCTGGGATCGTACAGGCTGTATCGAGCTTTTTGTACCATCAAGGTGCAAACATTACCGCGCTTGATCAGTATGCGACGGAAGCTCAGGGCGGACGTTATTTCATGCGTGTTGAATTTGAACTTGATCATTTACAGTCACGTAAAGATGCATTAATTCAAACATTTGCTGCGAATGTTGCTGAGCGTTATGGCATGCAATGGCGTCTTGCTTTCGTAAATGATATTAAAAAGGTGGGTATTTTAGTTTCTAAAGTTGACCATGCTTTACTTGAATTATTGTGGCGTCATGCACGTGGGTCGTTGCCTTGCGAAATTACACATGTGATTTCTAACCATGAAGATTTACGTGAATCTGTTGAGAACTTCGGTATTCCATTTACAGTAATCAAAGTAACTAAAGACAATAAAGCTGAAGCTTATGCACAAATTGATGAAATGATGCAGGGCAATGATTTATTGGTTCTCGCACGTTACATGCAAATTCTAAGCGAAGATTTTGTTGCGAAATGGGAAATGAAAATCATCAATATCCACCATTCTTTCTTGCCAGCTTTCGTGGGTGCTAACCCATATAAGCAAGCTTATGAAAAAGGTGTGAAGTTGATTGGTGCGACAGCCCACTATGTGACTGCTGATCTAGATCAAGGCCCAATTATTGAGCAAGACGTTGAGCGTGTAAGCCATGATTATAATGTTGAGCAATTACGTGAACTAGGTGAAGACGTAGAGCGTAATGTATTGGCTCGAGCAGTAAAATGGCATTTAGAAGACCGTATTATTGTTGATGGCAATAAGACCGTTGTTTTTTAAATAATGCTTATCTTAAAAAGCACGCTTCTTGCGTGTTTTTTTATATCAAAAATATTATTGAAATGATATAACGTAACAAATTTTGATGAGTTTATGGTAGGATTAGAGCTATTCACCGTGAAATTAGTCTAACTATCCAAGTTAGAGTAAATACATTGTGAACAAGAGATACCAGTTCATGTAACTATGGGAAAACAAAAGCAAAGACACTCAACTGATACAAAGGAGTGATTTAGAGCAAATGTTTTTCTCAAAAAATAGTTGCAAATGAAAACACTTCTCATTTATTATTGTGGCACTTTATTGTTCTATCCGATGTTTGAAATCGTTTCTCTAAATAGAAATTTGAGATCATCATCCATTAGGTAATTAGATTCTTATGAGTCAATCTTCCGCAACCTTAAACTCTCCCAATCCGATGAAAAAGAAAGTCATCACAGCACTAATTGCGGTTGTAATTGGTCATATCGGGGTCTTATGGGCGGTCAGCCATATTAAGCCTGCTGAATTAAAGCCAATCGAGAAGAAGCCTTTACAGGTACGTTTTGTAAAAATTCAAGAGCAACCAAAACCATTGCCTCCGAAGCCAAAGGAACCGCCTAAAAAGCCGGAACCTAAGAAAGAGGTAAAAGAAGTTAAAGTTATTGAAAAACCTGTGACACCACCTAAAAAAGTGGAAAAAATTCAACAGGTGAAAAAGGCTGAAACACCAAAAGAAACAGTAAAGACAGAACCTAAAGTTGAAACTAAAGTGGTAACAACAACGACAACTGTTACTGAAAAAGTCGTTGAAAAACCGAAGCCAGTGGTACAAGAAGCGCCTAAAGCTCAACCTACTCCAGATCCATCACCGAAAAGAGTTTCAATTGGTGGTTCGGGTGTACAGTGGAGCCGTTCACCACGTTTAACAGTTTCTTCAAAAGATTTACAAGGCGAAGCACGCTCTGTCATGGTACTGATTGAAGCCGATGAGAAAGGCAAGATTATTAATGTACGAGTGACGAGAAGTAGTGGTATTTCAAGTCTAGATGACAAAGTTGTCCGTGCTGTTCGCGGTGCGAAATTTAAACCTTATATGGAAAATGGTGTTGCTTATCCAATTAAAGCAGAGCAACCCTTTGATTTAACCCCTTAAATGAATTTGAGTCCCAACGGCTAACCTTAATCAGGAGTTCAATATGAACTTTTCAATCTATTGGCAACATGCAGATGCAGTGAGTAAAACCCTGTATTTCATCTTATTGGCAATGTCGATTGCTACCTGGACAGTTTTCATCTTACGTTTGATGGGGACTCGCCAACTAAAACAACAAGCTTATGCTCAACTTTCTCAGGCTATCACTTCGCTAAAAGCAAAGTTACAACCTTTGAGTTTTGAACAACGTAAAGCGGTTGCAGAGCAGGCATTACTTCGTCAGATTTCTGCTGAAAAAGCCAATGCTGATAAAGGTATTTCGGTTTTAGGAACGATTGCTTCAATTGCACCATTCGTTGGTTTGTTTGGTACTGTTTGGGGTATTTTCCATGCGCTTGTTGCCGTAGGTAAAAGCGGACAAGCAGGTTTGGCTCAAGTGGCTACACCAGTAGGTGAAGCACTTATTATGACGGGTCTTGGTCTTGCAGTTGCGATTCCTGCGGTATTGGCTTACAACATCTGTGTACGCGCTAACCGTGGTCTTGCTCACGACTTACAAGATCAAGCGCATAGCTTGTTAATTGACACGATGTTGCAGCAAGACTCAACTGTAAAGTCTGACGTTAAAACTGCACAGCAAAGTTACGTTGGAGGTCAAGCTTAATGGCTTTTCAATTGGGTGAAGACCACGATAGTGGCATGAATGAGATGAACCTCATTCCGCTAATCGACATTATGTTGGTGTTAATGATCATCTTTTTGGTCACAGCAACAGTTGCCAACCCATCGATTCCATTAACGCTTCCTAAAACAACTGCTGAAATTATTGATCCACCACCAAAAGCAATTACGATTAGTATCAATGCAAATGGTGAAGTGGCTTGGGATACTCAAGTGATTAGCCTAGATGAGCTTCAAAAACGTTTTCAAGAAGCAGGTCAAGGTGATGTGAAACCAACAGTCCAACTTCGTGCTGATAAAGAGTCGAAGTACGATACTGTTGCTCAGGTAATGTCTCGCGCCAGTGAAGCCGGACTGAGCGATATTGCCTTTGTAAGTGAAAACTAAAATTTAGTTTACTCAATAAAAAAGCAACCAATTTGGTTGCTTTTTTATTGCTCTGATTTATTGATCTTTCATCAGGTGCTGGAATTTACTATATAGCTTGAGCAGCTTAGGTGGAATCGCAAAGTTGCAATAACCTTGTGAAGGATTCTTTGCATAGTAATTCTGATGATATTCTTCTGCCGGATAGAACGTCGGAACAGGAGACAACTCAGTCACAATATCAAGATCATCATCTTTTAGCGTTTGAATCGTATGTTCTGCTGCCTGCTTTTGCTCTTCATTATAATAGTAAATAACAGAGCGGTATTGTGTGCCGATATCATTACCTTGGCGATTTAAAGTCGTTGGATCATGAGTTGCGAAGAACACGTCGAGTAACTGGGAGTAAGTTACTTGCTCTTCATCAAAGTCGACTAAGATCACCTCAGCGTGCTGGGTGTCTCCTTGACATACTTGCTCGTAGGTAGGATTAATCGTGTGCCCACCTGCATACCCACTCGTTACTTTTTCTACACCGCGTATTTGTAAAAATACAGCTTCGACGCACCAAAAACAGCCGCCGCCAAATAATGCCTGTTGCATTGTTTTTCCCTCTATTTCCTGCCTATTACAATAGGGTTTATGTATTTAAAATACAAAGTAAAGCATGTATAAAAAAGTAAAGAAAAGTGCATTACTTATTTCATTTAGCTTTAGGTAAACCTTGTCGAACGATTTGAGAGAAGTGTTCACTACTCTGATCTGATAGCTGTTCAAAATTTTCAGTTCTTGGGTTGATATGCGCAATTTGATACCACTGTTTTAAACTGATATTTTGATTAAGTGCTTTAAGGTCATATAAATAATTAGGTAAGTAACCTGAAGCGATTAGACGATAATCTTTGGGAAGCTGATATGGGTTAATTGCTTGAACCATATCAAAAATTAAAGTTGTACAGTTACTGGTAAGAGTATTGTACCACTTCGGTTCTGCACGTAGCTCATCCGATTTTTTAAGATATTCTAAAAATAGCGCTTTTTGCTCGCTACGCGGCATATTGACTGGGAAATTATAAACCTGCTCTTTACGGATGTTGCTACGCGTATAGACAATATCTTTCTCATCAGAAGCAATGAGGCTCAGTTCATATTTTCTAAAAAAACCGCCAATTGCCGAAAACTCTTCAGTCTTTTCTTTACGAATCTCGATTGAGAAGACCAAAGGTTGCTGATTCTTAAATTCGAAGCTTACCAGTGTATGAGCAATTTGTGGTCCCATCCAGTAAGAGGCAATGATATTTATGCCATTCAGCTGCTTAAGATCAAATGTTCGGGTTTCCCATCGCACATCATAGGTTCCATCAGGATGCCAGTTGAAGTTACGAACATTGTGTAAAGTGACTACATCGCCGTGCTTTTCATAGCTCAGCATATTGGCAACTTCAGGGTTCCAGTCTCGATCTTGACGTGCAGTAATCGAAAAATACCAAACAAGAGAGCAGGCAAATGCTAAAAGATAAATCAGGATATCGGTACGGCGGCTAATAATATGACCTTCAACATATAAGCCAACCATACTCAGTGCAAAAGCAATCCAGATGCCAATGAGTATGCGGCTGCCTAACCAGCCAAAAGGTTGTTGAACCCAGAGCGCTACGCATACCCAAATACTAGAGAACACAATAAACAACGTGAATAGACTATGTAACAGCCAAAAAAGTAGACCGATAATAAATTCACGTGTTCCGATATTGTGCATAAGTATCCATAGAATTATTTTTTATAAGTGGCAAACTCGAATGAAGTTCCTGATTTTTCATCCACTTGCTGTTCACTTGCAGTTTTATGAAATTCGCTTGGTATTGTTGGATAATGTGCATCACCTTGCACATCTAAGTCAACATGAGTAAGTTCAAGGCGATCTGCAATTGATAGGGTTTGCTTGAATATCTCACCGCCACCAATGATGAACAATGCTTGTTTTTCGGTATTTTTTACATCTTCTAAAGCTGCATTTAAAGCATCTTCAATTGAATACGCAACTTTAACACCGTCAAATTGCCAGTTAATGTCACGGGTAATTACCCAGTTTACACGGTTTGGTAGAGCACGGCCCATCGACTCAAGGGTTTTACGGCCCATCACGACCACACCGCCTTGAGTGATTTCTTTAAAATGTTTTAAGTCGGCAGAAATATGCCATGGCAACGCATTGCCTTTACCAATACAGTGATTCCTGTCCATTGCCACAACGTGGACAACTTCTACATTTTGCCATGCCATAATCTTTATTCTCTAAACCGTAATCTAATGAAATTTAAGCCGTCGTTATACTGCAACTGGTGCTTTAATTGCAGGATGTGATTCATAACCTACAATTTCAATATCTTCAAATTTAAAATCAAATAAGTCAGTTATTTCTGGATTTAGTTTCAATTGGCATAGTGGTAATGGTTCACGTGTCAATTGAAGTTTAGCTTGTTCGAAATGGTTGGCATAAAGATGTGTATCGCCACCAGTCCAGACAAAATCACCTACACCTAAACCACATACTTGAGCAATCATATGGGTGAGTAGAGCGTAACTTGCAATGTTAAAAGGTACGCCTAAGAACACGTCGGCACTACGTTGATAAAGCTGGCATGACAACTTGTTGTCTTGTACGAAAAATTGGAAGAGTGTGTGGCAAGGTGGCAATGCAACTTGTCCAGCTTCATTTGGGTTCCAGCCAGAAATAATTAAACGGCGTGAATTTGGATTAGTTTTAATTTCATTAATTAACCATTTAATCTGGTCAAAGCCATCTTGGTTATAAGTACCGTCAGCATTTTTAGTTGCGCCAAAATTACGCCATTGATGACCATAGACTGGTCCAAGTTCATGTTCTGGGCGGCCAAAACGAGCAGTTTGTTCTGCTGTTGCCCATTCATCCCAAATTGAAACTTTATTATCTTTTAGATATTGGACGTTGGTGTCGCCTTTTAAAAACCAAAGTAACTCAATCACGATAGAACGAAAATGAACTTTTTTGGTGGTGAGTAAAGGAAAACCTTTAGAGAGATCAAAACGCATTTGATGACCAAATACAGAACGGGTTCCTGTGCCTGTACGGTCGCCTTTGTCACCGCCATTATCAAGGATATGTTGTAGTAGGTCTAAATATGCACGCATAACACTCTCGAGTTCGGATTAATTCCATAAAATAGAAGGGGGAGATAGCTCAATGATAAATAATTACGCAATAGTGCAGCTTCATCATGAACCACTGAAGATGATACCTGTTGTAGCTCAAGATGAAAATCTAAAAATGGTTCTATAGCATTTCAATGGATGTAATTAGTCAAATCGCTTGGCACGATTTTGATAAATCGAAACAAGAAAAAATCCAACCAGTACAAAGCCTAAAGCTTGTATCGTGACGATCCAATCGTACTGAGGCTGTAGCATCCACACCACCAGAGCAATAATAATGAAAGGGTAAATTCTCAGCAGAAACTGGAAGTTAGATTTATATGAACTACGAGCTGGAATTTTTGTTTTTAAATATTCTATGAAGTGAAGCCCAAAACCTAACACAAGGCTAAGAATAGTATAAGACGGCGATAAAGGCTGAACTTGATTAGCAGCATAAACTGCAACACAAACAACAATAATGAAGATAAGTTTGATGTGACGTGGTGCGTTGTACCAATAAGCCAACATGAAAACCAAACCTATTTCTTAAAAAGCGATTGAGGTGAAAAAATAAAAGCAGCAAGCGCCATAAAAGCAATTCCTTGAACACCCCAGATCAGCAAGTTCGGCATTGTTTTAACAAAAATAAGGGCAAATAACAGTGCGATAGGTATCCAAGTCAACAGGCGATAAAGCAAGCCGGTCGGATTTTTCTGAGCAAAATGCAATTTAAAATAGCGGCAGATTAAAAAGATAACACCCGTGCCAGTAAACATTAGAATCGTATCTAAAGGCAATGGTTGGTATTGATATAATCCAATACAGATCAATAGTGTAATAATTAAAATTACTAATTTTTTAAATATCGGGACTTGAGTGTTAAACCAGAATTCCAGCATGGCATATCTTCATTTTTGGGAGAGTAAAACTGTAGCATAAAAAAGAAAAGAGGAGCCGAAACTCCTCTGATTTATCATATTAACTGTTCTTTTGTGGGCCCCAGTCATAAATTTTCTTTTGGTAGGCATACCACATCATCCAAAGGCCAATTAGCAACATTGGAACGGTGAGGATCTGTCCTTTAGTCATCCAACCAAACAAAATAAAACCTTGGTCTGCATCGGGTTGACGGAAGAATTCCATCACGAAACGTGCAACGCCATAGCCCATTAAAAATAGGGCAGAAACCGCCATGCGTGGACGTGGTTTTGAACTAAACCACCACAAGACAATAAATAGGATTAAGCCTTCACAAATCGCTTGATAAATTTGTGATGGATGGCGTACTAGTTGTAATGGATCAGTAGGGAAGATCATACCGAAGGGGTAATTAGGGTCAGTTACCGCACGACCATATAACTCTCCACCAATGAAGTTACCAAAACGTCCAAACATTAAGCCAGTTGGTACACATGGGGCAATAAAATCGAGCGTTTGGAACCATGTTTTTTGGTATTTTTTACACCAAAATAACATCGCAATCATGACGCCTAAAAAGCCGCCGTGGAAACTCATACCGCCTGTCCAGACTTGAAATAGCCAAATCGGGTTTTCAAGAAATTTGTCAAACTCATAGAAAAGGACATAGCCGACACGACCGCCCAGAACGACACCTAAAGCACCGTAAAACACCAGATCTGAAACCATTTCTGATGTCCAGCCATCACGCTGTTTGGCACGGTAGGAAGCAAGCCCCCAAGCACATAAAAATGCCAATAGATACATGAGTCCATACCAATGGACTTGAAGAGGTCCTAGATGTATTGCGACCGGATCGATATTAGGATAGGTCAGCATTGCTGCTCCTTGATCTTACGTTTTGACAGATTGTAGCGGAATGATGTGAAAAATGTTGTACATTCAATGTGTAAAGATAGGGAATAAGAAAAGATGTGTATTGTTGCTTTAGCATGGCATGTTCTGGATGAGATGCCCTTGTGTCTTATGTCAAATCGGGATGAGTTCTATCATCGACCAACAGCTTTATTACATCAGTGGCAACACACACCGATTATTGCTGGACAAGATTTACAGTCGGGTGGGACTTGGATGGGAGTAACACCTCAAGGCCGATGGGCTGTATTGACCAATTTTCGTGATGGACGAGATCAAAAGTCATATGAAACTTCTCGTGGTCATTTGGTTCAGGCTTTTTTAGAATCTGATTTATTGCCGATTCGATTTGCGCAACAATTAGAGCAGCAGCAACAAAATTTTGCTGGCTTTAATTTGTTTATGGGAAATGCTGATCAAGCGGTTTATATGAGTAACCGTGGTGAAGCCCCGCAAGTATTGGCGAATGGTGTTTATGTGGTTTCGAATGGCTTAATGTCTGAACATTGGGAAAAGACCAGACATTTGCGAACACGTTTTACGCAAGAATTTTTGCCTATGCTCCAGCACCAAACGGAAGAGTTAACTTTACAGAAAGCGGCTTGGGATATTCTAGAAGATGAGCGTAAGGTTACGACGGCATTATTACCCAATACGGGCATTCAGCCAGAAATGGAAGAGTTATTATCATCGACTTTTATTCAAAGCCCTGTGTATGGCACACGTTGTTCAAATTTTCTAAGAATGACCAATAATGAATGGCTTTGGTTGGAAAAAACTCAGCAAGGTGAGCACAGCGGTCAAATTGTACAGCAGCAGGTTCTCTTAAATCGATGATAATAAAAATGCCGATCAATTGACCGGCATTTTCATAGCTATAAAAGAATTAGCCCGCGATCACACCGCCATCTTTACGGGTAATCACAACAGTTGCTGAGCGTGGGCGCGCAGTTTTGTTGTTTGGATCTTTCTGGGTTGCTGGCCAGCTACTTTCTGGGGTTGCGTAACTTGCAGAATCTTCGCCAGGGTGTTGAACATTAATGAAAATTGCTTTGTAGTCAGGTGTCATCGCGATACCTGTAATCTCACATTGCTTAGGCCCCACCAAGAAACGGCGCAAAGTTGAATCTGTAACTTTAGCACCCACTAAAGTTTGCTGACCATTTGACGTAGTTGCGGTAGTACCATCCCCAATCTGGCCTGGTAACGCTGCAAGCATCATACAGTTAGTGACATCAGTGTAAGCACCATCATCCGTTTGAATCCAAAGTACACCACGTGGGTCAAACCACATACCGTCTGGAGATGACAAATCATTGTTGTCTGTCAGACCAGATAAGTTGATGTTTGAAGCCATTGATGCTTCTGCACCAAATAGGTAAATATCCCACTTAAAGGTTTCAGCAGTCGTTTTGTCATCAGTTTCTTTAAAACGAATGATATGACCGTTAACGTTACCTTTTTGCTCTTTAGTGCCGTTGTAGAGGTCTGTGTAGTTACGCGGGTTTGCAGCATCGGTCGCGTAATCTTTACCACGGTTTGAGTTGTTGGTTAGGGTGACATAGACTTCGCCGTTCACTGGGTTAACCGTACACCATTCTGGGCGGTCCATTTTTGTAGCGCCGACTGCATCACCCGCTAAGCGTGCAAATGTGACAACATCCGCTTGAGATTTAAATGGGTAAGTTGTGTTTCCTTCATTTAAGCCATTTTTGCCATAAGCAAGTTCAATCCATTGGCCTGTACCATCATTATTAAACTTGGCAACATACAACTTACCTGCGTTCATATATTTGTCGCCAGCTGCATAGCCACGATTTACATCTTTAGTGTCCCACACTGCGGTAGAGACAAATTTATAGATGTATTCACCACGGGAGTCATCGCCCATATAAAACGCAAGTGGTTGACCTGCAACTGCACGGCAAGCACTGTCTTCATGTGCAAAACGACCTAGCGATGTTCTTTTAACTGGATTAAGGCGGTTATCGAAAGGATCAATCTCGACCATCCAACCGAATGTATTTGGTCCGTTACGATAGTCTTGGGTAGCTTGTGCAGCTTTTACATCAGCATTCCAGCGGTCATATAAGTCTTGTGATTCCACTTGACCAATTGCTGTTTCCCAACCGTAACGTGAACTAGACCCTGCTTTTAAGCCATAGCGTTTCAGTGCAATAATTTCTTCTGGAGTACGTAGCGCATCATCAGTCGTACTACGAGCGAAGTAACCAATAAAGTTTTCTTCGGTGGTTAAGTATGTGCCCCAAGGCGTATAACCGTTACCGCAGTTATTATGGGTACCACGTGTTTTACGGGCAGTAGGAGAGAAGCGTGTTGCAAGCAAGCCAGAACCAGCTGCTGCACCTGCAAAATCCATTTCAGTTGATGCTGTAATACGGCGGTTAAAAATAGAGGTTTTATCAATTTCTACTTTTTGAGTTGCTGCATCTTTTTTGATATGGACTACAGATACGCCATGTGCATTGGTTTCACGAATGACCTCATCTTCAGGGCGGCGTCCATCAACTTTTGTTGGACCTTTTGGGTGAAGGAAGGTTTGGTTGATATATTCGTGATTCATCACCAACAAACCTTGCGCTGAAACACTCTCGTCAAAGCGGTTTGTTGAAGTATTTAAACCAAAGAAATGCATGCCGTCATGACAGTCACCAGAACGGAACTGAAAGCTTGGGCCAGATGGAATATTATTGTCATCCCATTCGCCAAAATTAGGGTTGATTGAATCACCTAAAGCAAAAATGACATTTGCTTCATAGCCTTCAGGTACAGTCACAATATCGTTATGATTTTTCGCAACTGCGGTAAAAGTTAATTTTTCTGGTTTTTTATTTGGATCTACAGGCGTGGTTCCACCGTTGTTTGAACCTGAGTCATCATCACTATCATTACAGCCTGTTAACGTAGAGGCTAAAGTTAGCGCTACAGCACCACTTGCTGCTTTAGTAATTAGACTACGGCGACTAATGTGTTGTTCTAAAATGTCGCGGAAGTGGATATTGTCAGAAGTATTATTGTCCAGCTCTTGATCTTCATGATATGGCGTCAGCTCTGTCATGGGAAATTCCTAAGTAAATAAAGAGATTGTTCTAAAATTCTTCATGAGCTTAGTTTGTGAATGTGACGAGGCGTTGACGTTTTGATGATAAGTTAATGAAAAGTTCTGTAATTTTTCATTTAATTTTCATAAAAAGTGAAAGTTGAATGTAAAAACATTAAAGCTGACCTTAGCCAGCTTTAATGTTTGGAGTATATAAAAAATTATTTGGTTGTGACCGATGGAGCAATTGGATCGGCAGTGATATAGCCTACGTTAGCACTATAACCATTGTTATAATTTTGGTTAATTAATGCTTTTACATCATCAGGTACACTGCTGCTATCACCAGGGTGCTGGAAGTTACTCATGATGTAAGTCCAACCATTGATTGAATCTACAGCATGTAAACCTGTTGACTCTGCACCTGCTGGTGTAGAAAGTAGTCGTGTTAACTCTTTAGTATCTACATTGTATGCCCACAAGAAGTTGTTCACGTGATTACCTGAATCTTCACCAATGAATAATGTGCGTAGAGTTTCAGAGAATTTTAAATTGTCTGGGCTAGCAATTTTGTCTGGGTGAGCTGTATTACCTAAGCTATCCTTAGTAATATCTTCGCCCATCAATAACATATATGAGTAAAGGGGAACCCACTCACTATTGATTGAGCCGCCTTCATTGTCTGTAAAGCTATTACCTAATTTGTGCGCAAGAACACCGCCAGCAGTAATTTTTTTAGAGAACCCTACATTATGTTCCGCAACATAACCATTACCACCAACAATCATTGAATCTTGGATATTAGCTAAAGCCGAGTACGCAATTTTATCTTTAATATTTACGTTAGTACCTTCCATCTTGGTGAACGCCATGCTTGCACCTTTTAGTGCTGCATAACGATGGGTTTCCAAGAAAGCTGCTGCTTTTTCCATGCCCGGTTTAAGTTTGACCCAAAGCTTTTTCTTCGCCAAAGTGATTTCAGTATAGCTAGCATCATTTGGATTGGTTGTTAAACTTTCCATAATGTCAGTTGATTTAATTCCACCTGCAACTAAATCTTCAATTTCTTTACTTGTTGCGTGACCAAGTTTGATCCATTGAATGCTAGCAGTTGAAGTTTCAGTTAACGTATTGATGTATTTAGCGACATAAAGTGTACCTGCTGATAAATCTTTTTCTTTATCAGCAACGAACATGAAGAAACCACCATTTGTGTAGTCATCGCCCATGAGTGCTGTACGGTTGTCTGGCATTACATGAATAAGTTCGTGAGAAATACGACCTAAACAATAGTGCTTTTTAATGCTGCCTGTACCATCAAGGTTAACTGTTACTTCTGGCAAATGACCGTAGTTATATGGATTTGCTTTAGTTTCATCACCAAAGAAATATTTACCAAGATATTTGGGATCTGTACCACCAATGCCTTGATTGAATGCATCTGGTTCATATTCTTCACTCGATAAGTGAGTGTTCCAAGGTGATAAGCTCGCACCGCAAGTAATCCATAAACCATGCACAGGGGCAGTATCAACGTTGAAGTATTTTTTAAGTTCTAAGTGACCTGTTTTTTGATCTTGGTCTAAAGTCAAAATTGCGATTGGAGAAGGTAGTTGACCGTAAGTGTCGCCGCCTGCTTGGTCTTTAGAGTTATATTCAAATTGAACCACATGGAACACTGGGTTTGCTACACCATCAACTTTGGCACCTTCTAAATGAATTAAAGATGAACCATCTGGACAGTCCGAAAAGAATTGGCGTTCTTTACCAGCAACTGACTTATCCATAATTGGATTACCATTAACATCAAAATAACCACCCGCGATAATAGTTCCGCCACCAAGTTTTGGTACGCTGTCACCTGTTTTAAAGAATGATTTATAAGCAAGTTGATATTCAGTACTGGTTGAGTTTTCCCAATCAATTTTTAATTTAGAATTCACTAAAGTTGTTGCGCGATCTGCTGCCGCTGTTGGAGCCGTCATTGCCGTGAATTTTGCGTTTTTTAATTTGCTTGGCTGTGGTGTTGGAGTGACTACAGAACTATCATCACTATCATTACAACCTGCTAACGTTGCTGCCGTAGCCATCGCACCTAATGGTAGAAAAGGGATCCCCGAAAACCATTTTAAAACTTCGCGACGTGTTGGGTGGTTAGAAGCAGTTGTCATAATAAATCCGTAAATTTTGTGGGTATATTTGTTGAGTTGATTTTATGGACTGTAAATGACACTTTTCTTACATTTTTAAGTCACTTTGAAGACAGTTTATTACTTTGTAGATTAAAAAGTGTTCTATATAAAAAAGCCTGAACTTCGAGGTTCAGGCCTTTTCTTAAAAACTATTTTATTCGGCAGAATGAGTTTTTCTTTTCTCAAGAATTTTACCGAAGAGCAGGCCAAGTTCAAAAAGCAACCACATTGGAATTGCCAACATTATCATTGAAATTGCATCTGGCGGTGTAATGAACATTGCAACGAAAAAGCATCCTACAATAATAAAACGTCTTTTTTCAGCCAGACTCTTTGTATTTACCACGCCTATTAAAATCAGCAGGAGAGTCGCAATTGGAATCTCAAAAGTCAGTCCAAAAACTAAAAATAGCTTTAAGCAAAAGCTTAGGTAGCTATTAATATCCGTCATGGGGGCGACAGTTTCAGGCGATACACTAATAAAGAAATGCAAAATTGCAGGAAGGGTAATGTAATATGCAAAAGCAACCCCTGCATAAAATAAGACAATACTACCAATGAGTAATGGGAGCGCTAAATGACGTTCTTTTTGATATAGCGCGGGACGAACAAAAGACCATATTTCATAAAGAATAAATGGCATTGCCAACACAAGCGCGACAAATAAATTGAGTTTAAAAGGCGCCATAAATGTTGCAGTGACATCAGTTGCAATCATTGAAGAGGAGGTCGGAAGTTGGAGCCTTAAAGGTTCGGATAATAATTGGTAAGTATTATTTCTGAAAGGTAATAAGCAAAAAAATAAAAATAATGTTACCCCGACAATCCTAAATAAATGACGTCTTAAAACGACCAAATGGTTCATGATTGGCATTTGGTCTAAATTTTCTTGCGTATTTACAGTCGTTGAAGGCAGTTGGTTCATACGGCAATCTTCAATTTAACAGCTGATGTCTCTGAAATATCAGTTGATGATGCTAAAGGAATAAATTTTCTAATGTACGGGACTTTATAATGGCCTGATATAGGAATACATATTCGAATAGGTTGGGGCATTGTTTTGACTGCCTCAGCCTGATCTATATTTTCAGAGATATTCTGCTTTTGAATTTCTTCAAGTTGTTGTTGTACTTTACGTTCTAATGCTTCAATGCGGTTGAGTTCTTCTTGCATTTCCTTTCGAAACTCAGAAAGACGCAACTCTTGATCAATCTCATTTTGCAAATTGGTAATATAACGTTTTAGGCGAACATACCAGCGACCAGCAAAGCGTGCAGCTTCCGGTAGTTTATCTGGGCCTAAAACTAAAATTGCAATAATTGCAAAACAGAGTAGCTCTGTCATTCCTACATCAAGCATGGTCGAAAACCTTTAGCTTTTTACTGATGTGTTGTCATGGGTTTTGACTTGGGCATCAATTGTACGTGGAGTATTAAGAGCTGCAGTTTCATCGTCTTCACGAACTGATTTCTTAAAATCTTTTACTGCACCGCCTACGTCTTTACCAATATTTTTTAATTTAGATGTACCGAATAATAAAATAACGACAATTGCAAAAATAACGACATGCCAAATAGATAAACCGGCCATGATCTGATACCTCTTTTCAGTTTTTTTTATATCAACAGGTTGCTGTGACAGGAATATGACACTTATATGTCATTTTTAAGACACTGGCAATCAGTGGAGACATAAAAAACTATAACTATAAAATTTACTTCGTTTTTTTTCTTTAGTATTAACCGGAATAAGAGATGCTTAAATTACTTGAAATGGAGAGTACATTTCGGTTTAAAAAAGTGTAGCATAACAGGCTGGTTTTAATGGAATAGTGGAGAAAACGTGACATTATTACTGCCCATATTGGCGTTTATCACTGGACTTTTACTAGCTCAGACTTCTATTTCAGAAACCATAAAACCTATTCTTTCGGCTTGGCTTGCCCGCTTACTGATTCCAGTTGTGATTATTTACAACATGGTATTTTATCAGCCAGGTAGTTTGAGCTTAATGCTCTTTAGCTTCGGTTCAGCATTTCTTATTTTCTTCGCTTATTTAGCTCTATTTAAAGACAGATTATTAGCGCTATGCGTGAGTTATACCAACATGGGCTGGCTTGGCTTTCCTTTTGCCATGGCTTTATTTGGTCCTGATGCTACGGCTCCTATTGTTGCGCTATATATTGGTATGTCTCTTTTTGGAAATGCATGGGCTGTTACGGCAGTCACCACTGCACCACAAAGTAAGCTTCACATATTAAAAAAGATTTTAACTTCTCCACCGTGTATTTCAATTTTTTGTGCGCTTCTGCTCAGGTTGCTAGGTGCTCAGCATATAGAACATCCCGCTATACATTGGATATATGAAATTGCCAAGTTCGCAATGACTTTTGCTGGCATGTGTGTTTTGGGAATGTGGCTACGCCGTACCCGAGTGCATTTAAAAGACTTAATCTACAGTACCAAAGCTCAAGCTTTTAAGGTGGTGTGTGGGTTTATTCTTTGTGGCTTAACTTATAAATTTTTACCGATACCAAATATAAGTCAGCAAATTGGAGTGATGTTTTTAATGTTCTGTCTGCCACCAGCAGCCAATATTGTAGCGCTAGAAACACATTATCAAGGAACGGGAAGATCTGCAGCTTATATCGCCTCTGGGACGATTGTGAGTTGTGTGTGTATTGCGATTTATGCAGTTTTTTTGCATCTTTATTTCTAGGGAAGCCAGTTAGATCATACGGCCTTAGAATAATGGTTATATGCTTATTTTGTGTATGTAAGCAATACTTTACTTTTGTTTCGTCAAAAGTAACAAAACCATTTGTCGAACTGACGACACATCCTTGATGTCGCAGTTCGACGGGCGACATCCATGTCGCCTAGCACGATAGCAAATGGCTTTAAAGTTAAACTAAATAAATGCCATATAAAGTTTTACTTCTGCAAGCTCTCTCTAAACAACTGCATCGCTTGTCCACGATGGCTAATCTTGTTTTTGTCTTCTTTAGACAATTCAGCGCTAGAAACTTGTAGCTCAGGCAACCAGAACAGTGGGTCATAGCCAAAGCCATTTTCGCCACGTGGCGCTTCTAAAATTTCGCCGTGCCAGATGCCTTGGAAAATTTGGGGTAAAGGGTCTTCAGCATGAGTGACTAAAGCAAGTACACAAACAAACATACCTTCAATCACTTCACCATTTTTACGATATGGCAGAAGATCATTTAATAATTTTGCATTGTTGGCTGCATCGTCACCATGTTCTCCAGCATAACGCGCTGAATAAATACCAGGCGCGCCACCTAAGATAGGAACACAAATACCAGAGTCATCAGCCATAGCAGGCTTACCTGAAATTTTAGAGGCATGACGAGCTTTAATAATGGCATTTTCAATAAAGCTTAAGCCATCTTCGATTGCATCAGGAATATTAATGCGACCTTGAGGAATAATTTCTACAGGTAACTTCAGCTGTTCAAAAAGTTTTTCAAACTCTGCGACTTTACCTTTGTTATTGCTGGCAAGAACTAAACTGCCCTGATCAAACCAATGTGGGGTAGACATAATAAAACCAAACGTTATAGCTAATATCGAACATCAGTTATGTTACGTGTTTTTTAAGAGGGGATATAGAGGTAAACAAATACAATATAAATGAGAATATCCTAATAAACTAAAACCACCTTGTAGAGCATACAAGGTGGTTTTAGTCGAGTAAGGTTTTTTACGGATGAACCGTTATTATTGTGCTTGAATCCATTTGTCCGCACGGTCACGTGCTGTACGGATTTGTTCTTGAGTCAAGTTTGCTGCAAGAGCAGTTTTCTTACCTTCAGATAGGCTAATCACTTTATTGTCGAGCATGCCATCACGAGTTGAAAGTTCATACCACTGGTAAGCACCAACGTAGTTTTTCTTTTGCTCTTCCATCATCGCGAGGTTATAGCTTGCACGATTATCACCATTGCTTGCTGCTTTTTCAAAGTATTTACGAGCCATAGACTCATCTTTCTTAACACCAATGCCGTCGGCATACATACGGCCTACGTTGAGTTGTGCTGGTGATAAACCTTGGTCAGCTGCAGCTTTAAACCATGCGAAAGCTTGTTTCTCGTCTTTTGCTACATCTTTACCATATTGATAATGTGTACCAAGATAAAATTGTGCGCCTGCTTGCCCGGCTTTTGCTGCTTTCTGAAGATCGTTAATCCCCATTGTTGAAAAACGTGCAGCCTGACTCGCAACCGATTGTGGCTGGGCGATATAATCTGCATGAGCCTGCATACTTAGCAGTCCTGCAAATAGTGTGCTAAATAATGTCTTTTTCATAGTGCACTCACTCGATAAATAGCGACTTCACCAAACAAATTCGGAACATGTTTGCTTAACAGGCTTCCCTGCTGATTTCCATTGACGGCGAGTCGATTAATAATTTGTATCTGATTTTCAGCACATAGTGCTTCGAAATCTTTAAATGTACATAAATGAATGTTGGGAGTGTTATACCACATATATGGTAAAGCATCCGATACAGGCATCATTCCTTTTAATGCAAGAAAAGAGCGAGTCTTCCAATGCGCAAAGTTTGGAAAAGTAATAATTGCCTGTTTACCCACACGCACCATGTCTCTTAATAAAACATCGGGTGCATCTACGGCTTGCAAAGCTTGTGCCATAACCACATAGTCAAATGACTGGTCTGCAAAGCGGCTTAAGCCGAGATTCAAATCTTGTTGAATAATATTTAACCCGCGACTGACAGCAATTGCAATCTTTTCTTGATCAATTTCTAATCCATAAGCACGAATTTGATGCTTTTGGCTCATATGAGCGAGTAATTCACCGTCTCCACACCCTAAATCGAGTACGCTTGAGCCGGGTTTAATCCACTTTTCTGCTAGTTGTTGATCAATACGCATTAGCTTGCCTCCAGTGATGTCGATTTTAAATGTTCTTCACCGCCTAGGAAAGCGCGCATGGTTTTGACATACAGTGGAATAGGGAATAAGAACGAGTCATGACCTTGTTCAGCATCAATATCGAGATAACTTACTGGCTTATGATTGGTAATAAGTGCATCTACAATTTCTTGTGAGCGGCTTGGTGCAAAACGCCAGTCAGTTGTAAACGAGACAATCAAGAACTGGCATTTGGTTTTGCCCATCGCTTCAGTTAAAGAATGACCGTACTCACGTGATGGGTCAAAATAATCTAAAGCTTTGGTCATGATGAGATAGGTATTGGCATCAAAGTTCCGACTGAACTGTTCACCTTGATAACGTAGATAGCTCTCGACTTGAAACTCGACATCAAAACCATACATAAATTTGCCAGATTTTAAATCACGGCCAAATTTTTGTTTCATGGCTTCTTCTGAAAGATAGGTGATATGGCCGACCATACGAGCCAAAATCAGTCCGCGTTTCGGGTAGCTATCATTTTCTAAATAACGGCCATGATGGAAATCTGGGTCAGACAAGATCGACTGACGTGCAACCTCGTTAAATGCAATATTTTGAGCTGAAAGCTTTGGTGCACTGGCAATAATCACACATTTTTGTAGGCGGTCAGGGTAGTCTACGGACCATTGTAGTGCTTGCATGCCACCTAATGACCCACCAACCACTGCATACCAGACATCTACACCTAAACGATCAGAAAGCATGGCCTGAGTTTTAACCCAGTCGCGTACCGTTACTAAGGGAAAATCCGGTCCATAAGGGCGGTTATCATTTTCAGGATTTGGTGAGGTCGGGCCAGTTGAGCCATTACAGCCACCAATATTATTTAGCGAAACTACAAAAAACTTATTTGTATCGATTGCCTTACCCGGGCCAATACAACTATCCCACCATCCAGCTTTTTTATCATCTTCGTGGTGATAACCCGCCGCATGATGATGTCCGGAAAGAGCATGACAGATTAAAATTGCATTTGATTTATCAGCATTTAAAGTGCCGTAAGTTTCGACCATTAGTTCAAAACGTGGCAAAACACGATCACATTCAAGGTGTAATGGTTCTTCAAATTGGAACTTTTGCGGAGTGACTAACCCCACTGAATCAGCTGGAAAAGACACGGGAACATTTCGCCTTTTAAATCTTTCAGGAATAAAAAGAAAGGATACCAAGCTAGGTATCCTTTCCAAAGTCTTTTTTTAATTAAACAGCAGCGGCAACAACCTGATCTGTACTTAAAACACCTTGATCAATCAAACGGTTGGTACATGCGATAATTGCTTCAATTGATGAAGTGACTGTGTTGTCATGAACACCAGCACCAAATGAACCTTTACCTGTACCTTTTACTTGAAGCTCAATTAAGGTTAATGCTTTCGCATTTGCACCTGAACTAATACTACGTTCTTCATAGTTCAATACGTCAATTGGTAATTGAAGTGCATTTAAGAATGCAGAGATTGGTCCGTTACCTTCACCGCGAAGTTGTTGCGTTTCGCCTTCAACATCAACATCAAGTTCGATAATTTGAGTGCCATTAATGTCAGATAATCTGTAGTTTTTGACTGTGTAATGATGATTTTTTACATCAACATACGTATCTTTAAATAATGTCCAGATTTCTTTGGCATTAATTTCTGTACCGTTCTCATCAGCATATTGTTGAACAACTTGGCTGAATTCGATTTGTAAACGACGCGGCAACACAACGTTGTAATTCGATTCTAATAAGTATGCGATACCACCTTTACCAGACTGACTGTTTACACGAATGACAGCATCATAGTCGCGGCCCAAATCTTTCGGGTCAATTGGTAAGTAAGGCATATCCCAGACTTCTTCATTTTTCTGGTATTCGAAACCTTTTTTGATCGCATCCTGATGTGAACCAGAGAAGGCAGTAAATACCAAGTCGCCTGCATATGGATGACGAGGGTGTACAGGTAAACCAGTACATTCTTCAACCGTTGCAATTACTTCATTAATATTAGAAAAATCTAACTCTGGTGCTACACCTTGGGTATACATGTTCAATGCAATTGCTGCAACGTCAACGTTACCTGTACGTTCACCATTACCGAACACACAGCCTTCAACACGGTCAGCACCCGCCATAATGG
This sequence comes from Acinetobacter lactucae, assembly GCF_013344765.1. Taxonomy (GTDB): domain Bacteria; phylum Pseudomonadota; class Gammaproteobacteria; order Pseudomonadales; family Moraxellaceae; genus Acinetobacter; species Acinetobacter lactucae_A. The sequence continues at coordinate 37,547 of NZ_JABVBF010000007.1, forward strand.
CAAGTTCTGATGCAGCAATACCACAGCCGCGGTCATTGTGGCAGTGAACAGAAATGATCACACCATCACGACGTGCCAAATTACGATGCATCCATTCAATTTGGTCTGCATAAACATTTGGTGTAGAAACTTCTACAGTCGCTGGTAAGTTTAAAATAACTTTATGATCTGGACGTGCATCCCAGATTTCTGTGACGGCATCACAGACATCTTTAGCGACTTCTAATTCTGTTGCAGAGAAACATTCTGGACTATATTGGAAAATCCAGTCAGTTTGAGGATATTGTGCCGCATACTCTTTAACTTTTTGAGCAGCATTAATTGCTAATTGTTTTGCGCCATCAACATCTACATTCAACACCTTTTGACGGAAGGTTGGAGAGTTTGAGTTATAAATATGTACAATTGCGCGTTTAGCACCTGCCAAAGATTCAAAAGTACGTTCGATTAAATGGTCACGTGCTTGAACCAAAACTTCAATGTATACGTCATCAGGAATATGATTTTCTTCGATCAACATGCGGGTAAAATCGAAGTCAATTTGAGATGCGGAAGGGAAACCGATTTCAATATGCTTAAAACCAATTTTCACAAGCATTTTGAACATTTTGAATTTTTGTTCCATGTTCATCGGTTCAAAAATTGCTTGGTTACCGTCACGTAAATCGGTACTCATCCAGATTGGCGCTTTTGTAATTTCGTTATTTGGCCATTGGCGATCAGGTAAATCCACACGTTGGTACATACGGCGGTATTTTTTGCTAGGGTCAGCCAACATCATGAGAAAACTCCTTGTCTCGTAGCGCGGTTGCTCTGGATATATTTAAAAGGCAACGTCTCTACTTAATATATGGTATCTAATTCAGAAAAATTAAAGGTAATCTTGAAATGCTGCTTTAAAAAGCAGACAAAATTTTTATACGCGCGCTTGGCGCAGCATCAGGAGTTGCAGATGATGTCTTGCTTGAGTAGGCTGGGCAAACAAGTAATTCGTTTTCATCTCTAGACCGTAGAATAATAAGTTTGATGGTTTGCGGGTAATCTTGATATTTAGATATATCACATCTAAACAATGATTACACCTTGTGCAAAATTCTTATCATAATTTTAGTTAGGTTGTTTAGAAAATAATTTTCTAATTTTGCGCTGTTTTATTTTTTATGGAAAATTATTTTCATATTTTTGCCTTATTAAGATAAAAAAGACTGTTTAGGCTTAAAAAGGCAAAAATAAATAGTGTTATAGTTCTGACCACATACGAATTAAATTATGATAAATATTGGTCAGCTTCATGACTTCTGGATAGTTATCGCCGTGTGATTTACGTAATTCTCGAATGCTCTCATCAAGATTAAATAACAGATGGCGTTTACTATCGTCTCGAACCAAACTTTGTACCCAGAAAAAAGAAGCAAATCGAGTACCTGAGGTAATGCTACTGACTTCATGTAGGCTAGTAGACGGGTAGAGCACCACATCACCTGCGGGTAATTTGACTTCGTGATAACCATAAGTATCTTCAATAACGAGGTCACCACCTTCGTATTCATCCGGTTCACTTAAAAATAATGTACAAGATAAATCGGTACGTAGTTGTTCAGAAGTTCCACGGATAAGGCGAATTGAATTATCTACATGGAAACCAAAGCTTTCATGTTCATCATAACGATTAAAAAGCGGTGGAATAATTTTGTGAGGCAGCGCAGCGGCCTGAAACACTGGATTTTGCCAAATTGCTTTAATGACAAGATCACTTAAGTGGTGTGTAAGCGGATCTTGTTCGGAGAGTTGTTGATTTCTTTTAACAGAGGCAGACAAGGTGCCAGCAGTCACTTTACCACCTACCCAATTTGCCTCTTTCATGAGTTTACGAAACTCGGCAACTTGCTCTTTGCTTAATACATTGGGGATATGATGAATCACGGCAAACACCTTTTTAATAGATACTTCATTTGTAAAAATAGCCTCATGACGAGGCTATTTTATATGAACTTCAATTAATTCCATAAATAAATTATGGAATTTAATCTTAGTACTTAAAGTTAATCGCTAAGACAGCATTACGACCATTGCCTTCAAATGCGTAGTGAGCTGCATGTGCACTAGTGAAATAACGCTTATCAGAAATATTATTAATATTAAGCTGCAAATTCACATTCTTGTTCACGTCGTATTTAGCCATAGCATTGTAAATGGTATAAGTTGGCAAATATTTAGGTGCGGTTGTGTTTACAAAGACTTGATCACGATATTCAACACCAGCGCCTAAAGTTAATTGAGGTATTACTCTGTACGTAGACCAAAGTGTAGCGCTGTTTTTCGCTACAAATGGTAATGGCTTACCTTCTTGAGCAACCGCATTGTATGCAGCTTCTGTGATTTCGCTATCTAAATAGCTATAGCCTGTAGAAACATCCCATTTGTCAGTAATTTTACCGTTCAAGCTAATTTCAAATCCGTCAACTTTACTTTTACCAGCATTGGCAGTGGTGTTCGGGTCGATTTGGATACGAGTATTTTGCTTTTCAGTACGGAAAATAGCTGCTGTTAAGTTCGCACGATTATTAAATAAATCCCATTTTGTACCTAACTCGAAAGTACGAGCTTCTTCTGGCTTAAGGGCATTTGCACTCGCACTTGCACTACCAGAGTCACTAATAGAATCTGAACCAGTATCGCCTTCAGCGAGCACCCCTACAGGGTTTGCTGACGTAGCATAGCTTAAATAAATACTACCATCTTCGGTTGGTTTAAAAACTAAGCCAGCTTGATAAGAGAAATAATCTGTATCGCTTTCTAGTTTATCACCAGTTTTATGAGGGGTACGTCCACCTACATCCTTATTATATTTTTTCTCAGTTTCGAATTTATCCCAACGAACACCTAGGTTAAGTAACCATTGTGGATTAAATTCAATACTATCTAAAGCATAGACTCCTACATTATGACTACGAGTAGTCGATTGCGCTTTAATTGCTCCACGTGTGTCATAGAAGGCGCCATTTCCTGGATTATTTAAACTAGTACACCAACCATTTGAAGCAGCAGCATCTGAAGTACAATTTTTAATATTGCTATCTAAAATAGTCGATGTAGTTTCACCCGCAGCATTAGTAAATGTATATACGCCTTGGTCAGTTTCTTGGAAGCTCCACTCAGTACCAACATTAAAAGAATGTTTTAAGTTACCTGTGTTGAATTTACCTCTTAAAGAAAGTTGGTCGCTATAAGCATCGCTATCCAAAATGCGACTTAAAGCGCGGCGAGCAATTGTGCCTCTGTAAATGTTACCCTTAGAGTCATCAGCATTCGTATAAACATAATCAGATTTAGACTTGTTGTAAGTGGCTACATTTGACAAGGTAAGATTTTCATTAAAGTCATGTTCTAACTTAAATGTACCAATATGGTTTTCACGTTTATCGAAATCACGTGCTTTCCAGCCATAGTAGGTTCCAGCTTTGACATCAACAGGTTTACCATCACCAGGTGTTACTGTCACTCCTGGAGGAGGAGTTGTTGGATTTGCATTGTTAAATGGAATACCTGCATCTGGTTCATCATTACTACGTAAATAGTAGTAGCTAAGAGTCCCACGAGTTGCTGTATCTAGGCCAAATGCAAGACTTGATGCAATACCAGCACGAGCATATTCAGCACCGTTACTCTGACCAGCTTTTTCGTTTTCATGACCCATAATGACCACACGGCCAGCAATACCGTTACCAAAGTCTTTATTGGCATCAAGTTGGATATGACGATAGTTGTCAGTACCACCTTGAACGCTACCTTGGTAAACGTCACCTTCATGAGCAACTTTAGGGATTAAGTTAATACTCCCACCAACACTACCACCGCCACCAAGAGCAGAAGAAGAGCCTTTAATAACTTCAACTTGTTCAATGGCAAACATATCGCGGTTTTGAGACGTTGTATTACGTACACCATCCACATAAATAGAAGATTGGCCGCTATAGCCACGAATGTAAGGCATATCTGTAAACGGTGTACCGCCTTCACCTGCACCTAAAGTAATGCCTGGTTCATAACGTAAAGCTTCGAGTAGAGTATTAGAGTTTGTATCTTTAATTAATTTTTGAGAAAGAATAGAGACTGATTTTGGCGTATCTTTGAGAGGAGCCACGAATTTAGAATTTGCAGACTGATCTACTTTTAAAGATTCTTCTTGAGTCGCTTTAGTATGAATTGTTGGTAATTGTGAAACTGCTTCTTGCGCCATGGCTGTTGTTGCAATCATTGATAGCGATGAAGCTATTGCAGAAGAAACAATTTTTTTACGTGTTCTAATCAAAGACATAACTTCAGAACTCTAAAACTAAAAGGTTATGCGAATAATAATAATTCTTATTTATATGTACAGTTTGTGTTAATTGGATTTGCCAATTGAATTATGAAGACAAAGTGAATGATCTGTCTCTTATACACATTCT
>NZ_JABVBF010000080.1 GCF_013344765.1 Acinetobacter lactucae
GATAAATGCATTAGAAGTGAAGCATTTCGAAATCTAATATGAATTATCTCCTTTACTAATTCGAAGTTTAATGATGAACGCTGAAATTACCACCCGTATTGAGAAGGATCTTATTGGTTATAGAGAGATCAATAATAACGACTACTACGGAGTTCAAACGTTACGTGCTCTAGAAAACTTTAATTTAACTCAAAGCAAGGTCGGAAATTTCCCTCACCTTATTAAAGCTTTAGCAATGGTAAAGCTTGCTTGTGCTGAAGCGAACTATAATCTTAAAAACTTAGATCAAACTAAATTTGAAGCGATTGAATACAGCTGTAATCAGCTTATTCACGGTAATTTTCACGATCAGTTCCCGATTGATATGATGCAAGGCGGTGCTGGTACTTCAACCAATATGAATGCAAATGAAGTATTGGCTAATGTGGCCTTAGAATATATGGGACACTCTAAAGGTCAATATCAATATCTACATCCTAATAACGACATTAATATGTCGCAGTCAACAAATGATGTGTACCCTACTGCGATTCGCTTAGGTTTGTTATTAAGCTTAGATGAACTTAATCTTCCTTTTAATAACTTAATCTTAAGTTTCCGCAATAAATCACAAGAATTTGCTCACATCTTAAAAATGGGCCGTACACAGTTACAAGACGCCGTGCCTATGACATTAGGTCAAGAGTTTGGTGCTTTTGCCGTAACTTTACAGAAAGACCTCGAGCAAATTAATACGCTTATTCCAAATGTTTTAGCGTATATGAACCTTGGTGGTACAGCGATTGGTACGGGAATTACTACTGAATATAGTTACCGTGAACTTTCTATTCAAGCACTTGCAAAAATTTCCGGTAAGAAAATTAAATCTGCTCCTGATCTAATCGAAGCAACTTCAGATATGGGTGACTTTGTTCTTCTATCTGGTTTATTAAAACGTACTGCAACTAAACTTTCAAAGATTGCCAATGACTTGCGTTTACTTTCAAGTGGTCCACGTACGGGCATTAATGAAATTAACTTAGAAGCACGTCAACCGGGTAGCTCGATTATGCCGGGTAAAGTAAACCCAGTTATTCCTGAAGCGATGAACCTTGCTTGCTTCCAGATCATTGCAAATGACTTAGCGGTAACTTTAGCTGCTGAAGCGGGCCAATTACAGTTAAACGCAATGGAACCACTTATTGCGTTCAAACTGTTTGAATCTATGGACTTGCTTGGTAAAGCAATGGCCATGTTCCAAAGTAAGTGTATTGATACAATTACGGCGAATCCTGAGCATTGTAAAGCTTTAGTTGAAAACTCAATTGGTATTGTGACTGCACTTAACCCATACCTAGGTTATGAAACTACAACTCGTATTGCTAAAACTGCAAACGAAACTGGACAAAGCGTATTGGCTTTAGTTCAGAATGAAGGTTTATTATCAGCACAAGTGCTTGATGATATCTTGTCGATTAATAATATGGTTAAACCAAAAATGTCGGCTTAATTCCTGAAATAAAAAAGGAGCTTTCTTAAGCTCCTTTTTTATTTGCTTTATAACTTTTAAAAACTAAAAGTTGTAGAGAACTGAGCTGTACGAGAATTACCTAAGAATAGATAGTCATCACCCATAAATGCACCTACATCACGCCAATATTTCTTATTAAATAAGTTATCAATATTGAATCTAAAAGTTGTGTCATGCCCAGCAAAATTTGTTTTATAAGCAGCACCAACATTAAAGACGCTATAGCCACCTACTTTTGCCGTTCCCACTTTGTTTGCATATTTACTGCTGCTGTATTGCATACCACTGAGTAATCTTAATCCTTCAACTGAAGGTACTTTATAAGATAACTGCGCAGTTGCGCGTACTTTCGGTACATTTTGAGTTTGATGACCTTTGTAGCTGTCGCTATCAATATCAACAAGACGAGATTTGGTATAGGTAATGCCAGAACTTACTTCGAGTGTATCGGTTAAGGCACCTGTAAAACCTAACTCGATACCTTGATTGTGTTGTTCGCCTTGTTCAATAAAATTGAAAGTACCATCTGCATTTACTTGGCTATATTGATTATCTTGTTTTAAATCAAAAATAGCTGCTGTTAACAAGAAGTTGCGTATTTGTTGCTTAACACCAATTTCATATTGTTCAGCGTTTTTTGGTGATAAAACTTCTAGGGCATTATTAGCAAACCAAGGAGCTTCACCACCATCTGATAAACCCTTAGCATATGAAGCATAAAGATTAGTCGTAGCAGTTGGGCTATACATTAGTGCTAATTGCGGCAAAAACTTGTTTAAATCCGTATCACGGCTTTGCTGCCCATCTGAATTATAAGCTTGCTCATCAAGATGAATAAGTTTTCCACCCAGTAAAGTTGACCATTGATCGTTAAATTGAACTCGGTCAGAGATTGTAAATGCAGTCTGATCGCTTTCTAGAGCTTTATAACGATCACCCAAGCTTTCTAATGAAGGATTATAGTCGACTGTATCTTCATAGATATTGCCTGTTCCTATAAATCCATTAAGTGGTGTATGGTGTTTTAGAGTTTTATAAGTGCGTTGTAATTCGAAAGCTACTTGATGCTGAATATTGCCAGTATTGAATTGACCATTTAACCCAGCAGCAAACTGGTTGGTAATACGTGTGTCATCTGGGCTGCGGAAGTCATAAATGTCATAGTTGCCATCTTTGTCAAATACTGCAAGTTCATTACCTGATGAATAGCTTCCATAAGGAAATACGATATAGTCATCAATCACAACACGGCTTTGCGATGCACTTAAGCTACCATTCCATTGATCATTAAATGCATATTGATATTTTAAACTTGCATTTACACTGTTATTTACAACAGGTTTACTCCAAGACTGGTAACCCAATAAACGGTCTTGATCTACATTTGTTGGTACTTGTCCGTCAAGCAGTTGATAACCTGGTACTGAACGTTGACTTTGATGCTGAGCTTCAATATCAAACAATAATTTAGAACGCTCATTAATTTTCCAGTCTAAAGCAACTGAGCCAAACTCACGCTTACCATTTGCATGATCGACATTTGGATGAATACTTTCATGCGCTAAATTGACTCGATAGCCAAAGTTATCATTTAAAAATCCGCCTACATCCGTTGCCAGTGTATAGCCACCTTCCGAATTCGCATCTATAGTAATGTTTTCAACATTGGCAGGTCTTTTGGTTACATAGTTGACAACACCACCTGGCGTCGACATTCCACTTTGAATCGCAGAAATACCTTTTAAGATTTCAACTTGTTCTTTATTTTCTAAAGCAATATTTTGCTCACCACGTATGGTGTGACCGTTAATGAGATAACTTGAACCTAAATCGAGCCTAAAACCACGTGCTACAAAATTTGGATAGTAGCCAATTGCAGCGTAGCCATCTCCTAATGATGAATCATTCTTAATGACATCGGTCAACGTTTTTGCGTGTTGATCTGCTATGCGCTCAGAGGTAATAGTTGTAATAGAGGCAGGAACTTTCTTTACATCGCCAGTTTGAAAACCAGATAAACTCACTTTCTTTGATGTGTATAGTGCATCATTATTTTGTGTGGCATTCACAGTAATGGTTGGGAGCTGTGAAACCTCCGCTTCATTTGCATAGACGACAGATGCTATGAGTGCAATAGATGAAGCCAATGCTGTTTTAGAGCATGTCATGAAGTGAAGATTTAACAAACGTCTTTCCATTGAATAACTACCTGCCATACCGTGCATAATTCTAAAGCGCTAGAAATAAGTGTGGAGTCTATTTTAGCCACGCAAGAATACAGCTACATATATTGAGAAACAACACATTCTGTATTTTTTCGATTAAGTGAATTTGATACATCTTTTATGAACTTATCATTATATGAATTTCATCTATTTTCTTAGGAATTGGCGCTATAACTTTTCAAGTATTACCAAATATTCAAAATAAACTTAAGCTAAAAATGGGACAAATAAGGAGAAATGTAAAATAAAAATACTGTTGTTAAATTAGCTCACTGATTCTAAATACTATGAATTATCAAGTTAAGCGAAAGTAACTGTTCGATCATTAGTAAAAATCTCTTTAAATCGAACAAAAGGACGTAATCTCACTAGAATCGGATTTTAAAATTAGAAAAAATGAATGATTAGGAATTTAAGGAAGTGCTCAGGATTGAGTGATATTTAAAGTTTCATTTTATTTTCTGTCCAGCATATCCAAAAATTCCTCGTTTTTATCTGCAAAATGATGGAAGAAATATGACATACACTCAGGAAGAAAAACGTAGCAGAATACGTGGGATTGTAGGTGCAGCCTCTGGTAATTTAGTTGAATGGTTTGACTTTTATATCTATGCAGTATTTGCTGCCTACTTTACTCAAGCGCTAACAGCACCAGATATGGATAGTACGACTAAATCTATCTATGTTTGGGGAGTATTCGCTGCAAGCTTTTTTATGCGACCTATTGGTAGTTGGGTATTTGGACGCATTGCGGACCGGCATGGTCGAAAAAAGTCGATGGTCATTTCAATCTGTCTCATGGCTTTAAGCTCTTTTCTATTTGCAGCCTTGCCTACTTATGGCCAAGTTGGTTTATTTGCCCCTTTCCTTTTATTGGTAGTGCGCTTACTTCAAGGCTTATCCGTTGGTGGAGAATATGGCGCCGTAGCAACATATATGAGTGAATTAGGTTTAAAAGGCCAACGTGGTTTTTATTCCTCTTTCCAATATGTCACCCTCTCTGGTGGCCAATTACTTGCAAGCTTACTTGGCGTAATTTTATTAACATTTTTGAGTGAGCAACAATTACATGATGGTGGCTGGCGTATTCCATTTGTTATTGGTGGTATTGCTGCCATTCTGTCTTTACTGGCACGTAGCCGCTTAGAAGAAACACTTTCTCATCAAGACAGCGAACGAAAAGAATCTGGTAGCTTAAGAGAACTCTTTAAAAAGCATTGGAAAACTTTTTTATTGGTGGTTGGATATACTTCTGCTGGTTCATTAACGTTTTATGTAGAGACTGTTTATTCAAAAACCTATTTAACCAATTTAGGAATGGATGGAAAAACCGTTGGTTATATCATGACCTTCGCCCTATTTGTCTATATGTGTGCTCAGCCTGTATTTGGTGCAATTTCGGACCGTATTGGGCGACGCTCTTCAATGTTGGCATTTAGCTTATTGTCCGCCATTTTTATCTATCCTGTGATGGCAATTGGAATGCCTAATTATATAGATTCGCCGATCATCATTACCTTGTTGCTTATTTTTATGATGATGATCTTAAGTTTCTATACATCTATTAGTGGCTTAGTCAAAGCAGAGATGTTCCCGCCTCATGTGCGTGCACTAGGTGTAGGGTTCTCTTATGCAGTAGGTAATGCTCTTTTTGGTGGTTCTGCACCTTCGGTTGCTTTGCAGTTCAAAGCCGCTGGAATTGAAAACACCTTCTTTATTTATGTGATTGTCATGCTGACTATTTGTTTCTTGTGTAGCCTTGCGCTTCCGAAAAAACCTGATTATTTAGAACATGATCATTAAAAATTAAAAGATAGATATTCTTCTAGAGATTTTTTAGAAGAATATCTTTTTAAAATAATAAGAAAGTCATTTTTGTTCTGTATGCTATAGCTGGAATACAGCTAACTTATTCAATTAACATAAAATTACTAGTTTTGGATTTATCTGATCCATATGAATCAATTTTTTGATGGGATAAAAAATGGAAAATGAAAAATCCCCTTTGCCTGAAAGCATTAAGCAAGTGAGCTTCTGGCAAGCTTTTTTATTTTGGCTCAAGCTTGGCTTTATTAGTTTTGGGGGGCCAGCTGGACAAATTGCCGTGATGCATCAGGAACTGGTTGAGCAAAAGCGCTGGATATCCGAAAAAAGATTTTTGCATGCCCTTAACTACTGCATGTTGTTACCCGGTCCAGAAGCACAGCAATTAGCAACTTACATTGGTTGGCTCATGCACAGAACTGCTGGAGGATTAGTTGCAGGTATTCTGTTTGTATTGCCATCCTTATTTATTTTAATTGGGCTGTCTTGGGTTTATGTAAAATTTGGAGATGTGCCTGCTATCGCAGGTATTTTCTACGGGATTAAGCCCGCCGTTACCGCAATTGTCTTTCATGCAACTTACCGTATTGGTAGCCGTTCGCTTAAAAATAAATTTTTATGGTTGGTCGCAATTGTTGCTTTTTTTGCCATTTTTGTCTTAAAGCTTCCTTTCCCGCTTATTATTTTATCAGCTGGTATTGCTGGCTATTTAGCGAGTAAAAAGTACCCAGAACTATTTTCCTCAGCGGCTGGACATAAAGCCAGTCAAAAAGATTATGGCCCAGCATTTATTGATGATGAGACTCCAACACCAGAGCACGCTAAATTCCATTGGTTGCGGTTAACTAAACTTATTTTTGTGGTAATCGCTTTATGGTTATTGCCCATTTTAGCTTTAGGTTCGTATTTTGGATGGCACCATTCATATACTCAAATGGCATGGTTCTTTACTAAAGCTGCGTTGCTTACGTTTGGTGGTGCTTATGCAGTTTTGCCTTACGTCTATCAAGGAGCTGTAAATCATTTTGGGTGGCTTTCACCTACACAAATGATTGATGGTTTGGCTTTAGGTGAAACTACACCTGGACCCTTGATTATGGTTGTTGCCTTTGTTGGTTTTTTAGGAGGCGTCAATCATTCATTACTTGGCTCTGAGTATCTATTTTTTGCTGGAGCATTAGGAGCTGTTATTGTCACGTGGTTTACCTTCCTTTTTTCATTTGTATTTATTTTTGCGGGTGCACCCATTATTGAATCTACCCATAATGAAATTAAGTTTACCGCACCACTCACTGCGATTACTGCGGCTGTGGTTGGTGTAATTTTAAATCTGGCATTATTTTTTAGTTACCATGTGCTATGGCCACAGGGTTTTTCAGGTCACTTTGATGTTATCGCAGCCATCATTACTGTGGGTGCATTTATTGCATTGTTCCGCTTTAATGTTAACGTGCTATATGTCATTTTTGCATCAGCACTGATTGGACTAGCTGTCACTTTATTTTAGTTATTTATTGATTTAACTTTTTAATTACCCATAAACAGCCGAACAATAGTATTACTGTTCGGCTGTTTATATTTTTAACCCGCTAACTGTGCAATTTGAGCTGCTGCATTATCTAATGCCGCCTGACGTGCTTCTGGGCCAAAAGCAATCCCTTCCGCGCGTACAAAAGTAATATCAGTCACACCAATAAAATTGAAAAACGCTTTGATATAAGTTTCTTGATAGTCTAAAACTTCAGCTGGGGAACCTGCCGAGTACACTCCACCACGTGAAGAAGCAATAATGACACGTTTACCCTTTACTAAACCTTCAGGGCCATTTTCCGTATAACGAAATGTTTTTCCAGCAATAGATAGTCGGTCAAGCCACGCTTTTAACTGTGATGGGAAACTAAAGTTATACATAGGTGCGCCAATCACAATGATATCTGACGATAAAAACTCATCCAAATATTGGCTGTTTTGTGCAACATGTTGTTGCGCAGTTTCATTATTAGGTTCTACACCTTGCCATGCCAAAAACTCGGCATCAGACAAATGAGGAATTAGTTCTAAAGCAAAATCGTGATGAACAATTTCTGCATCTGGATAAGCTGTATTGAGCTGACGAATAACAGATGTAGTGAGTTGGCGGCTAACAGATTGTTCACCTAAAATACTTGTGTCAATTTGAAGTAGTTTCATCGTTTAAACCTACAGTATAAAATTGTTACTTGAACTAATTATGTTACTACTATTATTCTTATGCACAAGAAGGCACATTTAGGGAACCAAGTAATATGAGTGTAACCATACCTCATGATATCCAGAGTTCAGATTGCCAAAGAGTCAGTCAAGTGTTGGCTAGAGTTGGCGAAAAATGGAGCATTCTTATCGTAATGACACTTGCCTCACGCCCTCATCGATTTTCTGAAATCAAGAGAAATATCAATGGAATATCACAGCGGATGCTCACTTTATGTTTACGCGGTTTAGAAAGAGATGGATTAGTTAAACGTACGGTCTATCCCGTCATACCACCTCATGTTGAATATGAACTGACCCCACTAGGCCATTCACTTAGGGAGCCTGTAATTGCTTTAGGCCAATGGGCTCACCAGCATATTGCGGATATTGATGCGGCAATAGCTGCGTTTGATGCAGCTCAGGATAAATCAATTACATTAGATGCTTAACGTAACTGCGAAGGGCTCATACCATAAAACTGTTTAAAGCGATGGCTTAAATGGCTTGCTGAACTAAAACCACATACCAGCGCGATATCTTGTAAAGAAAGCTGAGATGACTGAATTAATCCTTTTGCCTTAGTTAAGCGTCTTTGCATAACATATTGGTGAGGCGCCATATTCATGGACTGTTTAAACATATGGGCAAAATGATATTCGCTTAAATTCACAACATTTGCTAGATCAGACAAAGTCAGTGCTTGGTCTAGATGCCCTTCAATCCAGTCTTGAATATATTTAAGTTTATGAGGCGCCAACCCACCTTTAATGACGGGTTGCTGCCACTTCACATTGCTATATCTTCGAATTAAATGATTCAGCAATAAACTGGCAGTGGTACTCATTTGTAAATGGTTTGCTGAATCTTTCCAATCACAATCTAGTAAGAAAAACTGATAAAGCGCTCGAATCCTTTCATCGTCATTAAAAACAACTTCATTCAGTTCAATTTGATTAGGTTCTTTGTCCCATATTTTTTCGGCAACATCACGCAAATGTTGATCGGTATAATACAAGTGGACGAATTTAAGCCCACCTCGTATATCCCAAGTCGACTCCTGATGTTCAGGCAATAAACAAAAACGACCCGGCCCACCGCCATTTTTCCAGCCCGCAGGTGTTTTTTGATAGCTTTCATAGCCATCTTGAATATATAGACTTAAAGTGTGGTGGTCGCTACAGACACTTACACGATCTTGCTGATTAGACCAAAATGCAAGTTGCATATTTTCATCAAGCACCACAGTTTCGTGAAGCTTGGCTTTAGATTGCTGTAGCTGTTCTAAAGTTTGATAGGCCATGCAAAATTAAAACGAATCTCATTGAGCTTAAGTTAACCATATTCAGCAAAATTGAGCTAGTTCAGTTCTATAAAAAACGCAAGATCTTGCATGTACAACACAAGAATATATACGTGAAAAATGAAGCATTCCTAGATACTTAAGCTTGGTAATCGAGGATGAACTTATGAATATTTTACTCTATGTTGCGGTGGTGTTGATTTGGGGAACAACATGGATTGGAATTGCCGTTCAGAGCCATTATGCAACACCTATCGTGGCAATTTTATGGCGTTTTGCCATTTCAGCCTTATTACTTTGGGTTGTTTTACTATTTTCAGGAAAATTACAGCGAATTGCATTAAAAGATCATTTGTTTTGTATGTTGCAAGGTCTATGTGTTTTCGGCCTAAACTTTATTTGTTTTTATACTGCGGTTAAATATGTAAATAGCGGTTTAGAGTCTGTCATTTTTTCGATGGCAGTTTTCTTTAATGCTATTAATGCGCTTATCTTTTTTAAGCAGAAACCTTCACCAAACTTTGCCCCAGCTGCACTTTTAGGACTCATAGGTATTGTTCTACTGTTCTGGCATGACCTGATTAATAGTCAGTTTAATGCGCAGTTATTAATGGGTATTGGGCTATGTGCTGTAGGCACTTACGGTTTTTCTTTAGGTAATATGATTAGTGTTAGACATCAAAAACGTGGCCTAAATATCTTTTCAACAAACTGTTATGCCATGACGTATGGTGCATTGGTGATGTTAAGTCTAGCTTTATTTACTGGCCAAGATTTAATGCCTCCAATGAATTTTCCATTTTTAAGTTCGGTACTTTACTTGGCTGTATTTGGCACGGTTATTGGGTTCTCTGCCTATTTTTCTCTGGTTGGGCGAATTGGTGCAGCCAAAGCAGCCTATAGCACATTACTCTTTCCTTTAGTTGCTCTAACAGTTTCTACTTTCTTTGAAGGATATGTATGGACTTTAAATGCTGTATTTGGAATTTTATTAATCTTGCTCGGTAACTACTTAATGTTTAGTAAGTTTGAAATTGGAAAGAAGCTATTTAATAGTCAAAAGAGTTGTGAAAAGCAGGCCTAAAAGCCTGCTTTTTTATAAATCATAATTTATCTCTAACAGCTCGTTTTAAGCATCAACTCGAAATCTTTTAAAGCCGCGGCTGCTGTAGCTAAGGGCGCAGATGCTCCTCCACTTACAACAAGCTCACCCATTTCTTGCGTTAACACCCGAATGCATTTATTAGAACCTTGTAGATAAGCAAACGGATGATGTGTTGGAACTAACCTTAACTCAACGCCTGCTTGAATTTTGTGATTTTTAATATGAATAAAACCGACCAGACGAGGAACTACATTTTCTTTTTTCCAATCACGAATATTTCCGGCAGTCACATGACTAATGCCTTGTCTTGGAATATCTTGAATTTTTATATCAGCTCCCAAAACAGTATTGGCTAGTATCGTAATTTTAGCAGCGGTATCCCATCCATCTACATCGAAAGAACTGTCAGGTTCCGCAATACCTTTTGCTTGAGCTTTTTCAAGAGATTCTGCAAACGCACATTCATGCTGCAACATATCATTTAAAATAAAATTTGTAGTGCCCGTAAAAACACCTTCTATTTGTAAAATTTGACAGCCAGCCAAGTTATATTCAAACAAATCAACAGTCGGTAAAGCCGCAGCAGTCGCACCACTAAAAAATAGTTTTTTATTGTGTTGATGAGCCAAGTTAATTAATTTTTTGCCTTCTACGACTAAAGCACCTTTAGATACCGCAATCGCATTCATGTTATGTGTTAAAGCATAATTTAAATAAAATAGACTTTTTCCACCTGTCACATAATCACTTGGGCCAGTCTCAATAATAACATCCGCCTGAACCTGTTCTAAAAATTTTTGCTCAGTTAGACCTGCTTGATATTGTGTTTTATCTAGCCACTTTGCAGTTTGTAAACCTTCTTGATCAATTAAACCTGATGATGAGTTGCAGACACCCACTAAACGGGCATCAATTTGATATGTTTGTTTATAGTATGCCGATCGATTTAAAAGAAGCTCTGCAATTTGTTGCCCAATCCGTCCAAAACCACAAATTGCCACGTTAATTCGCTTCATATCGCTTTCTCAAAAATTTATATGGTTTAAATCAAATTTCCAAAGATAATTTTAACATCTCATCTTTGGAAAATTGCTATTTATAGAGATGGTTAAAATACTATATCGTTTAGATATTTGTTAGATTAACAATCTTAATAACCATATAAATTGCGACAGCAAAAACCATTAAAGCAAAGACTTTTTGCACAATTGCAGACGGAACAAAACGAATAGCTCGCCGACCTAGTATCATACCGAATGCACATGCGAGTGCAAATGCACTGGTAATGGCTACAGGATAATGGAAACCCTCTGCAATATGCATCACAATACTCATTCCACTAATGAGAAAAATAATCATAAGTGAAGTTGCAACAATGCTATGCATATCCAAATTTGTGACTTTTCTAAGCGCTGGCACAATTACAAAGCCACCACCAACACCGAGCATACCAGTTAAAAGCCCCGCGATAATTCCGATGCTGGCAAGAACGCTTCCTGTTTTAAAATTCCAGATAAAGCGTCCCGTACTTGGATTGACCTGACACGGCGGGTTATGAAAGTCTGATACTCGGTTACTAATAAGTCGATAACCCACTGTAAACATGACCAAGCTAAACATTAACATGAGCCACACAGGTGAAATCGCGTTGGCTATTAAAATGCCGATATGTGCCATAGGGGCACCAATTAAGGCAATCCAGATTGCAGCACGATAACGAACTATCTTTTTAAATAAGCCTTCAATAGTTCCAATGAGTGTAGATAGCGCAACTGCTAATAATCCAATCGGTGCAGCTTGAGCCACGCTCCAGCCTTGACTGGTCATGAGCGCGGGTACAGCAAGAATGCCGCCCCCTGCACCAGTGAGACCAAGTAAAAAGCCAATCACAATGCCTTCTATGACAAGTAATAACATATCAAAAGCCTAAAATTGCATATACATCATTTGCAGTAGACTGCTGGTTAATGAGTGAGTAGATCTCGTCTTCTTGCGAAGCTTTAGCCGCTTCTCAGGACAAAGCGTTGCTTTGTTTATCCTCTTCCGCTCAAGCACAGCTTTCGCCTTGCGCTCGGACAAAGCGTTGCTTTGCTTAACCTCTTAACTCGAGCACAGCTTTCGCCTTCTTGCGAAGCTTCAACCGCTTCTCAGGACAAAGCGTTGCTTTGTTTACCCTCTTAACTCGAGCACAGCTCTCGTCTTGCGCTCGGGTAAAGATTATTAATCTTTACTTATCCTCGCTCAGGTTTGACCATCCACTCACGGCCCTTGAGCATGCCTTGCCAGTAAATCGGCGGTAAAATCTGCTCTGTAAGTAACCATGCCAAACGAGATGGCTTTTGCCCATCAATCACCCATTTTGGAAAACTTGGAAGAAGCTTACCGCCGTAACCAAACTCAGCCAGAACGATTTTTCCTCGTTCTACCGTCAGTGGACATGAGCCATAGCCGTTGTATTCACAGAAGTTTTGTTCACCTTTGAGCTGGGCTATAACATTCACAGCAACGATGGGTGCTTGTGCTCGTGCCGCAGCAGCAGTTTTGGCATTAGGCGCATTCATCACGTCGCCTAAAGCAAAAATATTGGCATGTTCTGTGTGTTGTAAAGTTTGAGGATTCACACTCACCCAGCCTGCTTCATCAGTAAGTGTGCTGGCATGAATAAAGTCTGGGGCTTGTTGCGGTGGAACAACATGCAGCATGTCAAAATCTGTTTCGACCAATGCTGCACTTTCATCGTTCACCACCTTAAACCATGCTTTCTTTGCAGGCCCGTCTACTTTGACAAGTTGATGGTTAAAATGAAGTTCAGAGCCATATTTTTCAACGTATTGCATTAGTGCAGGTACATATTCCTTCACACCAAATAAAACACCGCCGGTGTTATAAAAATGAATAGAGATATCTTTAAGTTTGCCTTGCTTTAACCAGTAATCGGCTGAAAGATACATCGCTTTTTGTGGAGCTCCGGCACATTTAATCGGCATAGGCGGCTGGGTAAAGATTGCTTTTCCACCGTTTAGCTGTTGCACCAGTTCCCATGTATACGGCGCCAAGTCATAACGATAGTTAGACGTCACCCCATTTTTACCTAAGGTTTCGACTAAACCTTCAATTCCATGCCAATTGAGTTTTAAATCTGGACACACGACCAAAGCTTTATATTGAATAGGTTGGCATCCTTCCAAAATAACCTGATTATGCTCAGGGTCGAATCCAGCAACCGCAGCTTTCATCCATTTTACTTTTGAAGGTATCACACTTGTCATTGAGCGTGCGGTTACTTGTGGTTTAAAAATACCGCCACCGACCATGGTCCAGCCCGGTTGATAATAATGTGTATCTGCCGGATCAATAATGACAATATCTAAATGAGGTTCACGACATAAAAGACTAGACGCTACAGAAATTCCTGCAGCCCCAGCACCAACAATCACAACGCTATAACAAGGAATTGTGGTTGGTTCGTGGTCACGTTTTAAAATACGTGGCACCAGACCTTTCAAGTTAAAACCAAGCTTGTTACCCGTTTCAACTAATAGTGCTGCATCATGTGGAGCAACTTCGGCCAAAGCCCACAAACTGATTGCACGCATACCAGAGCGACAAAACGCTAAAACAGGTTTCTGGGCATTCTGATATAGCTGCTTAAACTCGGTAACTTGCTGATCGGTAATTTTGCCACTGGTAACAGGTTGATAAATTACGTTTAGGCCATGTCGCTGAGCTGCTTCTTCAATTTCAATCACATTAGGTTGGTCTGCACCTTCTCCGTCTGGACGGTTACATATCAGAGTTTTTATTCCTTGGTCTGCAATTTTTGCGACATCATCGGCAGTAATTTGGCCCGCAACATAAAATTCTTGATTAACTCGTTTAAGTTCCATATTGCCACCTTATGATTGTGAAGTTGAACCACAGGCCTGATTGGCAGGTAGTGCTTTATCGATTTGTTTAGGATATGGCAGATTTAGGTTATTCATTAATTGAATAAAATCTTCGCGCGAGCGATTCTGACCGAGACGTGAATTTTTTAAACGTTCATAACCAATCGTTGAAGACAAACGACCCTTATAGTCGTGTCCCGGATATACAATAGTGGTGTCAGGTAGGCTGAAAAGTTGCTTATGAATACTGTCATAAAGTGTGCCTGCATTACCTTGTTGAAAGTCAGTTCGACCGCAACCGTCAATTAATAATGCATCACCAGTGAAAACCATATTTCCAACTAGATAACTCGTACAAGCATTGGTATGACCTGGTGTATAGCGTGCTTCAATACTGAGATTGCCGACTTTAAGCATGCAACCATCTGTAATTAAAATATCTCCGCAATTTACATCTGAATTACGGTGTAAAACCGATTTGCAATGGAAACGTTCACGAAGTAAATTTGCAGCTGTAATATGATCTGCATGAACATGGGTATCTAAGGTATAGATGAGCGTAAATTGATGCCGCTCTAATTCTTTTCTATAAATCTCTATATCTGATGCGACTGGGTCAATTAAAACCGCCTCTTGTGTTTCTTCACACCCAAGCATATATGTATAAGTCGAACTTTCCTGCTCAAAAAACTGCTTAAAGAACATGATTTATACCCCAATAATTTATTTCTTTCCTATATTTTGCAAATAAGGTGCCAATTATTTAAAATTTAATAATAAATATAAAAATCAAATATTTAATATAACAGATAAAATTAAAGTTAGAAAATA
>NZ_JABVBF010000081.1 GCF_013344765.1 Acinetobacter lactucae
TTTGGGTAAAACTCGATTTCAAAAAAGACACTAGATTAAATGTTTTTAAATTTAACTTTGTCGATAATTACGGTAATTGCTAGAACCACTAAAGATGGGATCAACCAAGCTAAGTTTTGTTCATGTAAAGGTAAATGTTGAAGAAACTCAGGTAAATAATCACCAAAACCAGCAACTTTAATACCGTCAATAATACCAAAAATTAAAGCAATACTTGTTACTGAACCGACGATAAAAGAAGGTTTGTGCCAAAATTTCCAAAAGAAACTCAGCATAATCACAACAATTGCTGGTGGATAAATTGCACTTAAAACAGGTACTGATACAGCAATAAGTTTGGTTAATCCAAGATTAGAAATAATGAAAGAGAAACCAACTAAAATGAATACTAAAAGTTTGTAAGGCAATTTAGTTAACTGGGCAAAATACTCACCACAAGCACAAGTTAAGCCAATTGCTGTCACCATACATGCTAGAAAAATTAGGCCAGTTAAGAATAATGAACCCATATTGCCAAAAGCATGTTGAACATATGCATGTAAAATTACTGCACCATTTGCTGCATTTGGCGCAACTTCATGACTACCTACACCTAATTTGAATAAGCTTAAATAGACTAAAGTCAGACCGATACCCGAAATAAGGCTAGCAATAATTGCATATTTAGTGACTAATTTTTTATCAGTAACACCACGCGAATAAATCGCTTGAATAATTACGATACCGAATACTAATGCACCTAAAGTATCCATGGTGAGATAACCATTTACGAAACCTTCCGAAACAGGAGATGCAACGTAATGGTTGATTGGAGCAGGGACATAACCAGACGGAATCATCACTGCTGCAATGCCTAAAATTGCTAAAGCAATAATTTTTAGGGGAGCAAGCACATGTCCAACAGTATCCAACAACTTGTTTGGATAAAGTGAAACTACAGTTACAAATGAAAAATAAATTGCGCTGTAGATTAAAAGGCTACTACTTGATGTTCCAAAATAAGAAGAAAAACCAATTTCGTAAGAAACAGTAGCTGTACGTGGAGTAGCAAATAAAGGGCCTACTGATAAATAACAAACAACAGTTAAAATCAGACTTGCTACACGACCTAGAGGAGAGCTAATTATTTCAATGGAACCCTGCATACGAGAGAGTGCCATGATGGTAATTACAGGTAAACCAACTGCAGTAATCAAAAAGCCTATAGCTGCTAGCCATACATGATCACCGGCTTGTTGAGCGACAATGGGAGGAAAGATAATATTACCAGCCCCAATAAAGAGGGCAAAGGTCATAAAACCTAAGGCAATAATATCTCCAGTACGAAGATGTTGCATAAATTAAAATGAATAAAAAAAGAAGGGATTTTAGAGCAAAAGAGAGCATGATCAAGCGGTATTTTATGTGAATAAGATTTTTTTCGGAGTATAACAATCATTAATAGATATTAAAAATATCAATTGGTTAAAGTATCTATTTGAAAAACCATTGAAAGAAATTAGGAAATCGTTTTTTATGTCTGATTTTTTAAAGAAATTATGCAAAAATAAAAGTATAGATTTCTATTATGAATGTTGAATATTTGGGCATTTAACACTTCCAGCCTATCCTATATCCGTTCTAAAATATTCTAAATTAACTTACATTTTTGTATGCATTGTAAAAGCAATGTTTACGAGGATAAAACTGAATGAGAGCTTCTACTGTTACAATAAAAACTGAACAAGATCTGGAAAAGTTAAGAGTTTCTGGACGCTTGGCTGCGCAAGTTTTAGAGATGATAGAGGCATATATTAAACCGGGTGTATCTACTGAATATTTGGATAACCTGTGTAATGATTATATTGTAAATACTTTAAAAGTTATTCCTGCCAATGTTGGATATCATGGTTTTACTAAAACAATATGTACCTCAGTCAATGAAGTAGTTTGCCATGGAATTCCGTCGCCAAATAAAATTTTAAAGGATGGCGATATTATCAATATTGATGTCGCAATTATTAAAGATGGCTATTTTGGTGATACGAGCCGCATGTATTTTGTGGGTAATGTAAATCCACAAGCAAAAAAACTTGTCGAAACAACTTATGAGGCTATGGTTGCTGGTATTCATACCGTTAAACCGGGAGCTACATTAGGTGATATCGGTTACGCTATTCAGTCAGTTGCCCATCGAGAAGGGTATAGCATTGTTCGAGAGTATTGTGGACATGGGATTGGTAAGGTTTATCATGAACAACCCAATATTTTGCATTATGGACAACGTGGCCAAGGTTTGGTTTTAAAGAAGGGAATGGTTTTTACCATTGAACCGATGATTAATGCGGGCAGACCACAAGTGAAAGAGTTGAATGATGGATGGACCGTCATTACTCAAGATCTTTCATTATCCGCTCAATGGGAACATATGGTTGCAGTAACTGATACAGGTTTTGAACTATTAACACCTTGGCCTGAAGGCGTTGGAAATTATCCCGCAATTTGAAAAATATAAAAAAGTTCGATGATTATCGAACTTTTTTGTTCTAATTCATTTTAATGCTCTGAAAGATGTTCTACTAAATAGTCAATAAATACACGAACAGCAGGTAGTAAGCCTCGGCGTGATGGATATACAGCATGTAATATACCGTGAGGAGCCTTCCATTCTGGTAATATTTGTACAAGTTGACCTGATTTTAGAAAATCTTCTGCTGCACTCTCTGGTAATAATGCGATACCACAGTTTTGACTCGCCAATTGTGCCAACATATGTATGTTTGTACCCATTACGATTGGGCTGACTTTGATTTTCTTTTGCTGATTGTCCGGCCCATGCAAAAGAAATTGCTGATCAAGATGTTCTTCAGATAAGCTTAAAATACGATGTTCACTCAGCTGTTCAGGCGTTTTTATATCTCCAAATTCATTTAGATATGCCTGGCTTGCGAATAGGCTTTGTTCTATAAGAGCAAATTGTCGAAGAACTAAACTTGGGTCATCATCTAGTTTTGAGCGAACTCGTAAAGCAAGATCAATCCCTTCATTGATAACATCTACTCGACGGTTACTGACCATCAGTTGCAAACGAATTTCTGGATATTTTTTTAAGAAAGCAGGTAGGATTTTTGGAAGTTGATTTTGAGCAATATCAACAGGAACACTGACCTTAACTACACCTCTAGGTTGAATACTTAAGTGATCAACCAAATCATGGGCAGCTTGAGCAGCATTCATCATGACTTGAGCATGTCTGTAAATATCCATCCCAATATCTGTAACAGCAAAATGACGAGAACTACGTTGAATTAAACGGACCCCCAAGTTTTCCTCTAAGCTGTAAACGCGGCGACTTAATTTTGATTTTGGTATATCTGTTACACGCTCAGCAGCACTAAAGCCACCATGCTCAACAACAAGAGCAAAACAATAAAAATCATCAAGATCGGTGAGCATTAAAATATCCTATTTCTGCAACAACTATGAGTTTACATTATTATTTTTGCAACGATAATTCTTATACTAAATTTTTTGTAAGCAGGAGAGAGATTCATTACTCATTGCTAAAAATGGTTTTGAAATTACATTGTAATTACGATGCAATTTTAATGTATGCATTTCAAATGACTTTAGACATTCTCTATAGAAGTGTTCATCATTTTCTTCTACACTATATTTTTCTCTACTTTTCAAATCTAATGCCTTATCAATTGATAGAACTTAACGATGCCTCTGCAAATATTGAGTGTCCATTTTGTAAACAAGCGATAATTGACTGGGCACAAGAACAGTATGTTCAGCCATGTGAACATACTTTATTTATTGCTATGGACTTGGGCTTTGAATTTGTTGCAGATCGATTTGAAGAGTGCATGAACCAGAGTGTGGATGAGTTACACGAAGATCCAAACATGAATATTTTTGAAGCTCTAACAACAACAAGCTATGAAAATTTAATCGTTTTAAAAACTGATTTAGGTGTGGAAGGTTTGTTTCGCTATGCTGGGGTAAGCGATCTTTAAAATTAAGAGTATAAAAAAGCCAATCTATTGATTGGCTTTTTTATTATTTACGCTTCTGGTGCAGCGCTATATTGTTCAACTAATGGTTTTAATTCACCATTTTGGAACATTTCTAGCATAATATCGCTACCGCCAATAAGTTCGCCATTTACCCAAAGTTGCGGGAATGTAGGCCAGTTCGCAATTGTTGGTAAAGTTGCACGAATATCAGGATTTTCCAGAATATTTACATATGCAAATGGACGACCAATTTGACTGAGCGCCTCTACAGCACGTGCAGAGAAACCACATTGTGGAAACTGTGGAGTGCCTTTCATGTAAAGTAAAACGGGATGCTTCGCAATTTGATCGCGGATTAACGCTTCAGTATCACGTGCTTGTTCAGTCATAAAGAGATCCTCAACTAATCTAGCAGCATTATAGGGGGTGTTTATGTTGCTTTGCAAACCACCTTAATGCTTAAAGTTGCATTGAATATTCAATATTTTATTGTATAAACCGAAGTGATAGCGAAAAGCAGACGAAATTTTAGATAAATGATTGATGAGACTTTTCATCAGAGCCAGTTTTTGTTTATATAAACCCTTCTAAAAACCTCATACAGACAGAGTTCGTTATGACTGATATTACCCTAGCTCCAATACAACCTGATCAACCATCACACTTAATGGCTACTTATGGTCGCCAAGCGATCAGTTTTGTACGAGGCCGAGGGGCATATCTATATACTGAAGATGGTACAGAATATCTAGATGCTTTAACAGGTATTGCTGTATGTGGTTTAGGTCATGCACACCCAGTTATTGCAGAAGCAATTGCAGAACAAGCTACAACACTTGTGCATACCAGTAATCTATTTGAAATTCCTTGGCAAACTGCTGCTGCCCAGAAGCTTGCAGAGGTTTCTGGTATGGAGGAAATCTTCTTTTCAAATAGTGGTGCTGAGTCAAATGAAGGTGCGATTAAAATTGCTCGTAAATTTGGTACTCAACAAGGCGTACGTTTACCAAAGATTATTGTGGCAGAACAATCTTTTCATGGTCGTACTTTAGCAACACTTTCAGCCACTGGTAATAAGAAAGTACAAGATGGTTTTGCTCCTTTAACCAATGATTTTATTCGTGTGCCATTTGGTGATGTAGAAGCAATTCAAGAAGCTGCTTTGCAACATCCAGACATTGTCGCGATTTTAATTGAGCCAATTCAAGGTGAAGGCGGTATTAATACAGCACCTCAAGGCTTTAGTTATCTTGAAGAGGTCCGTACTCTATGTAATCAACATAACTGGCTTATGATGCTAGATGAAATCCAAACAGGTAATGGCCGTACGGGTAAGTATTTTGCTTATCAGCACACCAACATTGTGCCAGATGTTCTTACGACTGCGAAAGGATTGGGTAATGGCTTTCCAGTAGGGGCTGTGATGACACAAGGTAAAGCTGTTGGTTTATTAGGACCGGGAAGTCATGGCTCTACTTATGGTGGCACAGTGCTAGGTTCTCGTGTGGTTTATACAGTAATTGATACAATCCAAAAAGAAAATGCTGTAGAAAATGCGGCAGTAGTAGGACGCTATATTGTTGATCAACTTCGCACACAGTTAGCTGACAAGAATGTTCAGGTGCGTGGTTTTGGTATGATGATTGGTATTCAATTGCCTAAAGACTGTGCTGAGCTCGTTGCAATTGCTCGTGATCAACATAAACTGATTATTAATGTTACAGCTGGTTCTGTAGTACGTTTATTACCACCAATTAACATGACTCAAGTACAGGCTGATGATTTGCTACAGCGTTTAGTTACTTTAATTAATGACTATCTTTAAGTTTTTATATCAATAAAAAACGGGCATTTATATGCCCATTTTTTATTTCGAATGATTAACCAGAGATATACTGCTTTAATTGTTCAATAAGATTTTTCTGATCTTCCATTGCCGCTTTTACTAAGTCACCAATAGAGATAAATCCAACTAATTTTTCATTGTCTAATACAGGTAAGTGGCGTAAGTGACGATCTGTCATAAGTTGCAAACACTCTTCAACCGTATTATTTAGGCTTACCGTAAGTACTTTGGATGTCATAATTTCAGCAACTGTGGTGCTATATGATGAACGTTCCATAAGCGTTACTTTTCGTGTGTAGTCACGTTCAGATAAAATTCCGACAACTTTTTCACCTTCAGCTACGACGAGTGCACCAATTCCTTTATCCGCCATGATCTTAATTGCTTCAAGGACAGTGGCTTCTGGAGAAATTGTAAAAATATTTTGCTCTGCTTTGTTTTTGATTACTTGTGCAACGATTGTCATTTCTTCTGTCCTGTGTTTTATCATTTTGATTTAAAGTAGCTCGATTTTATAAAAATGCAAAGACTGGATAGTCATTCAAATACAAGTTTTGTATTCAAGCGTTCAAAAAGCATTCTATATTGATCAATAGCTACCAAAAGAAAAACCCTTATGCTCCTTGCCAATGTGGATGTTTAAAAAAGAAATGCTGCATTTGCTGAGTAGATAACTTTAATTTTCTATGTGATGAATTAAACAAAGCAGGAGTGACGTTGAGTCGAGTTAATGTCGGTAACAAAGACTCATGGAAATCTTTAGGAGTAATTCTTCTTGGTTTGTAATGCGGCCAATGTTCTTTTGCATAGCGATGTGCTTGTAAGCCATTAAGCCAAAAAGGAAAAATAAAATCTTCCTGATCTGATTTAATAGCCCATCCTTGATGAAATAAACCCCAAAGAACGCCGCAGTACATCATGGTTCTTAAAATATAAATCTTAATCATCAAGTCTTTTGAAACCGGTTGTAGATTACTTAAACTTTTCATTGTGAATTTAAAGGTTCTTAACTTATCTTGCTTATTATAGAAAAATCAGATGACATTTCAGTTTAAACTGGTATCAAATCGTAAACAAATATTCCAGCTGTGAAATTCATATCCTCTACTTAAAGTGTCTAAATTTTTAAATTAATTAATAACTTTAGGTAAGTACAGGCATAAAAAACGCCACCTGAGTAAGACAAAGCGATTAAAGCTTTGGTGAAGCGCAAGAAGAGATAAGGGATGAATTGGTTTATATCAAATTTTTACGGACATAAAAAAACGCCACCTAAGTGACGTTTCTTCATGCTTGCATTGTGGCTAACTTTTGCCAGTATTGTGCTTTAAGTGAGTCACGTTCGACACGGAAACCTTGATAATACAATTCTGCTAAAAACAAAGCAGCTTTACCATGCCCAGCGCGAGCAACTTCTTCTAGCTGTGCAACTGCATCCTGAAAATTCATTTGAGAGTGAATTGTGTTTACTGCAGTTGCGTATACATGTTCTAAATCATGATGAGAGATACGTTGAATCATAGAAAACTCCTTATTGTAATTATGATTACTTTTTTCTAAAGGCCACTGCCTTTAAATTAATTTAACTTAGTAATGTTAAACTAATATTACAAATTAATGGATTTGTCAACTATTGGTGCAAACCACTTTATTCACTATTAGGATACATGATTAAACATTATTCACAAATAATTTTGAGTAAAATCAATATGAGAATAAAAGACAAGGAGAATAAAATATGACAAATACAATCGACGGCTTTGTTTTTGATACTCCACCTAGAGAGGAACAAATCATAGAACTAGCCCATTATCATCGCAAACTATTAGATGAAGCGATCTTCCATCAAGAGATCCATTTAGGGGACTATTGTCTTGCTCAGCGCAAAAGAGTATTTGACTTTGCTCGGCACTTGGAACCTGCACAAAAAAACTGGTTTTATCAAGTCTATGATGGCGAACTGAGAAAAATTGCTGATGAAGACGAGTTGCATCCAGCAGATGCAGAAGAAGGATTAAGTATTTTTGCCATGTTTTTAGTGTTGGTAATTATTGCGGCAATTTTATACTTTTCTGTTATTCGTTCACTAATAAGCTAAGTATTATTATCCAGTAAGGTGCGATTCTTGGCCTTACTGGATGTTTGATCTTGTGCTTATGAGTATTGAACCCTACACTACACTAATTCGAGGTAGGTCATGCTCATATTCAAACAAAATTTCCTTAAATTAAAGTCTGATTTAAAAGTTGATCAATGTTTTAACCTATTTGTGGTTATCGTCATTGGCTGTATTTTTGTGCTGTCATATTTAGCATTACTTCGGCCTATTAGCCTGGAACAATATCAACGAATTATACAACTCTCACATCAGGCAACTTATCCTAGAACTCAACATATGGCTGAGTTGCTTATAGCCCAATCAGAAATTCATAGAGCAGAGTATTTAAAATTAATGCATGCATATCAATTTGAAGGTGCTCACATTAGACAATATCCAGCACTAGCTCAGGAAGATACTCAGTAAACTAGTGAAATAGTCTAAATCTTGGTTTCCAAAGCTTTTTGAGCAGTATTGTGGCAGGAAAAATTTTGAATTTATGCTAAACTTTATCTTTTTAAACACGCTGCTTTTCAAGGAATCCGCATGGAGCAACAATCGAATATGCAAAATAAATTCTTGATAGATGCTGAGATCGGTGATGACGATGTCACATTACCTAATTTACCTGCTATCGATGTTCCCATCGTTGAATCTCCTGTTAAAACACAAGAAAGTATTGAAGCAGCCAAAGTTGAATTAGCTTCTACAGAAACAGCGGCTGAACAACCAAAAACTGGTTTTTTTGGCCGGATGAAAGAAGGCTTAACTAAAACTCGTCGTAATTTCGCTGATGGTATGGTCAATATCTTGATTGGCGGAAAGGAAATTGACGATGAGTTACTTGAAGAAGTAGAAGAGCAATTATTAGTTGCAGATATTGGTGTTGAAGCGACTAAAACGATCATTACCAATTTAACAGAGCGTACAGCTCGTGGTGATTTGATCTATTCCCACTCTCTATATAAAGCGTTGCAAGAAGAGTTGGTGGCTTTGTTGGCCCCACGTGTTAAACCTTTGCATATTGATCCTAACAAATCGCCTTATGTGATTTTAATGGTTGGGGTAAATGGTGTTGGTAAAACCACAACTATTGGTAAATTAGCGAAACGTTTACAGGGTGAAGGTAAAAAAGTGATGTTGGCTGCTGGAGATACATTCCGTGCCGCAGCGACAGAACAATTACAGATCTGGGGTGAACGTAATGATATCTCTGTGGTAGCTCAAGGTCACGGAGCTGATAGTGCTTCTGTTATTTTTGATGCTTTTGAAAGTGCTCGTGCTAAAGGAATTGACGTATTAATCGCAGATACGGCAGGTCGTTTACATAATAAGAGTAACTTGATGGAAGAACTCAAAAAAGTTAAACGTGTGATGCAAAAAATTGATGCAACTGCACCTCATGAAATTATGTTGGTAGTAGATGCTGGTACAGGGCAAAACGCGATTAACCAAGTGCAAGAGTTTGACCAAGCTGTGGGTTTAACTGGTATCACAATTACCAAACTGGATGGGACTGCGAAAGGTGGCGTGCTCTTTAATATTGCAAGTCGTACTCATGTGCCAATTCGTTTTATTGGTGTTGGTGAAAAAATTGATGATTTAAGACCATTCTCGGCTAAATCATTTGTTGCGGCGCTGTTTGAAACTGATAAGTAAAACGGTTGTTAGCATTCAAAAGCTTCACTAAAACGTGAAGCTTTTTTTATATGTATATCTTTTTTTATTGTTGCGAAAATAAAACGAACTGTCATATTTTTAATGCTGATTATGAAAAATGACTTTAATACACTGTATTCATTCCCAAACAACGACCCTTGGTCAATCAATAGGTAGGAAATAACAAAATGTCTACTTTCTTAGATAAAATTAAAAATCGTCGTACTATTTATGCAATTGGTAAAAATGTTGCATTGGATCGCACTAAAATCGAAGAAACTATTCGTGAAGCGGTTAAACATAGTCCTTCAGCTTTTAACTCGCAGTCTTCACGTGTGGTGACACTATACGGTGAATCACATGCTAAATTCTGGAATTTAGTTCGTGAAGCATTACGTAAAATTGTTCCTGCTGAAGCTTTTGCTGGTACAAACACAAAAATTGATAGCTTTGTAGCTGGTGTTGGCACGGTTTTATTTTATGAAGACCAAGCTGTTGTTAAAAGCTTACAAGAGCAATTCGAATTATATGCAGATAACTTCCCAGTATGGTCTGAACATTCAAGTGCGATTGCTCAATTTGCAACTTGGACTGCGCTTTCAGAGCTTGGTTTAGGTGCATCTTTACAGCACTATAACCCGATTGTTGATGCTGAAGCAGCTGAAGCTTTTGATGTTCCTGCAACTTGGAAATTACGTGCTCAATTAGTATTTGGTTCGGTTGAAGCACCAGCAGGTGAAAAAGCATTTATTAATGATGCTGATCGTTTCAAAACTTTCAACTAGTTGAAAGTTAAAAAAGAGTACCTAAATAGGTACTCTTTTTTTATGTGTTTTTTGAATTAATAAAAAGGTTAAACCAAAGGAAATTGATAAAATTCAAATGTATATTTAATAATAATAAATCGAAAAATTAATGGATCACTGCACTGTCATAAAATAGTCACAATCATATTGCATATTGCTCATGATTTAATAGCTTATCAAACACAGAGAAAGAGACAGATGACTTTAAGATTAGGTGTTGCTGCAATTGGTTTATTACTCAGCGGTTCGGTATTTTCAGCAGTTACAATTACGGCACCAGAGGAAATTGTAATCCTTGCGGTGAATGGTCAGGAAGTCAACTCTGGGTTATTTCGTTCATCTAAAAATAATTATAAAGTCGATGCTGGTGAAACAAGCTTAAGTGTGCGCTATCAAGAATACTTTGAACATTTGAGCGGGGAGCATGATATTGTTAAATCTGGAGTAGTGACGATTCAAACTCCAGCACTCAAGGATGGGCAAACTTATAAGCTCGCAATGGTAGATGCGCCAAAACAATTTGAACAAGCAAAGAAATATGCTGAGCAACCAACTGTGGCTTTGTACAGCGCAAATAATGAATTAATTGTGCAACAAACTGGCGCAAACAATGAGGCAAAACCATGGTTTGCAACAGGCTTGCTAGGTAAAGTTACTGACTTTACGACCAAATCATCTAAATCGCAGCCTGAGGCAGTTTATGCCTCTGCTAAACCTACTTCTGTTCAGGTGGCTGTACCAGCTCCAACATCTATGCCAGTAACGGGTGTAGCACAAACAAATGATCAACGTTTAGTAGAAACATGGCAGAAAGCTTCTAAAGCTGAGCGTCAAAAATTTATGGCATGGTTAGCTGAACAATCGAATTAATTTAATATGAGTACCTATTAAATTAATCGAAATGAAAAAAGACCTCAGATGAGGTCTTTTTGATTTAGGTGAGAAACCAGATGTAATAACCTAACAGCATGAGAGGCCAAGCCACCCATGGGCTAAATAGCCATTTCCATAACCAGAAGTTGGGTACAAAACCCACTCCGTAAATAAAGCCACCAGAAATACCAATCATCACCAGCATAAGCTGGCTATGATTATAGTGTCCGTTAGCATCTAGCATGAGTGAAGGATAAACCAACAAAATTGCAGCAAGAGGCAATGCCAACAGAAAAGAAAGGGCCATTGCAAATGCTTGAGCTTTTCGATGATTTGATGCTGTCATTGCTTTTGCCATCATTTATTCCTCATCTAAATTTTGATGATGTTCGATATAAAGCGCGCTGAGTACGCCCGCAAAACATGCCATCAAAATGCCTAGGATCCATGCGAAATACCACATTGACTTCTCCTCAATACAAGCTATGCGAGTTTGACTCGATATGTTTGTTAGTGATGACTCCCCACATTTTGTAATAAGACCAACTGGTATAGATCAAAATAAGAGGAACAAAAATGCAGGCTGCGACAGTCATAACGCCTAAAGTAAGGTGACTTGATACAGCATCCCACATTGTCAAACTAGAGTTAGGATTGATACTAGATGGAAGTAGGAATGGGAATAGGGCAAAGCCAGCAGTTAAAATTGTTCCTACAATCATTAAGCTTGTACCAGTAAAACTTAGACCTGCTTTTGCTTTTGAAGATGCAAAAATTGCGATGATTGCGCCTAAGATTGCCAGAACTGGGGCAACTTTAGTAATTGGATAAGTGCTGTAATTGTTCATCCAACCCGGATTGCTATTAGTCACTACTTCTTTAGCTAAAGGGTTAAGCGCAGCATTTGGATCTATGGCAACAGCATAGCTATAACCTGGCACTTGTCCGAAATACAGCCATGCTCCAATCACAAGGAAGCAAATTAAAAATACAATTGCCATAATTTGAGTGGCTTTGGCAGAGCGTTGTTTTAAAGCTTCATCAGTACGTAGCGTGAGCCATGCACCACCATGCGCACAAAGCATAGACAGACTTACAACACCGCAAACTAGAGCAAAGGGGTTAAGAAGAGCAAAAAAGCTGCCTGTATATTCAGAGCGTAATGTGCTATCTAAACTAAAAGGAATACCTAAAAACAAATTACCGAAGGCCACTCCAAACACCAGCGCTGGAACAGCACCACCGATGCACAGACCCCAGTCCCAAGAGTTACGCCATTTGCTGTTTTCAAGTTTAGAACGATAATCGAAACCTACGGGTCTTAGGAAAAGTGCAAATAGAACTAATAAGAGTGCCCAGTACATGCCTGAGAAGGCAACTGAATAGACCATTGGCCAAGCAGCAAATAGTGCACCGCCCGCCGTAATAAACCAGACCTGATTCCCATCCCAATGTGGTGCAATCGTGTTGATTGCAGCACGGCGTTCGCTATCGGTTTTTCCAACGAAAGGCATGAGAGCCATAGAACCCATGTCAAAGCCATCAGTCAGAGCGAAGCCGATGAGTAGTACGCCAACTAAGACCCACCAAATGATTTTTAATAACTCGTATTCAATCATGATAAAGCCTCCCCATTAACAGCTGTTTTCGGCTCTTGCTTTTCAAAATGATATTTGCCAGTGTGTAGAGAGCTTGGCCCTAAGCGAGCAAATTTGATCATTAAATACATTTCAATAATCAAAAGAGCGGTATAGAACGCTGCTAGCGCAATAATTGAACCCCATACGTCACCAGTACTTAAACTTGATGCAGATAGATGAGTTGGTAAGATTTCACCAATAGACCATGGTTGACGACCACCTTCAGCTACATACCAACCAGTTTGTGCAGCAATCCAAGGAAGCGGAAGAGCAAACAATGCATATTTAAGTAACCAAGGTTTATTTTCAGCATTTCTTTTTGCTACGGCCCAAGTCGCTAAAATGAAAAGTAATAGCATTAAGAAACCAGAGGCAACCATTGCGCGGAATGAGAAAAATAGTGCTGTAACATTTGGAACAGTATCTTTTACAGCGGATCTAATATCTTGCTCGCTTGCATCAACTACATTTGGTGCATATTTCTTAAGAAGTAGACCATAACCTAGATCTTTTTGATTTTTTTCAAAAGAGGCCAATAACTCTGGTGAGCGATCGCCTGCACGTAATTTTTCAAGTTCAGCATAGGCAAGCATACCGTTGCGAATACGAACTTCGTGCTGTTGCATGAGATCTTTAAGACCAGTAACTTCTTTAGTTGTTGACCGAGTTGCAATTAAACCTAATGCATAGGGAATTTTAACTGCGTAATCTGTCCGCATTTCTTCATGGTTTGGTACACCAAACAAAGTAAATGGAGCAGGAGCAGGGTGAGTATCCCATTCGGCTTCAATCGCAGCGAGTTTAGTTTTTTGAACATCACCGAGCTCATAGCCAGATTCATCACCTAACAGAATCACTGAAAGTGTAGATGCAAGACCGAAAATGGCAGCAATTGCAAATGAGCGACGTGCGAAAGGAAGATCACGTTTTTTAAGTAAGTAATAGCTTGAGATGGCAAGTACAAAAATTGCACCAGTTACATAGCCCGCAGAAACGGTATGTACGAATTTCACCTGAGCTACAGGGTTAAAGATAAGCGCGCCGAAATCAACTAATTCCATACGCATGGTTTCAAAGTTAAATGCAGCACCTACTGGGTTTTGCATCCAACCATTCGCCACTAAAATCCAAAGCGCTGACATGTTAGAACCTAGAGCGACTAACCATGTTACGCCTAGATGCTGAACCTTACTTAAACGATCCCATCCAAAGAAAAATAAACCAATAAATGTAGACTCAAGAAAGAATGCCATAAGGCCTTCAATTGCTAATGGAGCACCAAAAATATCACCTACATAGTGTGAGTAATAAGCCCAGTTTGTTCCAAATTGGAACTCCATGGTTAAGCCAGTTGTTACCCCTAAAGCAAAGTTAATACCAAATAACTTTCCCCAAAATTTAGTCATATCCTTGTAAATTTCTTTACCAGAAATGACATAAGTGGTTTCCATGATGGCAAGGATAAATGCCAAACCTAGAGTTAAAGGGACGAAAAGAAAGTGATACATTGCGGTCATTGCAAATTGGAACCGCGAAAGATCAACCACGCTTTCAGAAATCATCAACGTGTCTCCTTAATGTGGGAAATGTTATCGCCAGCAATATGCTCGGCGACCTGATTGTCAAAATTTTTGGGGATGGTGGGAGCATCAAACCAAATATGTTTGATCGTTAAGAGGAGCACTATTTTTATTATTAGAATAATAGTGATTTCTTTAACTA
>NZ_JABVBF010000082.1 GCF_013344765.1 Acinetobacter lactucae
TCTTTAATGTGTGGATGTCCAATGGAGAATCATGAAATTATTCTTCAAGACGAACATCATAAACAGTTTAAGATTGTTAAAGTTCAAGATGTTCGTTTTGATAAAAATACGCTTAACAATAGCTACCAATGGTTATGGATATTTGATCATAGTTCAGAGTTTTTTCCATTTGAACTATGGGATCAACTGGATCATGCAACTATTCATCAAAAGATCAAACTTGGTAATCAAGTTTTCAGAATTATTAAGGTTCTGACGAAGAAAACGAAAATTAGACCCTCATAAAAGATATGCCCTCAAACAAGTATTTTTATAGTTTATTTAAAAACCACTTTGCTATAAATTCTTCTCATCTAATTAGATCGAAATCACTAGCAGCAGGTTATAATTAACCTCAGTCGATGCTAATAAAAAAATTGATAACTAGAATATTGAAGTAAAAAATAAAATCACTATATAAATTAAACAGTATTAACTTAACAAGCGCGCCAGACTAAAGCATTCTATTTCTACGCTTGAAGGAGGTACACATGAAAGTAAGAGCATCACGTACGTATTCCGCCTCAGCAAATAATTATTTTATTTCCAAAGAATACGACTGTACTGTTATTCCTGTAAAAGGAATGTGTTTTATCGACTCTGGTTTAACTGAGAGCGGAGTGATTCAACCCGTAGAAATTATTGAAGTGACCATAGAACCAGAATCTAACTCGTACCATGTTCTTTTAGCAGGCAATCCTCATGACCACGAAAAAGAAGAGCTAAAAAAGAAATTTGAAGCGATGAAATCTCATGGTTGGGAATATATAGAAAGCTTACTTTGATATTTTCCTATCTCAAGCTATAAGTTAGTCTCTACCTATAAAAGCCCTCGGATGAGGGCTTTTATATACACATTAACGCTTACATTGTTTTAGTGATTACTTGCTATTTGGTGAAACCATTTTTTCAGGTTTTACCACTTCATCAAATTGCTCTGCTGTAACCAAACCAAGCTCAACAGCAACCTGCTTCAACGTTTTATTTTCTTTATAAGCAGTCTTTGCAACTTTTGCAGAATTTTCATAACCAATCACTGGGTTTAACGCTGTGACCAACATGAGAGAGTTATGTAAGAAGTGGTCAATCTTATCGCGATTAGGCTCAATTCCTACCGCACAGTGGTCATTAAAACTATTACACGCATCACCAAGCAATTGAATAGACTGCAATAAGTTATAAGCAATTACAGGCATAAATACGTTTAACTCAAAGTTACCGGAAGCACCAGCCACGTTAATGGTCGTATCATTTCCAAGCACTTGCGCGACAACCATGGTCATTGCTTCACTTTGTGTCGGATTTACTTTTCCC
This sequence comes from Acinetobacter lactucae, assembly GCF_013344765.1. Lineage (GTDB taxonomy): Bacteria > Pseudomonadota > Gammaproteobacteria > Pseudomonadales > Moraxellaceae > Acinetobacter > Acinetobacter lactucae_A. The sequence continues at coordinate 1,354 of NZ_JABVBF010000082.1, forward strand.
GGCATAATGCTTGAACCAGGTTCATTTTCAGGAATACGGATTTCACCAAAACCACAACGGGGACCACTTGCCAACCAACGAATATCATTCGCAATTTTATTTAAGCTTACAGCTAAAGTTTTCAATGCACCTGATGCAAAAACAGCCGCATCACGCCCTGCTAGTGCTTCAAATTTATTAGGTGCAGTTACAAATGGCAAACCTGTAAGTAGAGCAAGCTGAGCTGCTGCTTTCACTGCATAGTCAGGATGTGCATTTAACCCTGTCCCTACTGCTGTGCCACCTAATGGCAACTCATATAGACCACTTAGAGCTTGTTGTAGTCGAACCAATCCATGCTCAAGCTGAGATACATAGCCACTAAATTCTTGGCCTAAAGTTAATGGCGTGGCATCTTGCAAATGAGTACGGCCAATTTTGACGATGTCTTGAAATTCGTCAGACTTTTTTTGCAAAGTCGCTTTAAGTTGCTCGACGGCAGGGATGAGCAATTCGTTAATTTGCAAACTTGCTGCAACATGAATAGACGTTGGAAATGAATCGTTCGTTGATTGAGCACGGTTGACATGATCATTTGGATGTACAGGTTTTTGCGCACCCAATGCTTGACCTAATTTTTGGTTGGCAATATTGGCAATCACTTCATTACAGTTCATGTTACTTTGCGTACCAGAACCCGTCTGCCAGACCACTAAAGGAAACTGTGAATCCCACTTGCCATCAATCACCTCTTCAGCTGCGCCCACAATATATTGGCTCAAATCTTGTGGTAATTGTTCAAGTTCAGCATTGGTTATTGCAGCAGCCTTTTTGACTAAACCCATTGCTCGAATCATGGCACGCGGTAATCGTTCTTGCCCGATTTTAAAGTTCTGCAAGCTGCGTTGAGTCTGTGCCCCCCACAATGCTTCATTTGGAACTTCAATCTCACCCATCGTGTCATGTTCAATTCGTGTTTGCATAGAAACCTCGGTTATCTCAATAAAGAACTCACGGGCTGAAGCAAGTATTTGCTCTGGCTAGTTAATTTTGAATATCCTACTCAACCATACTAGTATTGTAAATAAGAATCATTATCTCATCTTCCATTTAGCGTATTTTGATAAAAGCGCCATTCATCTTCGATCATTTGTTTTAACGCGCGTTTCGGCGACCATTGTAATAAGGTTTTTGCCTTCCCAATATTAGCCCCAACTTGATCTAACTCAACATGTTTATAAATTGCTGATTGTGTCGGAATCTCAGCTTGAGTGACTTGGGAAATTTCATCGAGTAATTGACGAATTGAATGAACTTTATCATGAGCAATATTAAATGCTTCGCAACAATGCGTTTGTTCACGTAGCCAATGTAAACTCGCACTCACCGCCTCGCACAAATCTAAAACATGTAGAAAACTGCGTTCAGTCGTATGATCTGACGTTTCAGCTTGATCTTGTAATTCAATCAAATCACGTTGCATTGCTGCGACTTGCATTGCAAGCGGTACAATATTTTTAGGAAGTTGAGCGACATACTCTCCAAGTACCCCATGTTCAAATGCACCTACGATATTAGACAATCGTAAAATCGCAATTTTCCATTCGTGATCAATTTTATAAGTATCGCGGATAATTTCTTCAATCATCTGTTGAGACTTAATATAGGGATTAGGATAAGTATAATTAAATTCGTCTGTTTCGCTTAATTGCAATCCAGATTTCCCATAAGCTGCAAGACTAGATAAATGAATGAAGTGACGAACACCTGTACGTTGCATGGCACGTAGTAAACTCATGATGCAACTAACATTATCATTATAATATTCAAGAGGTTTAAGGTTAGATTCTTCAATTGATTTAAACCCAGCAGTATGAATAACCGCGTCAATTGAATATTGCTCGAAAACCTTATTCAATGCTGGGGTATTTCGTACATCAAGTTTGACAAATGGAACGTACATACCAGAAATAAACTCTAGCCGTTCAAGCGTTTGCAAGGTCGAATTAGCCAAATTATCGACGATTACCACTTCTTGCCCTTGAGCCATGAGACTCAACGCAATGTGTGAACCGATAAAGCCTAAACCACCTGTCACTAAAATCATTGTATACTTACCTTTCTCTTAATGTATCTACGCCCATTTAGACGTATGACCATAGTGAATTCTCAATGAGTACATTACTACTAATTACCTCTGCTCCTACTTCCATTCATGCTTGGCATGCGTTAGGACTTGCTCAGGCACTCAAAAGTAAAAATGAAGACTTCCGTGTATTCTTTTACCAAGATGGCGTGCAGGTTGCTAATGATTTTCAATGGGTTCCTGACGACCAGCGTAATCTAACGCATGAATGGCAAAAGCTTGCGATTCGTCTTCCTGTTTGTGTGAGTGCTGCCCTCGCTCGTGGTATTACAGATGCAGAAAATGCTAGTCGCCATCACCTCACTCATCACAACCTTGCCAAAGACTTTGAACTTGTCGGGTTAGGTGAACTTGCTGATGCAGTACAGTCAGCATCTCGTCTTATTCAATTTTAAGTTACTTTGTTTGCTTAGATTGTTGCTTTTAAAAGGTATATTGTGTGAAATCTGTACTCGTCATCTTAAGCCAAGCCAATTTAACCAGTCTTCAAATCAATGAAAGCCTTTCCGCTACTATGGTTTTAGCAACCTTTGGCTCACCAGTCAAAGTATTATTGAAAGATGCTGCTCTTAGTCTTTTGCAAAATGATTTGAGCTTTGATCAGTTTACTCAGGCTTTTAAAGTAGCTTCAAATATGGTCGAAAGTTTTGAGTTCTACGACTTGAGCCCTATTTTGATTGAAAGTAAAAATCAGCAACATCCTCTTGTACAAAAAACCGAGCAAGAGATTGAATTTGTTCAGTTGAATGCTGAGTTTATTCAATCTTTTGATCATGTTCTATATTGGTAGATGAAGGTGTAAGTTTAATGAATCCATCAACGCTTTATCTTGTGCAATCTTCTTACCATGCTACGCCTAAGATTATTGATGAGTTAAGTCATCTTTTTCAGGCAGGTGACCAGATTATTTTTATGGGTGATTCTGTTGCACGACTTTCAGCTGAAATGATTCAGCAGTTTGAAAGTATTTCATGCTTAAGCATCGAAAAAGATTTAATCGATACGGATACTTTAACTCAGATAAATGTATTGGACTATGATCAATTTGCAGATCTTGTTTTAACATTTAATCGTTGTATTTCTTTTAAATAATATATTTAGGCTAGTTTCATGAATTTAGAATTAGACCAAGATGGTCATTTGGTTGATTACACAATTTGGAATCCTGAAGTTGCACAAGAGCTTGCCAAGTCACTTGATATTGAACTCACCGAGTGGCATTTCGAAGTTTTAACTGCTGTACGCCAGTTTTATCAACAGTTTGGGCACTCTCCTGCAACTCGCCCGCTCATTAAATTTTTAATGAAAACGGTAAGTCCAGAGATTAATAATGCTGTTTTACAGCAACAATTTAATACTGGTTTAGTTGCACGTCATTTGAGTCGTTTGGCGGGTGTTCCTAAACCAGCAAATTGCTTATAAAGTTAAGTAAATTTTTTAGCAGCAGCGACACATAAAATAGTTGCTGCTGTGACCACTAACATTGACCAGCTCACATGTTCATGCAATAAAGCCGCTGCAATACCTAGCCCCATTAAAGGCTGTAAAAGTTGTAGTTGGCTTATGGCAGCAATACCGCCTTGTGCCAGTCCTTTGTACCAAAAGAAAAAGCCAATCAGCATACTAAACAAAGACACATAAATAAGACCAACTAAAGCTGATGGAGACACACTTTGGAATGAAGCTGGCATATAGAAAATGGTAAGCAACACCATAAAAGGTAAAGACAAAATAAGTGCCCAACAAATGACTTGCCACCCGCCTATTTTTCTTGAAAGTACACCGCCTTCTGCATAGCCAAACCCACAGAAAATAATTGCCATCAACATATAAAAGTCCCCTATTCCAAGTGATGTATCACCAGAAATGAAAAACATATAAGCGAAAACAACCGCACTCCCCAATACTGCAAATATCCAGAAAAAATGATTTGGTTTTTCTCCGCCTCTCAGTACAGCAAATATTGCAGTTGCAAGCGGCAAAAGACTAACGAATACAATTGAATGGGCTGCATTCATGTGCTGTAGAGCAAGTGCTGTAAACAATGGAAAACCGATCACCACCCCCACAGCAACAATGGCAAGAGGCCACCAATCTTGTTTGGCTGGTTTCTTTTGTTTTAAAACTAAAATAAGAATAAGCCCCAAAATACCTGCTATCGCAGCTCGTGCTGCGGTTAGAAAGCCTGGTTCAAACCCCATTACCGCTACACGTGTTGCTGGCAGTGACCCCGCAAAAATAGCCACGCCAATAAAACCATTCACCCAGCCATTCATAAACCTATTCATAATTTTCTCCGTCACTATACGAAGAATTTAAGCTGTGCTAAGGTGATTAAACCAGATACAAAGCAGTACAATTTAAAAGAACTGTTATGTATTAACAACCAGTACAGTTTGGATTTTAAGCACGTGAACCAGAGCAAAACAAAAATTGAAATTGTCATTTCAGAGATTGAGCGACAAATAAAAAATCGATCTTTATTGCCGGGAGCACGCTTGCCTTCTGTTCGTAAATTAGCAAATGATCTGGGATTTTCAGTATCAACAGTTGTAGAAGCGTATGAAAGATTAATTGCTTTAGGCAAAATCGAATCAAGAACTGGATCTGGTTTTTATATCGTTGGTCCGCTCGCACCTTTAGCTTTAAGTGAATTAGGCCCTAAATTAGATCGTTCAGTTGATCCATTATGGATTTCACGTCAATCTTTGGAAGCGAAAGCAGATGTTTTTAAGCCCGGTTGCGGTTGGCTACCTGATGACTGGATGCCGTTAGACAGTATTCGTAAAGCTTTAAGGACGGCCGCGAAAAGCCCAAATGATTGTTTAATGGGGTATTCAACACCATTGGGATTACCAGCTTTACGTGACTTACTGGCAAGGCGTGCTCAAGCAAAAGGGATAGAGGCGAATCTAAACCAAGTACTTTTAACTGATTCGGGAACTCAAGCGATTGATTTGGTTTGTCGATTTTTACTAAAGCCCGATGATGTCGTTCTCATTGATGATCCTTGTTATTTCAACTTTCATGCATTACTTAAAGTTCATCAAGTCAAAGTTATTGGTATTCCTTATACACCAACAGGCCCTGACTTAGAGGCATTTAAAGCAGCAATTGAGACTTACAATCCACGTCTTTATATCACCAACTCAGGAATTCACAATCCAACTGGTGCAACACTGTCTCTTTCCACAGCACATCAATTATTAAAACTGATTGAGCAATCCAATTTGATTGTCGTTGAAGATGATATTTTTTCAGATTTTGAATATAACGCGACTCCTCGGCTTGCAGCTTTGGATAATCTCTCACATGTAATCTTTATTGGAAGTTTTTCTAAAACGTTATCAGCATCTATTCGCTGTGGTTATATTACTGCAAAGCCAGAATGGATTGATCAGCTCACTGACCTGAAAATTGCCACCAGTTTTTCTCACAATGGAGTATCGGCTGAAGTTTTATTAAGTGCATTAACAGATGGGTCTTACCGTAAACATATAGAACTATTAAAGGTTCGTTTAACCAAAGCGATGCACGAGACCATTACCAAACTAGAACCTTTGGGCATAAAGCCATGGATTAAGCCTCAAGCGGGAATTTTTGTTTGGTGTCATTTGCCAGAGGGTGTTGAAGCTTCAAAAATTGCAAAATATTGTATTAATCATCAAGTTATTCTTGCACCAGGAAATGCGTTTAGCCAAGCTCCCAATGCTAGTCAATTCATCCGTTTTAATGTAACACAGTCAAATCATGACCACATTTATAAGACTCTAGCTGATGCGATTCAACAAGAGTCTTCATGATTGGTAATAAGAAAAATTAAGCTTGTTTCTGTTTTTGCTGCATATATGCAAAATAACCCGGCCCAGCTGAAACCTGAACTTGTTTTGCATGTAAAGGTTCACGGCAAACCGAACATACCATGACTGGTTCAAACTTATGACCACAAGTTTTATGACGATATTCTAAAGGTTTACCTAAACCTTGATCCATCCATTTATCTGCCCAATTCGCCATAGATAAAATAATTGGATAAAGTTCAAAACCTTTATCAGTGAGGCGATATTCAAAGCGTTCTTGACGATCAAAATAAGGAGCTTTGGCTAAAATTTCATATTCAACCAAACGCTTTAAACGATCTGAAAGGACATGACGAGTTACACCTAATGATTTTTGAAAATCGTCAAAGCGGCGTATTCCCATAAAAGCATTACGTAATATTAGCATCGTCCATCGATCGCCAATCACTGATAGCATACGAGCAACCGAACAAGGTTGATCACCGATGTCATCCCATTTCATCTTTATGCGTTCCTCGATATTTTCTAGCCTAACGGCCCTATTGTTTATACCCTAAACCACTTACCACGAGTTATGCAAGATTCATTATAAAAATAACTTCTTATCAACTTTATAAAAGAATTTTTATTATAAAAAATAGAAAGCTATTATATAAATTCGCTTAACAAATATAACTCACCCAATCGTATAGTGAGTTATATCTATTATTACTCATCATTAATTTGAGATGAATACACCCTTCAAAATATGACCTGCTTCTAGTTTCACACTTGCTGGAATTCGCACCAGACAATTGGCCTGCATTAAATTACTAAGCATGTGTGATTGCTGTTTTGTCAGACTTTTAACTTTAAGTTGTCCATTGTCAAAATAAGCATGCATTCTTAGAAAACGTTCACGCGCATCTTCTTTTAAATCATGATCTAAAATTGCACTAAACCAATCCGGCCCTGCTTGATTTCCCTGCAAAGTGTCAAGCAATGCTTTACCGTAAACTTGCATTGATACATAGACCGCAGCCGGATTACCGGGTAGCCCCAGCAAATAACAACGGTGATTTTTTTCCGTGTGAGAATATTCAGCAAAAAAGAGTGGCTTACCCGGCTTTTGTTTTACTTTCCAAAAGATCTGTTCAAAGCCAGCCTCAAAAGCGCATGGACGAACAAAGTCATAATCACCTACGGACACTCCACCTGTGGTTATGATAACATCATGACTGTCTTTTAACTCATTAAAGTAATGCGTGACTTGCGCCGCTTCATCTGCCACATGAATGAGTTCAATCTCTAAACCATAATCTTCAAACCAAGCTTTTAGTAATGGACCATTTGCATCAAAGATTTTGCCTTCTGCAAGATCTTCTGCTTTTTCGGCAACTTCGTCTCCAGTGACTAAAACAGCGACTTTCGGTGCACGATAAACGTCAACTGTTTGTACACCCGCCATACTTAAGGCAGCCAAACTTCCAATATTTAGAAACTGCCCAACTTGTGCAAGTAACTGTCCGTTCTCGATTTCTTCGCCAGTAAAACGAATGTCAGCTTGAGGGCGTATATGCTCCGTTAAAGAAATTTCTTGTGCTGAAATGACCTCTACTATTTCTTGCCTCGCAACATGTGTTGTACCTTCAGGAATTTTACCCCCCGTAAATATACGAATTGCCTGACCTTCACTCAAAATGTCATGACTTTCGCTTCCAGCACGAATTTCACCAGTAACCTGAAATTTTTGATTATTTAAATCTTCTGCATGGCTACAAAGCGCATAACCATCTACAGCACTTTGAGAAAAGCTTGGCAAATTAATTTCTGAATAAATTTCTTTAGCAAGATACCTGCTTAGGCTATTTTGAAGCACTTGCTGAATTGAACCTAATTTTTTAGGACGATTACTAATCAGCTCAATTGCTTCATCTACGCTAATCAATCCACGTTCCGCACCACAACCAGCCATTACTCATAGCCTCCCGGATGTGGTAAATCTCGGCAAACATCAAAAATATGGACTAAGGCAGGTAAAATAGCAGCCATTGATTCGCTTGCTCCACCACGGCTTCCCGGCAAAGTCACCACCAGTGAACGATCAATAAAACCGGCTACTCCACGCGACATTGCAGCATATGGCGTGCGTTTTTGTCCAAAAGATCGTGCAGCTTCCATTAAACCATCTAACTTACGTTCTAAAAGGGGCTCTAACGTATCGACCGTAATATCACGTTTACCAATTCCCGTACCGCCAACAGTCATAATGCAAGCATATGATTTGCTCAGCTCAAGCACTAAGTTTTTTAAAGTATCCGCTTCATCTGGCAAAATCTGGTAATGAATTGGATCAAATCCTGCCTCGGTTAAAGTTTCAACTACAGATTTTCCGGCAGTATCTGGCTTTCTACCCGCTGCGACAGTATCGGACAGCACAATAACAGCCGCCGAAACAGGCTGACGAAGAACTCGCTTAAAGTGTGATTTCCCACCTTTTTTCTTAAGCAATTTACATTGATCCATCCAGAGCTCTTCTGGTTCACAATGCGGTTTTAACATGTCATAAATGGTTAACCCTGCAAGACTGGCAGCAGTTAAGGCTTCCATTTCTACGCCAGTTGGACCAATGGTTTCAACCACGGTAATAATCTTCACAAAATCATGTTCTAATTCATATTCAACATCTGCACGATAAATCGGCAGTGGATGACACAAAGGAATCAGCTCATCAGTTCGTTTTGCTGCCAAGATTCCTGCAACGCGTGCAGTTTTTAATGCATCGCCTTTTTCAGTATTTCCTTGTCTTAATAATTCGATACAGTGTGGTGGTGCATATAAAATGGCTTGTGCTTCAGCAACACGATAACTTTCCGGCTTCATTCCTACGTTTTTCATTATTTATCCTAGTCGTGCTTATTTCAGTGTGAGTGTTCATGGCCGGTATGATGGTGATGTTTGTGTTCGTGCGGTGCATCCTTACGAATACAGCAGCCTTCTACATAGTGACTCGTGCCATCTGTAAAGAACTCTTCTTTAAATACAGGTACTTCATGCTTTACGCGCTCAACTGCTTCTTCACATGCTTGAAAAGCTTCACGGCGATGGGCTGCATAAGCAATTGCAATAATTGCTGTTTCACCAACATCTAAATATCCAATCCGATGAATCACTCGCACATAAGATACCTGATACTTTTTCTCAATTTCCAGTTCAATTTCACGTATCATTTTTTCAGAAAGCGGTTTATACGAAGTATATTTCAACGCCTTAACAGCTTTGCCTTCATGATGATTACGAACCGTACCCATAAAAATATCAATTCCACCGCATTCAGGAAATGATTCAATTGGATCAAAGGTATCTAGACTTAAAGCCTGCTCTTGTATACGGGCAAAATCTCGCATGGCTTAGCCTCCTGCAACTGGTGACAATAAAACCAAAGTACACGGCTGACTTAAAGTAGATTGTCTGGTTATAACGTTATCCTCTATCGCACACGCACATTTTTCCATGGCCTGTGTACATTCTGGATGTAAACTCACAATTTGATCTAAGACATCTTTCACTAAAATATTGGTAGGACAAACGATCGAAAGATTTTGAGGAAGCAATTTTTCAATTGCACCGAACGATTCGATTTTAATTTGGATAGATTGCTGCATTTATCCCCCAAGCATATGCATACTGATTTTACGGGTTTGTTGATGTTGTAAGGCATGAAAGCCTTTGGCTTTGTTCCAGATATACGGCATAACTCTCTCTTTTAACTGCTGACTATGCAGCAGATGATCGGTTGAGTTCTGTGCGCGCAATAATGCTTGAAGCTGTGGCTTAATATTTAAACCCTGCTGCGCAAATAGACAGTTATACAACTCACCTTGTGCTGTTAGTCGTATGCGATCACATTGGTGGCAAAATGAATGAGTAATGGTTGAAATGATGCCTAGAGCATAGCTATTGTTAAGCAGATATTGGCGCGCTGGCTCATGCTGCTGCTCGATAACTTGTACTGAATAATGCGGTTGTAACGCCTGTAAAATTTCAGCTTCACTCACCACATCTTTATTTGACCAGAGTGCATCACCATCAAGTGGCATGAATTCAATAAAACGTAGTGGAATATGGTTGGCAATCGACCATCTCGCCATAGGTAAGATTTGATCGTCATTTTTATTTTTCATTAACACGCAGTTAATTTTAAAAGGTAGACCTGCATCTTTTGCAGCTTGAATACCTTCAAGAACTGGTTCTAATTTTTTCTTGGTGAGTTCTTTAAATTGAATCGGATCAAGACTATCTAAACTAATATTTAAGTCATCTAAACCAGCATCTTTCAATTGCTGAGCGTATTTAGCCAGATAATGTCCATTGGTGGTCATTGAAATACGTTTTAAGCCTAATACTTTTAGAGCTTGTAAATCACGGACGAAATGGACAATACCTTGACGCATTAATGGCTCTCCACCCGTAATACGGATGCTTTCAACACCATGTTGCACCATAAAACTGCAAAACTGAAAAAGCGCCTCAAAACTAAGCAAATCTTGTTTATTTAGCCATTCAGGATGTTCAGGCATGCAATATACACACTTAAAATTACAGCGATCGGTTACCGAAATTCGTAACTTTCGCTTGATACGCCCATATTGGTCTTGTAGAACAGATGGCGTATTTTCAGAGTGATATTGTTTCATCTTTTGCACTCATGTCGAGAACAGTTCAAATATTGCTAGCACTGATTATGAGCAATTAAACTTAAAAAATTGCGCCTTAGTAGTGCTTTAATCTTTATAGCAAAATTTGTTCCAATTCTATTTATCATCCATAATTCTTTAGGTTTTAATTAAAATATTCGCCTTACCGTTTTAGCTCAGTTTTAAAGCTTTACAAAACCTTTGTGGCGTCAACCTGTTATATGTCTACTCTATTTCTAGCACTTTTCTAAACGTATGGGTACATATTTATGGTACGGCGTTTTAGATAAAGGATCACAATGCTCACCAGAAATTAGCAGATTTAATTGTGGTCCAATTGGCTCTCCACCTTGGAAGCGCATGCCATAGCCATGCGGAAGTGAAACTACCCCTTTTCGCATTCCCTCATCAAAATCTACAGTAACCTGAATTTCTCCATGTTGTGAGATACATTTGAGCTGCCCTCCTGCATCTACATTTAAGTTTCTCGCATCTTCAGGATGAATTCGTAAAGCCCCTTCTGCATCTACTTTTCGCCAAGCTGGATCACGGTAAATTTGATTGGCGTTATAACTACGTCGCTCACCTGATAAAAGTATGAATGGAAACTCTTCAGCATTAACCTGATGATTTTTTAAATTTGCTAGCTCAGTTAACATCTCTGGAATAGCAAGGCGTATTTTCTTATCTTTATAAGCCACCAATTTCCAGACTTCGTCATATTCATGTTGCGATAACACCACACCTGAACGTTGCTTTAAAATTTGTTCAAATAAACGAACGCCTAAGGTTAAAGGATTACCTTTGTAACCTGCACGACGTACAGCCTTAGTATGTAAGACAGCATATTGAATCGATAACGGCAATAAAAAAGCAACTGAATCTGCAGAATTGCCAATTCGTTTGCCAAGAGTTCGATAAATGATAGAGGCAGCAAAAGGGATATATTTTTTATTTCGCGCAAAGGTAAGCCCTAATGCGGACAAGTAAGGGAAATAGGCTGTTTTCTGAGAGTCAACTGAAGCTATTTTTTCTAAAAGCGGAAAACGTTTTGGAATCACCTGCATGGCTTCAAGTAATCGTGTATAAATTTCTGCCTCTGGCAAAGTATTCGCTTGAGCAGTCAATACAGGATGTCTTAGATGAAAACCATTTTTAGGAAACTCAAGATTAAAGCCAGTAAATTCCCATTTTTCAAATTGAGTATGAGCAGGCAAAATGTAGTCCGCTAGTCTTGCTGTTTCCGTCATGGCAACATCAATCACAACCAACAAATCTAATGCTTTAAATGCTTTCTCGTAGGCAGGTGTATCAGGGTAAGTTAATAGCGGATTACAACTATCTACAAACACAGCACGAATTCGTTTTTCCCCTGCTTTTAAAATTTCATCAGGTAAAATATTAGGGGGAAAGAACCCAGAAATTGGGAACATTTTATGGTAAACACTACGTCGATATTTCGGCTTTCTTTCATCTGTATCGCTTAAAATTGGAATAAACATGGTGTGCAAATTATTGGTGCCCTGCTTTCCAAAGTTTCCAGTCACTAAGTACAGTAGTTTTTCTAAATAGCCATTTAGTGTCGTATTTAAAGTATGTTGAATACCTAAATCAATCCGCACACAGCCTCTTTTAGCTTTGGCAAAATCTCGAACCACTTGGTAAATCAAATCGACCGGAACATCTGCTTTGGCAATATAGTCTTCAATGGGCACACGACTAAATGCTGTTTTCACCTCTTCAAAACCGTGCATATGCTGTTCGATAAATGTTGCATCATAAAGCTTTTCTTTAATAATGATCGCAATCATAGCTGACATTAAGAAAGCATCTGTTCCGGGTTTTAGCTGTACATGAATATCTGCTTGTTTGGCTGTTTCGCTAACTCGCGGGTCAAACACCACCATGGTTCGGTTCGGATCTTTCTTAATATGTTTTAGCGTATCTCGCGCGTTGGGAATTCCATGGGCTTGAAATGGATTTGTCCCAATAAAAAGGACATAGTCTGCATACTCCACATCTTCTGTCGTATGGCATGCCTGACTACCGAACAAACGTCCATTGAGCCAGAAATCACCCGTTTTTTCTTGAGCAAGAGAGTTGTAGGCATAATAACTTTTCATGGCCAGCAAGAGTTGTCGACCATATGCTGCACCCAGATGATTACCTTGACCACCACCCCCAACAGAAGCAAAAGCGGTCCCGCCAAAATCATCTCTAATCTGAACTAATCGATCAGCAATTTCTTGTATGGCCACATCCCAACTCACTTCTTGAAATGAACCATCTGGCTGGCGTTTTAAAGGTGTGGTCAAACGGTCTGCATGTTGCTGATAGTGTTGTAATCTGGCAGCTTTTTGGCAAATGTAGCCTTGAGAAAATGGATGTTCGGGATTGCCTTTAATTTTGACAAACTGATTATCTTTAACTTCCACACTTAAACCGCAGTTTCTAGAACACAAAATACATGCGGTCACATCTGTTTTATTTTGCTGAACTGCATCCATCATTTTTCTGGCTCCATTTATTTTTATACATCTGGCTAGAATGAAAACAACAAGTTCCAAAATAGAACTTAATATTGGAATAGTCAATGCTCGCGATAAGTTTTTATATAAACAATTCTAA